>WRFD01000040.1 GCA_009778955.1 Desulfobulbus sp.
ACAATCAACACTCCATACCTTTTGTTTGGAAGAAACGGCAGGTGCGGGACTCGTAGACAGCCAATAAATTGTCAAATTTATGCGATTAAACACTAGAGTGCACTGCCCAGATGTCCCAGAAAAAATCAACCCTCATATGTTCCGGCGGTCGTGCGCTATGCATCTTTACCGGGCAGGAATGCCGCTTGCGCTTCTTGCGGAATGGCTGGGGCATTCGAATCCGGAAACAACCTTGATTTATGCTTACGCCGATACCGAAATGAAGCGTAAGGCTATTGCGCAGGCAGAATCCGGCGCCTCAATACGTCCGGCGGCGGAGGCGGGGATGTGGGAAGGCAATGAGGACATGATCAAACGTCTATGTGGATTACACTGATAGATTATTCCGCTGATTTATTGGTGCTTGCCGGAAATGCGAGAGCATATCTTGCGTTTCCGGCATCAACTTGACAAAATTCGGAATAATCCGAGAATCGGAATATTCGACATTATTCCGATATCGGAATAATGTAGGGTTGCCTTTCAACCGCCGTACCCTGAAACGCCTGGTGGCTGTCGAATTGAAATTGGGCAAATTCCAGGCCAGGGACAAGGCAGATGGAACTGCATCTAAAATGGCTGGATAGCTATGAGCGGCAGGAAGGTGAAAACGCGCCCGTCGGCCTGTTCCTTTGCGCCGCAGGTAGCCGGGAACAGGTGGAGCTTCTGGAAATGCGCAAGGACGGCATCATGGTGGCCGAATATTGGACGGAACTGCCGCCAAAAAAAGGAACTGGAGCAAAAAATCCGCGTCCTTTTACTGGAAGAGCGAGAACGTCTGGCGCAACGACAGCTCCGTCTGCCCCTTTGACTGCTTTTTCGGCGCTCATCTGGCGGGATAGCATACTTTCCCGGCCTCCGGCGCATGGAAGATATATTTTCCCAGCTTCCAAAATATGCGCCCAAAACCGGCCAGGAAAATTTTTCCCAATTCAATGTTTTTTGGGTTTTCAATGGGCATCAAAAAAATACCCGCTACAATAAAATAATGTCGTCTCAATAGAACCTGGCGATTTTTGTCGTCAGATAAGAAAACAGCTAAGGAGAAAACATGAACGCACAAGACTGCACGCTGTACCACGGAGGACTGAAGGGGACGGAGACCCTCTTTGGCGAAAATGCTGAAAAATATTCGGTTTGCGAGGTGATTTTCACCTTTGAAGGCCATCGCCTCAACCGAGACCGCAACCAGGTAATTCTGAGCGAGGAGGAGTTGCAACGGGGCGACATCAGCATGGAACTGGCATCGCGGATGATGAATCGGACCTATTACGAAACCGAAAAGATCCGCCGGGTGCTCCAGACCATCTTCCACATGGTCAACAAAGGGCACCAGGTCTTTGTGGTCGGCGCCATCCTGGAAGACAACTCGGTGAAGGGCGGCACCGGCTGGGCGGTGGAGTTGGCCAAGCTGTTCAACCGGCCGCTGCATGTCTACGACCAGCCCCGCCGGCAGTGGTTCATATGGAAGGACGGGGCCTGGCAGGAAGACAGCCCCAAGATCTGCTACAGCACCTTTGTCGGCTCGGGCACCCGCTATCTCAGCGACGACGGTATTGCCGCCATCAACCAATTGTTTGCCGACAGCTTCGCCCAGCCGTAATCCTTTCGCCTCGAACTGTTCCCGCCAAAAAAAATCCCGGTTTGCCGCGCTCCTGCGGTAAACCGGGAAAATATTTTCTCTCTGGTTGTCGTTATTTGCCGATACAGAACCGGCTGAAGACCGCATCCAGCACCTCGTCCGGGGTGGTCAGCCCGATAATGTCGCCCAGGTCGTCAAGCGCTGACTGCACTTCGACCGCCAGAAGATCGACGGGCGCTCCAGCCGCCATGGCCTCGCCAAACCGCCGGCATGCCGCTAAGGTCCGCGCCAGCACCGCCCGGTGCCGGGTATTGGGGGCGCAGGCAATCTGGTCGGTGAATTCGCTCCCGACAATGATTGCCTGATAAATGGCCTGCTGCAACGCTTCGATCCCTTCACCCTGCCGGGCCGAAACCGGCACAGCCACGGCAGCGGCAAAGGCGCTGGCCAGGACCGCAACCTGTTCATCATTCACCAGGTCGCGTTTGTTGAGCACTACCAGATGCGACTTTTCCCGGACGCTCTCGTACAATTCGCGGTCACGCGGAGTTAAGCCGGCCTGGGCATCCACCACCAGCAACACCAGATCCGCCTCAGCCAGCTTCTGGCGGGCCCGTTCAATGCCCAAGGCCTCCACCGGATCCTCGTGTCTGCGGATGCCTGCAGTATCGACCAGGTGCACCGGAATGCCATTGATATCGATCCGTTCCTCAACCGTGTCCCGGGTGGTTCCGGGAACCGAGGTGACCAGTGCCCGCTCTTCCCGCAACAGGGCGTTGAGCAGGCTGGATTTGCCGACGTTCGGCCGGCCGACGATGACTGCCTTGACGCCTTCGCGGACAATCCGGCCCTGCTCGGCCAAGGCGATCAAGTGTTCCAAAGGGGCGATCACCTCGGGTTGCAGGCGGGCGGCGATCTGTCTGCTATCGAAAATCTCGACGTCGTCGTCGGGAAAATCAATGGCCAACTCCAGCAGGGCGAGGTATTCGACCAAGCGCTGCCGGATGGCCTCCAGCCGGTCGAACAGTTGCCCCTGGAGTTGACTGACCGCCAGCCGGGCCCCGGCATCGGTCTGGGCCTGTAACAGGTCGATCACCGCCTCAGCTCGGGTCAGGTCGATCCGGCCGGCTAGGAAGGCCCGCTTGGTGAACTCTCCTGGCTCCGCCAGCCGGCAGCCCCAGGTGATCAGAGTGCGGATGATGTCCTGCAGGACAAGATAGGACCCGTGACAATGCAACTCGACCACATCTTCCCGGGTATAGGTCTGCGGGGCGCGCATGTAGACCGCCAGGGCCTCGTCGAGCGTTTGTCCCTGGCGGTTGACAATGGCGCCGTAGTAGAGGGTGTGACTGGTGAAATGGCTGCGGGGGGTGCGGGGCACAAAGACCTTGCGGAGCAACGGCAGAGCATCCGGACCTGACACCCGGATGATGCCGATGCCGCCAGTGCCCGGCGCCGTGGCGATGGCGGCAATGGTCTCAGTCGCCGGATGAACGGCCACCCTGCCCTCCCCGCTTTTTTTTCGGAACCGGGCGACGGCCCTTGCCGGGTTTGTAGATCAGGACTTTCTTGAACAAGCCTTCGCCGACCGAACGGCTGCGAATGTCCTTGTCATCGTGCAGCGCCATGTGCACCACTCGCCGCTCCGAGGGATTGAGCGCCGGAATGGCCTGGGTTTTGCCGTCCGCCTTGACCTGGGCCGCCAACTCCACTGCCCGCAGCTTCAGTTCTTCGGCGCGCCGTTCACGGAAATCTCCGGCATTGAGGGAGAGCATGATCTTGTCGGGTAGGTGCTTGGCCACCATCTTGCGCAGCAGATATTGCAGGCTGTCCAGCGTTCGCCCCTCGGGACCGACAATGTGCGCCTCGTGCGAACCGGTGATGGTGCAGTGGACGGTGTTGTCCGCGAACATCACCCGCACCTCCGAGGGCAGCTCCATCAAGGCCAACAGTTGATGGAGGTCGGCCTGGATAGCGGCAAGACTCTCTTCGGCAGGCGGTTCGATCGGGCCTTCCTCCTCGAAATCCTCCGGTTCGCCCTCCTGCTCCTCGTCATCTTCGCGCAACTCCGGCTCGGCGGCCTGGATGGCAGTGGGAACGACTGCCGGGGCTTGGACAAAAAGGCGATCACCATCGCCAGCCCCGCCGCTTGCGGTCGTCACAGCCGCCTCGGCTGCGCTATCTGGCGCATCCGCTGGGGTCCGCCCGGCTGCGGCCGGTTTCTCTGCCGGTGCGGCTTTAGCTTTGGTCTCGATCTCCTCGATCAGCGAGACCGCCTTGCGCTGCACCCGGATGTGGGCTTTTTTCTTGCAAAGGCCAAAAATCCCGGCTGATCCGGTTTCCAGCACCTCTATATCCAGATCTTCCCGAGACGCCTCCAAGGTTTTGCAGGCCCGCTCAATGACCTCGGCAATATCCTTTCCATAAAAATCTTTACCTTTCGCCATGATACACCTTTCCCCCATCCGCATTCAGCTCTTATTCTGCTGCCGATTGATGAGATACTGTTGCAGTATCGAAAGCAGGTTGTTGACAAACCAGTACAGCACCAGGCCCGATGCAAAATTGATGAACATGATGGTGAACACGATCGGCAGGAACTGCATGATGCGCGCCTGAGTGGGATCGGCCGTCGTTGGGGTCATTTTCTGCTGCAAATACATGGAAGCGCCCATCAGCAAGGTCAGGATTGGAATGCCGTGCAGATAGGGGACGTCGAAGCCTACCCACAGCCGGTCCGGAGCGGACAGATCATTGATCCACAGCATGAAAGGGGCGTGCCGCAATTCGATGGCCGCCATCAACACGCGGTACAAGGCAAAAAAGAAGGGTATCTGAATCAGCATCGGCAGACACCCGCCCACCGGATTGACCTTGTATGTTTTATACAAGGTCATGATTTCCTGATTCATCTTGGCTGGGTCAGCCTTGTATCGTTCGCGGATCTTGGCGATCTTGGGCTGAAGCTTCTGCATGTTCTTCATGGACTTCATCCCTTTCTGGGTAATCGGCCAAAAAAGCAGCTTGATCAGCACGGTCAGCAAAATGATGGCGACGCCGTAGTTGCCGGTGAACTGGTGAAAGAAATTCAGCAGCCACAGCATCGGCTTGCCGATGACGTCAAACCAGCCGAAGTCCACCGATTTGGCCAGATCATTGCCGGCCGCTTCAAGTATTTTCAGCTTCGAGGGGCCGAAGTAGAGGGTGTAGGCATAGGTCTTGGTTTCATTGGCGCCAATCCCCAGGATGCCTTCGGAAATCACGGTCCGCGCCTGCTTCTCCGATCCCTGCTGGCTCACGGTTACCGCATTGCCGCTGGTCGGCACCACTGCGGTCATGAAATAGTTGTCGATAAATCCCGCCCAGCTGATCTTGCCCTGGAGCATCACCGGCCTCTCGGCCAAACTTTTCATCTTGGTTTCCATAAGCTTGCCGTTGGCATAAGCGGCAGGACCGTGAAACAAAAATTCACCGATGTTGCCGGTGTGGGCAAAGGGCTCGTTGGTCAGCGTCAGGGCGGGCAAGACCTGTACGGACTTGTCGGTGGTGTTCTGCACCTTATATTCGGCGTTGATGAGATAGCTGTCGCCCCTGAAGGTCAAGGCGCGGACCACCGTGAACCCTTCGGCCAGGGTGGCGGTCATGGTCAGCTGGGCCGTCTCGTTTTCATTGGTGATAGTGACCGAAGTTTTGTCGGCCTTGAACAGGGGCAGGTTGGCGCCGACGCCGTTGTCGAGGGAAAACAACACCGACAGGCTACCGGGTCCACGGTCGAAGAGAAGTTCCATCGGTCCGGAATCCTGCTCGATCGTATTGCGATACCCTTTTAGGACAAAACTCCTGAATCCGCCTCCCTGCTCGTTGATGACCACCGTATACAAGGGGGTATTGACCGTGATATCCCGGGCCTTCGGATCGACGAGCACCGATTGTTGCGCAACGGTAGCCGGAGCCTGCGCCGGGGCCTGCGCTGGGGCCTGCTGCACCTGGGCCTGGCTCGGCTGATCGGCGGGCGTTTGCGTTGCCTGCTGCCCTTTCGGGTCGGCTGGCGCTTGTTGAGGCGTTGCGGGCGGGAAAAGATACTGAAAGCCGACCAGGATGAGCAGCGAGAGAACAATGGCCAAAAAAGCTCTATTGAGATCCATGGAAATACCTTTGTGACCCTCTGCGGCTACGGCAGGGGGGTTGATGGGAGAGAAACGAAGCTTTGCGGCGGCTCATCGGACCGGATCATAGCCGCCCCGGGAAAAGGGATGGCAACGCGCTATGCGCCACAGTGCCAGCAATGTTCCCCGGACGGCGCCGTACTTGGCGACGGCCTCAATCGCATACTGGGAACAGGTGGGCACGAAACGGCAAGCTGGGGGAAAAAGCGGGGAGATGAGGTATTGATATCCTCTGAACAGCGCGATCAGGCATCGCCCGGGCAGTGCCCGCAACTGATGCCGCCAGGATGCCGCCCTAAGGGGAATATCGTGAGATTGCCTGGTTACGGGCATCACCTTGTACCTGATCAGGCCCCAAAAAGGCGAGCCACACTGGTGCGCATGTCCAGCAAGCTGTCGATGGTAAATTCGGGGCGAACGGTGAGAATAATGTCGGCGGACGGTGGGAACTGATCGCGGTGCAGACGAAAAGCCTCCCGGATCAACCGCTTGATCCGGTTGCGGCGGACCGCATTGCCAGCCTTGCGGTGCACGCTGATGCCCAATCGATTGTACTTACGGGCGTTAGCCAGAAAAACCAGGCCATACCCCTCTCCCTTCAACCGCCGACCGGTTTTGTAGACGCGATGAAATTCCCCGGTTGTTCGCAGCAGATGTTGTTTCGGAAGCGCTCGACGATCCAAGCGATCAGGATGCCAGCTGCTTGCGGCCTTTTGCCCTTCTTCTCTTGATGGTCGCCTGGCCGGCGCGGGTTTTCATGCGCGTCAAAAATCCATGGGTGCGGGCGCGCTTGGTGGTGCTGGGTTGAAACGTCCTTTTACTCATAATCCGATTCCTTTCTTGCAGACAATCTGTTTAATAGAGGGCGAAGCCCCCTTGCTCATTCGCGCTTTCTTGCACCGCTCTGCTCGCGGATGGAATAAATGCAGCAACGGTCTTCAGCACACGGTCCTGCAAATGGCTATGTGTGCTTCTACAAAAAATGTTTATTTTAATCATAGAGTTTGACTTCTGTCAAATTATTTCACCCCGGACAAAGGAGTCCATGCCTCTTCACCGATACCAGGACATCGACTGGAGTTGCCTCTGGCGCCAGGCGCAGACGGAGCGATCCTGGCAGCCTAAAGGAATTGCCGACTGGGACGGGCGGGCCGCCTCCTTTGCCCGGCGCTTTGGACAATCAAGCTATGCCGACGCCTTTATCGCCCTGCTCAGACCGGAGGCGAACTGGTCCGTGCTCGACGTCGGCAGCGGTCCCGGCACCCTGGCCCTACCCTTGGCAGCGAGGGTGCATAGGGTCACCTGCATCGATTTCTCGCCCAAGATGCTCGCCATCCTGGCCGACCGGGCGGACCAGGCCCGACTGACCAACATCGCAGCCTTGCCCCTTTCCTGGGATGACGACTGGCGCTCCCAGGGCGTCCTCCCCCACGATTTGGTCATCGCCTCGCGCTCGCTCGCCGTCGCCGACCTGGGAGCCGCCCTCCGCCGCCTGAACGAATTTGCGGTGCACAAAGTGGCTGTGACCGACCGGGTCGGCGCAGGTCCGCACGATCCCGAGGCCTTCGCTGCGGTCGGGCGACCCTTAAATCCCGGCCCGGACTACATCTTTACCATCAATATCCTCTACCAATGGGGCTGCCTGGCCACCGTCGACTTCATCCGGCTCGAAGAGACCGCCCGCTACCGCACCATCGACCAAGCCCTGGCCCGCTATCACTGGATGCTTCCGGAACTGGACAGCCGCGAAACCAAACGGCTGCGGGCCTATGTCCGCTCCATCGCAGCAAAGCACGACGACGGCTCGGTCTCGTTGCACCCCCGCCATGTTCCCACCTGGGCCTTTATCACCTGGCGCCCCGATCAATTCAGGCGCTGACCCTACCGGCGGGCATTCCGGGATGCTTGCAAATGGAGAACGATGCCGTATAATAGCGCTCTTCCCGGGGCCGACAGACGGAACTTTGCCCTGCCCGCCGCGATTCGTCATTTTTTTTGCCGGTGCTTTTCTCGCCCTTACGGATCACACCCATGACTGACTTCGATATCGCCGTCATCGGCGCGGGCCACGCCGGTTGCGAGGCGGCACTGGCTGCGGCCCGCATGGGATGCCGCACTTTGGTGTGCGTCATCAATGCCGACACCATTGGGGCCATGTCCTGCAACCCCGCCATCGGAGGTCTGGCCAAGGGGCATCTGGTCAAGGAAATCGACGCCTTGGGCGGCGAAATGGCCAAAAATATCGACGCCACCGGCATCCAATTCCGACGGCTCAACACCAGCAAGGGGCCGGCGGTCCGCTCTTCCAGGGCCCAAGCCGACCGGCTGCTCTACCGGCTGCGGATGAAGCAAGTGCTGGAAAATCAACCCCACTTGGCCATCCGCCAGGCAATGGCCGACGAAATCCTGGTTGAGAACGGCAAGGTGGTCGGCTTGCGGACCTCCTTGGACGAGCGGATTCGGGTCAAGGCGGTGATAGTCGCCACCGGCACCTTTCTCAACGGCTTGATCCATATAGGCCTGAAGCAGTTTCCCGCCGGCCGGATGGGGGATGCGCCCGCAACCAAACTGGCCCAATGGTTTGCCGCCGCCGGCTTTGCCATGGGCCGGATGAAGACCGGCACCACCCCCCGGCTCGACGGCAGCACCATCGATTATTCCCAACTGGAGGCCCAGTACACCGACGAGCCCCCTTCCCTCTTTTCCTTTTCCTCCAGCGGAGCGCCGCCACTGCCGCAGCGGGCTTGCCACATCACCTACACCAATGAACGCACCCACGAAATAATCCGCGCCTCCATCGATCAATCGCCGATGTACGCCGGCATCATCGAGGGTGTGGGAGCCCGCTACTGCCCATCGGTCGAAGACAAGGTGATGCGGTTTCCGGAAAAGCAGCGCCACCAGATCTTCCTTGAGCCCGAAGGACTGGACACGGTCGAAGTCTATCCCAACGGCATCCCCACCAGCCTGCCGCTGGCCACCCAAATCGCCATGGTCCACTCCATTTCCGGTCTGGAACAGGCCCGGATCATCCGACCCGGTTACGCCATCGAGTATGACCATGTCGATCCGCGGGAACTGAAGCCATCGCTGGAAACAAAACATATCGAAGGTCTCTTTCTGGCCGGCCAGATCAACGGCACATCGGGCTACGAGGAGGCCGCCGGCCAGGGGCTGATGGCCGCGATCAATGCCGTTCGCCAGATGCGGGGCGAAGCGCCGGTTATCCTAGACCGGTCGCAGGCCTATCTCGGGGTCTTGATCGACGATCTCGTGACCTTGGGCACCAAGGAACCCTACCGTCTTTTTACCTCGAGGGCGGAATATCGCTTGCTGCTGCGGGAAGACAATGCCGACTTGCGGCTCTGTGAAATCGGCTATCGGATAGGGCTGGTGAGCGAATCCGTCTGGGAAGCATTTCAGCGCAAGCGAGCCTGTATCGAGGAGACGGTGCGCCTGCTGCATGGAACCCGGATCAAGCCGCAAAGCGCGGCGACCGACTTCCTGGCCCGGCACAACTCGCCGCCCATCACCCAGGCCGTGACCCTGGCGGACATCCTGCGCCGACCCGAGATACGGCTGCATCAACTGACAGAGTTCGCCGGCGCGGTGGTTCCGGAACTGCCGCTGCCCGTCCAGGCCTCCGCCTTGAGTGACGAGATCGAATTACAGGTGAAGTATGAGGGGTATATCCGCAGACAGGAAGAACAGATCGCGCGTTTCAAAAAGCTCGAAGGCATCGAATTGCCTCCGAATTTGGTCTACAAAGGTTTACCCGGCCTCTCCAATGAAGTCGTGGAAAAACTAACCAAGGTGCAGCCCCGTTCGCTGGGGCAGGCCTCGCGGATATCCGGCGTCACTCCGGCAGCCATTTCCGTTCTCCAGGTCCATCTCAAGCGCCTGGGCATTCTTTAACCATCACCAAACAGAACACGACATGCTTACGTATCCCACCATCGATCCGGTGCTGCTTGCCGTGGGTCCGTTCCAGATCCGCTGGTACGGCCTAATGTATGTCATCGGCTTTGCCGCCGCCTACCTGCTGGTCCTGTATCAGGCCAAACGATTTCACTGGCGGCAGATGCGCGACCGGCTCGACGATCTGCACCTGTTTCTGATCTTGGGGGTGGTGCTCGGAGGGCGTCTTGGCTATGTCGTCTTCTACAATCCAGCCTATTATCTTGCCCACCCGCTTGACATACCGGCCATCTGGGCAGGGGGCATGTCTTTTCACGGCGGCGGCCTGGGGGCGCTTCTGGCGGGCTATCTTTTCTGCCGCCACACAGGGCTCGATTTTTGGAAAGCTGCGGATCTCGTCTGCGTCACCGTGCCCATCGGCCTGTTCTTTGGCCGGCTGGGCAACTTTATCAACGGAGAGCTCTTCGGCCGGATCACCGCAGTTCCCTGGGGCATGGTTTTCCCCGAAGGCGGCCCCTTGCCCCGGCATCCCTCGCAGCTTTACGAGGCCTTGCTCGAGGGATTGGTCCTTTTTGTTCTTCTCTGGATCGTCAAAGCCAAGCCGTGGCAGTCGGCCTCCTCAAGCCGCTGGCCGCACGGATCCATACTGGCCCTTTTTCTCGGCCTTTACGGCTGTTTCCGCTTTTGGGTCGAGTTTGTCCGCGAACCCGACCCCCAGATCGGCCTGATCGGCTCGACCTTCTCCATGGGCCAGCTGCTCTGTCTAGTCATGGTCGTCGGCGCCCCCTTGCTGTGGTGGTGGCGGCGCCAAAAGGCAACCAAGAGCCGTTCGCGCTGAGCCAGCGGCGGCCCCTATGAGCGGGCGTCTCCTCATCAAATTTTCTGCGACAATTGAATTTTCCGCGATAATTTCTTTCCCGGCCGGAACTTGACAACCCGGCAGGAAGGAATAGACACGGTTTCACCGGTTTGCGGATTTCTTCCGATCCGAGGCGCCCACTCCATGGTGGTGAAGCTGCCGAACCCGGTCAGGGTGACGCGTTTTCTTTCCTTGATGGCGGCAAGCAGGATCGTCAGCATGCCGTCCAGGCTCCGTGCCGCCGCTTTTTTACTGATATTCGCCGACTCCGCAATGGATGCGATGAGGTCTTTCTTGTTCATGGACTCTTCCCGCTTCTCTTCATTGGTGTGGTGCTCAGGCCCTGCGCCCGCTTGGCCCAACCGTCTTCAGAAGTCGTACTTAAGCCCGGTAAACAAAAAAAACAATTGTGAGCAATACCTAACAATAATTTAAAAAAATACCTATCATCAAAAAAAATACTAAAATATCAGGATGATAAGCAAGGGGAAAAGAATACAGAAAAGAGAAAAATTACCTCTCTCCGTCCGGAAACAGCATGCCGCCGCTGACCACATAGTTGACGAGATCGACGGTATTTTTCATTTTGAATTTTTTCAGCAGGCTTGCCCGGTGGTGTTCTATGGTCCGGGAGCTGAGGTGCAGTTGCTCGCCAATCGCACGGCTCGAGTATCCCTTCACCACCAGGCGCAGCACCTCTTTTTCCCGGTCGCTCAAGCAAAAAAAAGGCATCTTGGCTTCGCCGCGGAAATTGGCGATCACTTCATCGGTGACCTCCGGCGAGAGCTGCGAGGAGACATACGGTCTTCCTTCGCGGATGGTGCCGATGGCGGTAAGCAATTCACTTTCAGAATCGTCTTTGATCAAGTATCCATGCGCCCCGGCGGCCATTGCCTGATAAAAGTGGTATGAGCCGGAATGCATGGTCAAAATCAGAACGGCCATTGCCGGATACTGCTCGCGTATTTTTCGCAAGGCCTCAATGCCGTTGAGCTGCGGCATGGTGATGTCCAGGATCACCATATCCGGGCGATACAGCCGTAGTTTTTCCAACAGTTCTATGCCGTTGCCCGCTTCCGCCACAATGCTGAGGGATGGACTGGTGCGGATGAGGCTTTTCAGCCCTTGGCGGATGAGGCTGTGATCGTCGGCGATGGCGATGCGATACTGGTTCATAGGGGCGGCTGTCAGCGAAAATTTATGCTCACCGGACAATGATCCGAACCGGCAACCTCTTCATGGATGGCGGCGTCGACGACGCGGGCGTCACTGGACTCATCGACGATGAAATAATCGATTCTCCAGCCGATATTCTTTGCCCGGGCGTTGAAGCGATAGCTCCACCAGGTATACCGCCCTGGAGAGGCGTCGAATTTTCTAAAGGTGTCGATGTAGCCGGCCTCGGTGATCGAATCCATCCAGGCGCGTTCCTGCCGGGAAAAACCCGGATTGTTCACGTTGGCCTTGGGATTGGTCAGATCGATCTCCTTGTGGGCCACGTTCAGGTCGCCGCAGAGCACCAGCGATTTGGACCGGGCGAGACGGTCCATATAGGCAAACAAGGCCAGGTTAAAGTCCTGCTTGAAGGCAAGCCGTTTCAGTTCGGGCTGCGCGTTGGGCGCATAGACATTGATGAAATAAAAGTCGCTGAATTCAAGGGTAAGCACTCGTCCCTCCTCGTCGAATCTGGGTTCGTCGAGTCCATACCATATCTGGAGCGGGGCCGTCTTACTCAACACGGCGGTACCGGCATACCCTTTCTTTTTCGCTGGATTCCAGAACGCATGATATCCGTCGATGTTCTGCAGCGATGCCGGCAACTGCTCCGGCTGGGCCTTGATTTCCTGAAGGGCCACGATATCGGCATCGAAGTCGCGAAGCACGTCGAGCAGGCCGTTTTTCAAGGATGCCCGTACCCCATTGACATTCCAGGAAATAAATTTCTTGTCCGTCGCCTGCTGCATGTCCATCTCCTTGTTGACCGCCTTGACAGCTCGTGGCGTCACGCCGTTGCGCGGGCATTGGTTGGCGATCAGACAGCAATCGCAGTGGGGCCGCACAGGCGTGCATGTTCCCTGGCCAAAGGCAACCAGAATGGCATTCAATTCCGCCCAGGAAGATTCCGGCAGGATCTGTTGCAGGGCCATCTCGGTCTGCAAGGGAGTTTCCGTCTTGACCACCCCCCATATATTCATGAGGCGATGCACGTGGGTATCCACGCAGATGGCCGGTTTGCCAAAGGCCACCGCCAGCACCAGATTGGCTGTCTTGCGCCCGACCCCGGGCAAGGTGAGCAGAGAATCGATATCCTGAGGAACAGCGCCATTGAATTGTTCTTGCAATACCGCTGGCAATTTCCGGAGAAATCGCGCTTTGTTGCGATAAAATCCCACGGGATAAATCAACTGCTCCAACTCCTCGGTTGTCAGGCGGGACAACTCCTCAACCGTTCCGGCCCGCGCAAAAAGCCGGCGTACCGCAGCAGCGGTCACCTCGTCCTTGGTCCGTGCCGAGAGCAAAGTCGCCATCAGAATCTTGAAGGGATCGTTGGTTTGAACCGCGATCAGATCGACCACGGGAACCCGATAGGCCTGCACCTCTTGTTTGAGCAGGAGAAGGACGTCATGCAGAGGAAATGTCATGCGTTGTACCGTGTCAGCGTCAGGTTCAACGGGGCAAGAACATATTTTGCGGTCAACTTAGCATGGAAACAGCGGGCGAGGCAACCTTATCAAATGATTATCCGAGAAAAATAAGCTCGATGAAAAAAAACCAGCACCTTGAGCGCTGCCGATTGACCCGGTGCGCGACAAGCCCCGTCCTTCAGGGCGGGGAAGGAGAGCGTGGGCGTTGTAGTCGCCTAATGTGGCGTTTGCTGTTGCTCGATGTACTGGCGCATGATCTGGGATGGGTGCGCTGCCGCAGCTTCCTGCAAAGCAGGAGGGCGGCCATAATGCCCCGTCCCACAGCTTGTTGCGGATGCTTGGGCAGTTTTTCTTGCGCGCCATACGGCTTGAGACGCCCTTCAAACTGTTTGCCAATGCCGAAACCGCAACCTTTGGCGGATAGTTCACCAGTAGATGGACATGATCCTCTTCACCGTCGAATTCCGCCAATTCAGCGTCAAAGTCGATGCAAACGCTGGTAGAGATGGCGTGGAGGTGATCAAGGACTTGCTTGGTAAAAACTCCACGCCGGCGCTTGGTCCCAAAGAGCAAGTGTACATGCTGCGCCTTCAAGCTTTTAAATACAAATTGATGCCGATGGAGAACAGCAACGCGATATGCGCTGTATTGCCGGGACATGCCGGTTCGTGTTCAACAAGGCGCTGGCCTTGCCATAGGCGCCTTACGAGAATGGCGACAAAAAACTCGGCTACGCCGACTTGTGCAAGTTGCTCACCAAGTGGCGCAACAGCGCCGAGACGCTCTGGCTTTCGGACGCTCCTGTCCATCCGCTGCAACAAAAGCTCAAGGATCTGGATCGGGCCCATGCCAACTTCTTCGCCAAGCGGGCGGACTTTCCACGCTTGAAGAAGAAAGGCCAAGGCGACGGCTTCCGCTATCCGGACCCAAAACAGATCAAGCTCGATCAGGCCAATTCCCGCCTCTTCCTGCCCAAGCTCGGCTGG
>WRFD01000041.1 GCA_009778955.1 Desulfobulbus sp.
GGCTGTCCTCTTGCATGCGTGCTGCCGCCACTACCCCGGCGGAAGCCCAGGGCGCTTGTTTCGCTCTCTTCCCCTGGAACTGGCAGCCTTCCCCGTTCTACAGGCGGGTCGGCTTCCGCATTGGGACTTTCGAGGCCTGCCCAGCGTTCACTCACGTTGCAGCCCACATACTCGCCGAGTCGCTTGCTGACCCTTTACACCGAAGGCTTCACCCGCTTCGTCACCTCCACGACTGCTTCGATTGCTGCCGGCTGAAGCGAAAGTTGCCGGGTGGGACTTGCACCCACTGAACAGCCGCGCAAGCCACGGCGCGCTGCGGAATCTTCTCTTGCAATCAACACGCTGACTTCCACCCGTGGCGGCCTGGTGTTTGTGCGCCCCCTCTCACCTCCTCGGCCTGAACAGGGCGCAGGCTTTGCTCTCTTCGCCCAGCCAGCAAGAAATGGCGGCCAGGGCCTGGTCCTCGGTGGAAAAGATATTCTGTTCACCGATGAAGCCGTAGAGGCCTGTCGCCCGCATGACATCAAGCACCTGCTTTTTCAAACCGGAAAAGACCACCTCCACCCCGGACTGTTGCAATTGGCCCACCAGGTTGTGGAGCATCTCCTCGCCCGACGAGTCGATGGAATTGATGGCGTCTGCGACCACCAACAGGAACTTGGCCTCGCGATGATCGGCCATGGCGCCGAGGACCGCGTCCTCGAAATGGGCGATATTGGCGAAATAGAGCGAACCATCGAAGCGGATGGCCACTACCCTGGTCGAGGTCGCCAGATCAGGATGGTATTTGACATCCCGCAGGGTTCCGTCCTCGTACCGGCCGAGGATGGCAACCCGCGGCGCCATGGTGCGGTACAGATAATGACCGATGGCCAAGAGCGCCCCAATGATCACCCCTTTATCGAGATGGGGCGCGGCCAGGAGAGTGACGACAAAGGTGACCAGGGCCACGATGCCGTCGGCCCGGCTGGCCTTCCAGGTATGTCTGAACGCCTGGAAGGTGATCAGTCCCGAAACCGCCAGCAGGTTGTTGGCCGCCAGCACCGCCTGCGGCAAATGGTAGAGCAGTGGGGTCAGGAACAAGAGAGTCACGGCCACGAAGCCGCCGTTGACCACCATGGCCAACCCGGTTTTTGCCCCGGTCTGCAGATTGACGGCCGAACCGGTGAAGGAACCGCAGGCCGGATAGGACTGGAAGAACGAACCGCCGATGTTGGCCAAGCCTTGGCCGATCAGTTCCTGGTTGGGATCAAGCCGCTGCTTGGTTTTTCCGGTCATGGCCTTGGCCATGGAAATGGATTCCATGAAGCCCACCAGGGCGATGACCAGGGCCGAACTCATCAGTTGCAGCACCCCGTCGAAACTGATGGCAGGCAGACGGAACGCGGGCAGGCCGGAGGGAACGGCCCCGACCACATCGCCGCCACCGCTCAGTTTCAACGTCCCTTGCTCGGCCTTCTTGATATGCCACAGGTGGTTGTCAGTCTGTACGCCTTCCGGCGCCGCGCCTACGCGGTACAGCAGGGCGGGTTGTCCCTCGGCAGGAACGGTGCGGACGAAATACAGGGTGCGAATGTCCCGCAGCTGGTTACGACTTTCCTTTTCAGCCGCCTTAATGTCGAGGCCGAGCAGTTCCAGTCGATAGCGCAGATCGGCCGCCGCGCGGGAGTCGGATTCCTTCTCGGCCTGCCGTAACCGTGTCGTAAGGTTGGTCACGGTAGTGCTCATGTCCTCAATGCGCTGGGTGGTCGTGTTGTAACCTTGGATCGTTTCCTTGGCCGCCGGCGCCGCGACATCCTCGATCCGGCCGGTGGCGGTATGTTCAAAACCGATGAGCGCGCTGACCAAAGTGGCGAGGGCCACGACCACCAGTACGCCGGGCTTGGCCAGAACCCGGATCTTTTGCACCAGCAGCATCAGCGCCAGGCTGATCGCCGCCATCGCCAGGGTGGGCAGGTGGGTCAGGGGAATGCAGCCGAGCATCTCCCAGACATCCTTGAAGAAAAGATCGCTGCGTCCCTTGGGGATCCCCAGAATCATGTCCAACTGAGAAAACCCGATGATCAGGGCGGCTGCGTTCGTGAAGCCGAGAACCACCGGGTGGGAAACGAAATTGACCGCGCTGCCCAACTTGACCAGGCCGAGCGCCAATTGAATGCAGCCTACCATGAGGGAGAGCAGCAACACCAACCCGATGTACTCTTCCGATCCCGGAAGGGCCAACGGGGCGACGGCAGCGGCGGTCATCAGGGCGAGGATGGCGACCGGCCCGGTGGCCAACTGCCTCGACGATCCCCACAGGGCGCCGATCGCTGCGGGGATCAGGGCAGTATAGAGGCCGAACTGGAGCGGCAAGCCCGACAATTGCGCATAGGCCATGGCCTTGGGGACCAGGACCAGCGCCCCGGTGATGCCGGCAATCAGATCGGCGCGCAAAACAAGCGGCGTAATGGGGAACCAGGCCAGAAAAGGAAAGAGACGCAACGCCAGTTTATTGATCATAAGGCGGAATCGGACCAAGAGGATAAGGGGCCATCGGTAGCCCCCTGGGCGGTGACCACCAACACCGCGCAGTGCGTCCGGCCGATGACATTTTCAGTCACATGCCCAGCGAGCATCTTGGACAAACTGCCCCGGCCGGGGCCGCCAAGGAGAATCATGTCCACATCCCGCTCCCTGGCCGCTGCCGCCACCGCATCCGCCGGATCGCCTTCCGCAACCAGCGACTCACAGGGAAGGGTCAGGTTCGCTTGGAGCGCCTGGGCGCACACCGCGTCCGCCAGGCGTCCGGCCTCGGCCAGGTCCTCCTTGCGCCGGGCCACGGCCATGACCGTTATTTGCTGGAGCGTAGGGCAGGCGCTTCCCAGACTCAAGGCTTCCAGCGCCGCCTGCCGGCTGTTGGGCGAGCCATCCACGGCCACCAGGATGTGCCGGCCGGTGAGCGCGCAATCCTTCGGCACCACCAAAACCCGTGGAAATCCTTGGCCGATTGCCCTGGTTGTGGTCTTGCCCACCAGCCGCGACCAGCGGTTGGCCTTGCCGTGACGGCCCATGAGGATGGCGTCGACCTGCCGCAGGCGGGCCTGGTCGACCAGGGTCTTTTCCGGACTGCTGGAACCGGCCACCACGATTTCGATCTCCACCCCGCTATCGCCGGCCATGGTTCGAATGCGGTCAAAATACGGGGCCAGTTCTTCCCGCTTCTGCCGGACGGCAAGATTGGCGGCGCCGATCGATTCGGTTCGGGTCGGCACCACATGCAGGACAATCACCTTGGCCTGGCAGGCTTGTCCAAAAAAAATGGCTTTCTGCAAGGCCCCTTCGCTGAAGCTGGACCCATCGGTGGCCAGCAGCAAGGTTTTGGTCCGGCCGAGCAATGTGCCGGAAAATTGGTCCATAATGAATCCTCGCGCAAGAGGGAATGAGCTTGCAAAGCATTACCATTCTTGCGCAGATGGCACAAGCAATCCTTGCAACCCGGCCAAGCCCGGCTTCGCCTGTATGCCTGCTCTGCCCGGCGCGCCCTGAGGGCGCAAGAGCGCCAACCGCCGCCACGGACCTTTTTTCCTTGACATGCCGTAGACGACCGATCTATTGCCATCGCCATGACAGCCGATACCCGTGAACATATTCTCACTTGCGGCGGGCGCATCATCCACCACAAGGGATTCACCGCCACCGGCCTGCAGGAAATCCTGCAGGCGGCCGGCGTGCCCAAGGGCTCCTTTTATTTCTATTTCAAGAGCAAGTAGGCATTCGGCCTCGCCCTGGCGGACCATTACCAGACCGGGCTCGCCGAACAGGCGCGCCCGGTTCTCAAGGACGCCTCCAAACCGCCGCTGGAGAGGCTGGCCAATTTTTTTCTCTGGTTCCGCGCCTATTTCGAACAGGAAGGATTCATCATGGGATGCCCCATCGGCAACCTTATCCAAGAGATGGGGGACGTCAATCCCGCCTTCCGGGAAAGGCTCAACCGTTCCCTGGAGGGTCTGATCCGGTCCGTGGCCCGATTACTCCAGGAAGCCAAGGAACGAAACGAACTGCCGGCCCGTCTTGAGCCGGAAGCCGCAGCGCGTTACATCCTCTCGGCCTGGCAGGGCGCCCGCATCCGGATGAAGGCCGTTGCCGGCCCGGAGCCCCTGGATACGTTCCAGCGCATGACCTTCGAGGTGCTGTTGGCCTGACAGCAGGTAAACTCGCGTGCCCTTGGCGGGCATGCGCCTATAAAACTAGACGACCAATCTACTACAAGGAGGAACCGTATGTTCGTGCTTGACTGCCAAACCCCGGAAAAGGCGACAGGTGTGGTGGCGGAAACCTACGATGTCTTCCGGCAAAAACGCATCCCGGCGCCGGCGCCCCTGCAGCTCATGAGCACCAGTCCGGGACTGTTCGAGGTCTTTTTTTGCCCAGATATCGTATTTCATGCGGCACGAGGCGCTCGGCTTTCCCCTGCTGGCCGCCATCCGCTTCCTTGCCGCTCGCCAGGCCTGCTTCGACCATTGCATCAATCTCAATCAAACCTGGTTGAGCAAGACTGGGCTGTCGGCGCAGGATCTGGCCGATCTGGCCGCCGGCCGGGAGGTTGCGGCCTTCAGCGAGGCCGAAAACGCCCTGCTCGCGACGGTGGCCAAAGTGCAGCGCAAGGAGCGGGTTGGCGAAGACGAGATCCAGCGCCTCCACGGCCTTGGCTGGAAGGACAGCGACATCCTCGACGCCAGCGTCCAGGGGACCAACATGCTGGGGATGTCCTGCCTGTTCGAGGCGTTCAGCAAATAGGCGGGCTAACGGGCCCCGTCCAGCCTGCAAGGCGGCCGGATTCAATTGCCCGGGCTTGTCCCTGCCCCGCCCTGAACCGCCCGGGGCAGGCCGATGGTGGAAATGGAATTTTTCGGCGACCCCTCAATGATCCGGTCGCTGTAGGTGAGATAGACCAGGGTGGAGCGCTTTTGGTCGTAGAAGCGCACCACCTGGATCTTCTTGAAAATCAGCGAGGCTGATTTCTTGAACACCTCCTTGCCGTTGTCTTTGCCCGAGACCACCCGTTCCGGCAGGGTGATTGGCCCGGTCTGGCGGCAGGAAATCGACGCGTCCGAGGTATCCTCGGCCACCCCGATCGTTCCCTTGATGCCGCCGGTCTTGGCCCGGCTGACATAGCAGGTGGCGCCGCTGATATCCGGGTCGTCAAAGGCCTCGATCACAATTTTATCGTTCGCGCCCACCAGCTTGAAGGTGGTGCTGACCTCGCCGATCTCTTCGGCGGCGGCAGCGGCAGCGGCCAGCAGCAGGCCGCAGCCCAAGGCGATCATCAGTTTTCCCCCCATGTCATTTCTCCTTCTTCACCTTGGTCGCCGAACGGTTCAGGGCGCTGAGCAGCGACTTGATCGAGGCGACGATGATGTCGGTATCCACCCCGGCCCCCCACCAGCTCTCGTCGTCTTGGTCGATGATTTCAATATAGCTCACCGCCTTGGCGGAACTGCCGCGGGTCAGGGCGTGCTCATGGTACGAGTGGAGGTAAAACCGCAGTCCCAGCCCGTCGCGCAGGGCGGCGCAAAAGGCATCCAGGGGGCCGTTGCCCGTGGCGCAAATCGTTTTCTCCCCGCCCTTAGTCACCACCACCGCCTCAATCTCCGCGATCGAGCTTTCCTCGTCCCGCTCGAAGTGGCGTTTGAGCACATTGAACGAGTTCAGCGCATACCCGTTGGTGTTGAGCAGATACTCCTTCTCAAAGGTGTGGAAGACCATTTCGGCGGACAATTCGTCGCCATGGGCGTCCGTCACCTCCTGGATGACCCGGCCGAAGCCCGGATGCATTTCCTTGGGCAGCTTGAAGCCGAACTCATGGTCCATGATGTAGGCCACCCCACCCTTGCCCGACTGACTGTTGATCCGGATGATCGACTCGTAGGTGCGGCCAACGTCCTGCGGGTCGATCGGCAGGTAGGGCACCTCCCACAAGCCGCTTTGGGTCAATTCGAGGGCGGTCATGCCCTTGTTGATCGCATCCTGATGCGAACCCGAAAAGGCGGTGTAGACCAGCTCGCCGGCATAGGGGTGTCTTGGGTGCACCTTCAGCTTGGTGCAGCGTTCGTAGACATTGATCACCCTGTTGATCCGTGAAAAATCAAGTTTGGAATCAACCCCTTGGGTGAACATGTTCAGCGCCAGGGTGACGATGTCCACGTTGCCGGTGCGCTCGCCGTTGCCGAACAGGGTTCCTTCCACCCGGTCGGCCCCGGCCATCAGGGCCAGCTCGGTGGCGGCCACCGCTTCGCCCCGGTCGTTGTGGGCATGGAGGCTAATCAGCGCGCAGTCACGGTTTTTCAGATGCCGGCAAAACCATTCGATCTGGTCGGCATAGATGTTCGGGGTCGACATCTCCACCGTGGCGGGCAGGTTGATGATCACCGGATTGTCCGGGGTCGGCTCCCAGACATCCATGATCGCCTCGCAGATCTCCAAGGCGAAATCGAGCTCGGTGCCGGTGAAGCTCTCCGGCGAATACTCGTAGCGGATCTTGGTTTCGGTCTGCGCCGTCTGTTCGCGAATCAGCCGGGCTCCGGCCACCCCCAACTCAACGATCTCCTTCCGCCCCTTCTGGAACACCACGTCCCGTTGCAGGGTCGAGGTGGAATTGTAGAGGTGGACAATCGCCTCGGACACCCCCGTAAGCGCGGCAAAGGTCTTCTTGATCAGATGGTCGCGGGCCTGGGTCAGGACCTGGGGCACCACATCCCCGGCGATATGATGACCGTCGATCAACAGCCGCAGGAAATCGTATTCAACCTGTGAGGCCGAAGGAAAACCGACTTCGATTTCCTTGAAGCCGATCTGAACCAGGAGCTGAAACATCTCCAGCTTCTCCTCCAGGTTCATCGGCTGGACGAGCGCCTGGTTGCCGTCGCGCAGATCGACGCTGCACCAGATCGGCGCCCTGGTGACGACCTGGTCGGGCCAGGTGCGCTCTGTCAGCCGCACCGGCACATAGGGGCGATATTTCTTCAATTTTTTCTGATCCATGTTCTCTCCTTGTCTCGGTCAAAAAAAAAGCCACGGTTTGTCAACCGTGGCTTTGCGGGTTCAGATTGTCAGCGGCCTGTCAGGACACACCTTCCTCCCCTGCCACGGTTGGCCCGAGCAGTCGGCTAAGGAGAAGAAGGAGGGCGAGAATGCGTGTCATGGTGTGGCCTGTTGAGTTAAATATTTTTTATACTAAAGCCCCAACCGCATTTGTCAAGGGGGAAAACAGGAGCAAAGGCGCCGCGTCCCGGTCACTCTTCCTCACGGAGAAATTTTTCCGCCAGATCGACGTCCCGCCTGGAACCGATGATCAGGGGGACGCGCTGGTGCAATTTTGTCGGCTCGATGTCAAGAATGCGCCGGCCGTCGTCGGTGATCGCCCTGCCTCCGGCCTGCTCGACGACCATCGCCAGGGGCGCGGCTTCGTAAAGGAGCCGCAGCTTACCTTCGGATTTTTCGCCGCTTTTCTTATCGCGGGGATAGAGGAAGATGCCGCCTTTGATCAGGTTCCGATGGACATCGGCCACCAGCGATCCGATATAGCGCAGGCTGTAGGCCCCCTTGCCGCCGTCGGCCGCCTTCAGGCAATCAATGAACCGGCGAGTGGAGTCGAACCAGTGGTTGGCGTAGGCCTCGTTGACGCTGTAGTAGAGCGAGGCCTCCGGAATCCTGATGCCGGGATGGGAGAGAAAGAATTCACCCACGCTCGGGTCAAGGGTAAAGCCGTGCACCCCGGAGCCGGTGGTATAGACCATCACGGTGGATGAGCCGTAGATGATGTAGCCGGCCGCCACCTGTTTGCTGCCCTTTTGCAGCAGGTCGCCGACATTGCCCTGGCCTGAAGGGCTGAGGCGCCGGTGGATGGAAAAAATGGTGCCGATGGAGACGTTGACATCGATGTTGGTGGAACCGTCGAGCGGATCAAAGGCGATGGTGTAGTTGCCTTCGTATCCCTCGAGCACCGGGATGATGTCGTCGTCCTCTTCCGAGGCCATGACGCAGACATGCCCGCACTGCTCCATCCGCCGCTTGATGGTCTGATTGGCGAACACGTCGAGTTTCTGCACGTTTTCGCCCTGGATGTTCGTCCGGCCCGACTGACCGAGGATATCGGCCAGACCGGCCATGTTGACCTCGGCGCTGATGATCTTGCCGGCCACCACCAGGTCGTTGAGCAACCCGGTCAACTCGCCGGTGGCCCCTGGGTGAAGCAGTTGATCGTCCATGATCTGCCGACTGACGGTGATTCCTTTTCTCTTGACAAGCATGCTGTCCTCCTTGGCTGTCCCCGGCCGGGCTTATACCGGCCAAGAGGTCTTTTTTATTCGTTCTTGTCAGCGGACTGGATTGGCCGCCATTGGCGCAGACAATCGACCAAGGTGCGCACCCCGATACCCGATGGCCCCTTGGGAATATACGATTTTTCAGTGAAACCCCAAGCCGTGCCGGCAATGTCGAGATGCGCCCAGGGGGTCTCTCCGACAAACTCCTGGAGATAGCAGGCGGCCGTAATGGCGCCGCCGCTGCGGTCACTGCCGGCGTTTTTGATGTCGGCGATCTTGGAGTCGATCTGCTTGCGGTACTCGGCTCCTAGGGGCAGCCGCCACAGAGGCTCGCCGACCCGGGCGCCGGCTTCGATCAGCTGTTCGACCCACTGGTCGTTGTTGCCCATCAGGCCGGTGTAGTGATGCCCCAGGCCGATGATCACCGCGCCGGTCAAGGTGGCCACATCGATCACAGCCTGCGGCCTGTAGGTCTCAATGCCGTAGGCCAGGGCATCGGCGAGGATCAGTCGGCCCTCGGCGTCGGTATTGATGATTTCCGAACTTTTGCCGCCGTAATGGCGGATGACGTCGCCGGGCTTGAGGGCCGCCGATCCGGATAGATTCTCGGTGGCGGGCACCAGGGCCACCACGTTCATTTCCGGCGCCCCGATCTCGGCAATGGCCTGCATGGCGGCAAGCACCGCCGCGCCGCCGCACATGTCGTATTTCATGTCTTCCATGCCGGCCGGCGGCTTGGTGCTGATGCCGCCGGAATCGAAGGTCAGGCCCTTGCCCACCAGGAGCACGGTCGGATTCTTTTTGCTGGTCTTGTATTCGAGGATCACCAGAAACGGCGGCTGGACTGAGCCCTGGTTGACGCCGAGAATGCCCCCCATGCGCAGCTTCTGCAGGTCGCCCTTGTCCAGGACCGTGCTTTTCAGGCGGCTTTTCTTGCCCAATTTCCTGGCGTATTCGGCAAAATCGGCCGGGGTCCAGCCGTTGCCGGGCTGGTTGGCCATGTCGCGGGCGGCGCAGGCGGCCTCGGCCAGAATTCGTCCGAGTTCAAGGCCCTTGCGGACCGCGCTGGCGGCCAGGCCGCCGTCGTGGAGCAGAAAACGCTCCACCCGGACCGGCGGATCGTCCTCCTTGGGCTGCTTGTACAGATCAAAGCGATAGTTGCCGAGCAACAATCCCTCGCTCAAGCCTTGGGCGATCTCGACCGCGTCGAGCAAATACTCCTTGGGCAAGACGACCAAGACCTCTTTGGCCTTCACCTTGCCGGCCTGTTTGGCGATGGCGCCGCCGACCAGCCGGAGCCGTTCCCTCCGGTCGTTGATCGCGTCGTCCGGCCTGCCCAGGCCGGCGAACAGCACTCGTTTCGCCGACAGGCCTTGGGATGCTTCCACCCCGACCAATCCGGGGTACAGCACAAAGATCTGGTCCTTCTCCCCTTTGAAATCGCCGGTTTCCTTCACTTTGGCCAACAGACGGTTGATGTCCGTCCCGGACTCGGCGGCTTGAGGGATGCCTTCCTCCACCAGGAAGACCAGCAGATCGCCGGTAAAGGTGGACGGCTCCTGGGCGAAAAACTCAATGGTCACGGTCTGATCGGCCACAGAACGGGTTCCTCCACGGGCGGATGACAGAATGCTTTGAAAAGCAAAGACAACTGATTTAATGTAAATTTTTCATACACTAAACTTGGCCCAACCTCAATCGGCAAAACTGCCGGTTGCCGGATTTATCCATAATTGTATCGTGATTTCGGGAGGTTCTTTGTGTTGCTCGTTTTCATCCTTTCTGTGAGTATCGCCCTGCTGGTTTCCACCACCTGTTCGCTGTTCGAGGCCATCCTCCTTTCCCTGTCGGCGGCGCAGGTCGAACTGATGACTGAAACCCACCCCCGCCAGGCCGAAAACATGAAAAGACTCAAGGACAACATTGAGCAGCCGATCACCGCCATTCTCACTCTCAACACCGTGGCGCACACCATCGGCGCCTCGGTGGCCGGCGCGGCGGCGGTCGCCCTGTTCGGCCAGGACGGCCTGGTCTGGTTCTCCCTGATTTTCACCCTGGCCATCCTGCTGTTCACCGAGGTGGCGCCCAAGACCATCGGCGTCACCTATGCCCGACAGATGGGCCCCCACATCGTCGGCCCCTTACGCTTCATGATCATGGTGCTGCTGCCGCTGATCTGGCTGGCGCAGCAAGTGACCCGCCTGGTGCCCAACAGCCGCTCACCCCAACAGTTATCCGCGGAAGAACTCAAGATCATCGCCAGTCTGAGCCGGAAATCCGGCGGCATCGAGGCCGACCAGGAAAAGGTGATCGCCAACATTCTCCAATTGGGCGAGAAAAATGTCCGCCAGGTCATGACCCCGCGCACCGTCACCTTTTTCGCTTCCCAATCGCTGACGATCAAGGAGGCGGCCCACATGGAAGGCAAATGGCGGATGCACAGCCGGGTGCCGGTTTACGACGGCGAACCCGACAATGTGGTAGGGATCGTGCTCAGCCAGGATGTGCTCATGGCGGCGGCAGTCGGCCAGGATTCCCTCAAGCTCTCGCAAATCATGCGGGCGGTCCATTTTGTGCCGGAAACAGCTCCGTTAGACCGCATCTTTGTCGATTTCTTTGAACGCTACCAGCACCTGTTCGTGGTGGTCGACGAGTACGGCAGCGTCACCGGGGTGATCAGCATGGAAGATATCCTGGAAGAGATTATCGGCCGGGAGATTGTCGACGAATCCGACAAGACTCGAAATATGCGGGAATTGGCCCTGATCAGGAGCAAGAAACTCCATACCATCTGAACTTTCCGAAAAAAAGGGCGCGATATTGTTCAGGCGAAACTGGCGGGCCGCGCCATTTCGTGGTAGGGTGCCACCCGGTGTTTTTTTTATGCTGTCAGGCAAATTCCGGCAAGAAGCTTGCACAGAAGCGTGCATCCCATGCCGGAAGACCGACACGGGCTAGAGTCTTCAGGCAATTGCACCGAACAACCCCGTATTTCCCGATCGCCTTCTCGTTCGTCCTACCGGGGAAGATGCAATGAAAAGTTTTTTGTTTTTGTTTTCCATATGCCGTTGGCGTGGCCCCGCATTGCTCTCCCTGCTGCTCATAAGCTGGATCGCTGCGCCGGCGTATGCGGAAATTTTTTACATCAAACCGAGCCTGGAAGTGCTCATGCGCAAGAACCCCGGCGACGACGCCCGGATTGTCGCCACAGTGCCCATGGGAACAGCCGTGGCATTGGTGCAGGGGGGCAAGGAATGGGCGCGGGTGCGGATGCAGGACGGAACCGAGGGCTGGGTGCGCAGCCGGTTCCTCGGCAGCTCGCCCCTGATCCCGGTGGCCAACATCAAACCGGGACTGGGACCGGACGGAACCGGGACCGATCCCATGGGACGGTTCCGGGACATTGCCACTGACAACGAACGCCTGCGCAAGGAGCTGGCCGCCTGCACCACCGACCGCAGCACCCTGGCCGATAAATACCTGACCATGGTAGCCGACCCGGCCAGCGGCCTCCAAGCCAAAAACAGTTTGAGCGAGGCGCAAAAACAAATCGAGGCGCTGCGCCAACAGTTGACCGAAGCCCAGATCGAGTGCACGGTGCTGCAGAAAAACCGATCGATCAGCTGGTTTTTTACCGGCGCCCTTGTCCTGCTGCTGGGCTGGATGATCGGCCGCATGGGCGCCAACGGCCGGAAGAAAAAGCCGTCCCTGCTGCCGTAAGGCGCCAGCAAGCCGCCGCTCTCAGTTCATCGCCTCAAGCGGCACCTTGACATCGACCGCAGTCGAATCGCGCATCAGAGTCAGGGTGACATTCTGGCCCACCTCGTACCGTTCCAGCTCGTCGCGCAGTCCATCGTAATCCTGGACCGGCTTGCCGTTGACCGCCAGGATGACGTCGCCCAGCACCAGCCCGTCCCGCACCTGGGAGGCTCCCCTCAGTCCCGCTTTTTCCGCGGTCGATCCAGGGAGCACCTTGAGGATCATCACCCCATCCAACCCCAGCTCCTCGGTCAGCCTCCGGTTGGCCAGGGCAATGCCCAGGCCGGGCCGGATCAGCTTGCCTTTGGCAATGATCTGCGGCACCACCCGGTTGACCTCGCCCGACGGCACCGCAAAGCCGATGCCCGAACTGGCCCCTGACGGGCTGTAAATGGCGGTGTTGACCCCTATCAGCCGGCCGGCGCTGTCCAACAGCGGCCCGCCGGAATTGCCCGGATTGATGGCCGCGTCGGTTTGAATGACATCATGGATGACCTGGCCGGTGGCCGCCGTGATCTCCCGACCGAGGGCGCTGACGACGCCGGTGGTCAGCGTCTGGTCCAGACCGAAGGGGTTACCGATGGCAAAGACCTTCTGGCCCACCAACAGATCCTTGGATTCTCCGATATCGATGGGCTTCAGCTTGTCAGCCGGAGCGCTGATCTGCACCACCGCCAGGTCGCGGTCCGGGGCCGTCCCCACCAGCACCGCCTTCCAGGTGGAATGGTCGGCCAGCGTCACCTCCAGCCGGCTGGCATCGGCAATGACGTGGTAGTTGGTCACGATCCGTCCCTGCTTGTCCCAGATGAAGCCCGATCCCGTTCCCCGGGGAATCTCGTAGACATTGAGGCTGAAGAGATTGCGGCGAACCGCGATGCTGGTGATGTACGCCACCGATGGCGCGGCGTTGCGAAAGATGTCGATGGTGTTTTTCTCGTCGGCGGCCAGATCACCTCTGGCTTCGACCGGCCGGGACACCGCCCGGGGATCGTTCAGCGGCGGCTGAAAGGTTTGCAGCGCCAACCAGCCGACCGCGCCGGCAATCAGGACGGAATAGAATGCCTTCATCTAGTTTTCCTCGACAAGGATGACAACGGGCGGGCGAACCGATGGCGCCCGGCGGCCTCAGGATATCAGAGCCATTTTTTCCGCCTGAAAAACAGCAGGGTCGTGGCCGAGGACAGGATCATCAACAGCACGGCAAAGGGATAGCCCCAAATCTCGTCCAACTCGGGCATATACTTGAAGTTCATGCCGTAGGCGCTGGCAATGAGGGTGGGCGGCATGAAAATCACGGCGACGACGGTGAAAATTTTGATCACCCGGTTCTGCTCCATGTCGACCAGACCGAGAAAGGAATTCTGGAGAAACTCGAGCCGCTCGAAATTGAACGAGGCGTGATCCAGAAGCGAGCCCACGTCCTTGATCATGATCCGCATATTTTCGTGGTCTTCCTTGGGGATCATCTTGCTTTTGAGCATCAAGGAAATGATGCGCTGCTTTTCGACAATATTCTCACGAATGGAAATGGTCGATTCCTGTAGGGCGGTGATCTTGAGCAGCAGGTCGCGGTCCGGGTCCTTGTCGCCGATCATCTGCTTGCTGATCTCGGAAATCCGGTCGGTGATGGTTTCGATGAGGTCAGCGTCGGAGTCGATCCGGGTTTCAAGGATGACAAGGAAGATGTCCTCGCCGTCCACCGACTTGATCGTGCGCAGCTTGCGGCATGTCTCCATGAAGGCGTGGAATTCGCAGGAACGCTGAGTGAACAGAATCTTGTCTTTGAGGATGAACGAGTCCGGCGCATTGGTGAAGGCGTTGTTTTCGGGGACAAGAAAATTGAGGTTGATGCCGATCTCATCCTCGGCGTCGACGTATTTCGAACTGGACTCGATCTCCTCGCTCTCCTGCTTGGTGAAGAGTTCCACCCGGAAATCCTTCTCCACCTGCTGGATTTCCTCCTCGGAAGGGGTGATCAGATCGACCCAGAAGATGTTGGGGCTGGCTGAACCGTTGCCGCTTTCCATCTTGACCATTTTGTTGTCTAATTGACATATTCCCCCACCTTAAGGAAGGAGATTCTGAGATCAACAAAGCCTGCCGGACAAGTCCGGTCTTA
>WRFD01000042.1 GCA_009778955.1 Desulfobulbus sp.
AAAACGGCTCTTCGTCGTTTCATCAGTGGCGACCTGTTCAAACAGCAGGGTGAATGCGCTCCCTTTCCGCACCCATGGCGCCTTGATCTGTCTCATTCCATGCTCTGGACAACGCACCCGGGGAACAGGGGCCGTGATATAACGATGGTTCTGGAAAAAGTTGAGATGTCTCCAGGTCATGTCTGGCTAGTGATCTCCCACGGAGCCTGCAACCCAAGTCCTGCGCAATGATGATATCTTTCCCGCTTATAAGCCCCCCTCTTGTCATTTGGCGTGGATTTGATCCCTCTATTCATCAATTCCACGCCAAATGACAAGGAGCCAAAAACAGAGCCCCCGGCGCAGGCCGGGGGCTCGGGTCGTTCGTGGGGTGGAGCAGAATGCTTAGGCTGCCAATTCCCCGGGGGGGACAATCCTGCCTTTAGCGGCTTTAAGCGCCAGCAGGCCGGCCTTTTGCTCCTTGTAGACCGCGAACAGTAGTCGGAGGGAGGTTCCCGGCTCTTTGCTCCAGGCGGCTTCCTGCAGATCGATCCGGGCAATGATGTTGTCGATGTACAAGGAGAACTGCATGATGTAGAGCGATTCCGGATACTCCTTGTCGATCCTGTTGGTGAACAGTTGGTGCAGATCCTCATATTTGGGAATCAGGCCTATTGGGGTTTCAATGGCCTGGACCTCGCCGTGGGTGAACAGTTCGAGCCAGCCCAGCCAGACATGGACATCCTGCTTCTCGCCCAGCAGACCCTTGCCGCTGCCGCCGCGCTCCTCGTGGGTGAGGAAGTAGTTGAGCCCGGCCATGATCGGCTTTTGGGACATCTTGGGGTTGCCGTAAAAATTGAACTGGGCCTCGAGATATTCGGCCAGTGGGGCGGCGACAAAGGGACTGTTGGCCCATGGCTGGCGGTTGACGCCGCTGGCTCCGATCTCGGCGGCAGTGGCCTTGGAGACGATAGAGGCGCCTATGGCCACCCCGGCATCCATGTTCTTGGCTACCCAGATGGGCGGCATGGTGTTGGCGTCACGACCCGAATAGGTGATGACCTTGATGACGACGCCTTTCGGGTCGGCGTTGACCCTTTTGTTGTGGTTGCCGATTGTCTCTGCCGTGAGGGTGCAGCGCGAGTTGGGGTGCGACATGGGTACGCCCGCCGTGGCCGGGGTCCATGCGCCCTTAAAGTTGACGCCCTGCTCGGGAGGCGGTTCGCCGTCGCCAGTCCAGCGGGGTTTTCCCTGCGGATCAACCAGGACATTGGAGAAGATCACCTCGGCGCCTGGACGTCGAAGACAGTGCATCAGGTAAGGGTCGCCTTCCTGGTTGACGTCCTCGATGATGCCGAAGATGCCGATTTCCGGATTGACTGCCCGTAAGCTGCCGTCCGCCTCAATCCACATCTGGGCCAGGTCATCGCCGATGAAATTGCTGCCCACCATGGCGGTGGTGGTCTTGCCGCAGCCCGAGGGCGCCGCGCCGGCAAAGTAGGTGACGCGGCCGCCGGGGCCGGTCATGCCGGTGATGAACATGTGCTCCGAGAGCTCCTCGCCGTTGTGCTTGTACATGGCGCTGTCGGTGGCAAAGCGGTGGTTGCCCTTTTTCATCAGTAGGGTGTTGCCGGCATAGGTGCAGAAAAAGGAAAAGGTGGTCTGCCAGCTCCGATCCATATAGATACGGGCCTTGGGCACGTCCTCTGAACGGTTGGTGCCCTCGGAGTGGACGTTGGTGAAAAATTCACCCCGCCGGATGACCTCGGCGTCAAAATCGGTGTAGCAGTTGCGGTAGAGCAATTCGGCCGAATGCATGACGTAGTTGGAACTGGAGATTTCGATGGCCGGAATCGAAGCCCTGGCCCCCACTGGGCCGCGGCTGTAGAAGCCCACGTACATAGTCTTGCCGCGCATGATCCCGCACATGTGCTCTTTGATATAGGCATGCGACACTTCCCGTGCCTCTTTCTTGGCCAGCGACGAAACCTCTTCGGCCGGGTCGGCGATGTAGAAGGTTTGATCGACCATTCGGCCCTGATCCTCGGGCAGGTCGAAATGAATGGTGTGGCCGGGAATGGCTAGAGACTGTTCCTCGCCCTTTTCCAGACTCATCCGGCGGACATAATCGCGGTCCTCGTCGCTGCCGGTATGGATATATATCCGGTCCGGGACGCACATGGCCATGGCGTTGGCGATCTTCAACAGTGCTGCTTCGTTGGTGATTGCGGCCAGCCGTTGTAAATGTTCAGGGTCAAGCCGTTCTTCGAACAGCTTTTTGGCCTCGCCAATGGTTGTAATGCCGCCAATCGCTGATAGGATATCGACGCCCTGCTTGAACTCCAGCATCCATGCCTCCATGGGATTTTGTCTTTGGTTGGGGGGAATTGTGATGCAAAATAGTAGTTTACAACTTTATAGCTAATGTTCAAAGTTAGCTCGAAAAGGCGGAATTAGCAAACAAGAATACCATATTTTGATTTTTTCCCTATAGGGGCCGGCTGTTGGGGCTGTTGGGAGGCAGGGTGCTTGTCCTTTTTCATCCAAGGAAGGCCGCTGACTACAAACGGCGAAGGATGGCCGGACCGCCCTGTGCGGATTTAACGGCAGGGAACCGCCGCTCGCTAAGCCCTCGTCTCGCGGCCACCATGCGCTATATAAAAGAAAAAAGGCGTTCCGGAAAACCCGGAACGCCTTTTGGTGTTTGTATACCTTTGCTGATTAAGCGGCCTTCTTCTCAGGCGCCTTCAAGGTAGCCAGGATGAGGGTAGCGACAGCCACAAGCACTGCCGAGACGACAAAAGGCACGAAATAGGAGCCGGTCATGTCGCGGAGATAACCACCGGCAAATACGCCACAGAAGCCTGCCACGCCCCAGGCGGTGAACAGCAGACCATAGTTGGATCCCTGGGAGCTCGGACCGAAGTATTGCAGGGTCGTGGCCGGGAACAGGGTGAACATGGAGCCGTAGTTCCAGCCGATCAGGGCGGCGACCAGCGCCAGGAAGGTAGCGTTGCTACCGGCCGGGAACAGAGCCAACATGGAGGCGATCTGGAGAATGAACAGGGTGACGAAGATCACTTTGGTGCCGCCCAGCTTGTCAGCGATCGGGCCGATCAAGACGCGGACCGCAGCGTTGGTGATGGCCAAGCACATCGGCGCGTAGGCAGCAGCAGCTTTGATGCTGGCGGCGGCATCTTTCGGGATATCCTTGATGGAGGCCAGGGCGTTCGATTTGACGAAGGCAGCGCTCATGGCGTCGATACCATGGGCGGCGACCAGACCGATGACCATCAGACCGGCAAAGGAACCACCAAAATAGGCCAGCCACAGCAGCCAGAACTGGGGAGTCTTTTTGGTCTCTTCATAGGTGTAGTCACGGAAGGCCTTCGGCGCGCCAGCGCCGCCAGCGGGAGCGGGCGGATTCCAGCCAGCGGGCTTCCATCCAGCCGGCGGGACTTTCAGGCAGAGGGCGGCTATGATCACCAGGATGCCCATGGCGATACCGACATATTTAAATACGGGGAGAGCGCTGCCATTGCCGATGGTCGGCGAGTTGATCATTTGAACGGCCAGCGGGGCCATGATAAAGGATCCCAGGCCAAGGCCGACAACGGTGAAGCCTGTGGCCAGGGCACGGCGGTCAGGCCACCATTTGGGCGCGGTGGCGATCGGCGGCAGGTACACGCAGCCGCCGCCAAAACCTGCAATCACGCCATAATAGAGGTACAGCATGTAGAGCGGTGCTCGGTTGGCTGATTTGAGAGCGTCACCACCAGCGGCAACAACGGCGGGATCCGGCGGGGTGATGGTGGAGACCAGGAAAAAGCCGACAGCCATGATGATGCCACCAATGAGAACCACGTTTCTCGGACCGACTTTGTCGCTGATTCGGCCAGCGGGAAAGGTCATCAAGCCGAAGATCAGGCAGATGATGGCATACGCCAAGGATACGTCCGTGACGGACCAGCCGAACTGGGCCTGGAGAGGTTTGATGAAAACGCTGAACGCATACAACAATAAACCGCAAGTTGTACTGCCTAAAAGACCTCCAAGTAGCGGTACCCATCTTGGAAAAGTAGTTTGCTCTGACATGTTATGCACTCCCCCTTAATCTTGTAGTTGAGTTGACCTGCTTTGTGCTCAGTGTGTGTATCCTTGCTCTGGCTTCCTTTTCCCTCCTTTTTTTTGAATTATCTTGTGGTTATCTGAATTTTTCCGCTTTTCCCAACATGTCGGTGACTATAAAGGAGTTCCAAAGTGCTGTCAACGAACAAAATCAAGGGATTTGAGCCGATTTTTCGTCTTTTTTCCTTTGGTTGCGGTTTAAGGTCGCCAAACAATGATGCGCCATTCAGCCAGAACAACCTGAAGATGTTGGTGTTTCTATCCTTGTGCTGAACTATAATTTCAGGAAAAAAGTTGTTTTGGTGAAAGAGAGAAAAAATATTGATGATGACAGCGGCCAACAGGCCGATTGATGGCCCTATGCCAGGAGCCGCGTTATTTTGTAGGGATATCGGCCATAAAAACACAGGATTGTTTCGAGTGCAGCAGGGTCTTGTCTCCTGCTGGAGACGGGCCGATGGATGGCGCGCCTGCTGCCGCGCAACGGTTCTTGCCATTCCGGCTCCGGTCAACTATCATGATTCGTTACTTGTGGGTGCACTTTCCTCGTCAGTAAGGGAGCCTGCCATGGCCGACAGTCTGTACATCGCCAACCTGGAAAAAGAAAGCGGCAAGTTGGTCGTCACCCTGGGGGTCATGGAGCTCCTGTCCCGGCGGATCGACCATGTCGGTTTTTTTAGGCCGATTGTGCCGGGCGACGGCAGGAACGACAACGATATCAACCTGATTAAGAAGCGCTATAATGTGGGGCTCGAATACGACGAGATGGCCGGTATCAGCCATGACGAGGCCCGCGGCCTGATCGCCGGCGGAGACGACCGGCTTCTGTTCCGCGAGATTGTCCGGAAGTTCAGCGAAGTCCGCAAAAAATGCGATTTTCTCCTGTGCGAAGGGCCAACCATCGTGGGCATGTCCGATGCCTTTGATTACGACATCTCCATCCGCATTGCCCGGGAGTTGGGCGCTCCGACCCTGCACGTGGTCAACGGACGCGACCGTACCGTGGCTGAAATAGAGAAAAACATCGGAGTCGCCGAAAAAATTTACGAGCAGTACCAATGCCCGCTGCTGGCGATCTTCATCAATCGGATTGATCCCGATCTGCTGGCCGAGGCGGCAACCGAGATCCGCGCCCACCATCGCGACAAACCTTATCGCTTCGATTTTTTGCCCGAGATGGCGGGGTTCAGCATGCCAACCATGGAGGAAATCACCGAAGGGCTTGGCGCCCGGCATTTCAGCGGCCCCCGCTTCGGCCTGCAGCGCGATGTGCATGCCATCAAGGTGGCGGCGATGGGGCCGGCCAACTATATCGATTTCCTTGAGGAGGACGATCTGGTGGTGACCGCGGGCGACCGGCCGGATATCATTTTCGCCACCTTGGGCGTCATTGCCTCGCGTAATTATCCTTCGCCGGCCGGCCTACTCCTTTCCGGCGGCCTGGAGCCGAGTCCGTCAATAGTGAAACTGCTCGCCGGTATCGGCGGCCTGGCTCTGCCGATCTACCTGATGGCCGGCGATACCTTTAGCGTGGCCCGGCTGGCTGGTGAAATCAAAGGGACGCTCCGACCGCGCAACGAACAGAAGATCAACCGGGCCTTGGGGGTGTTCGAAAGCCATGTTGACACCTCCGGCCTGGAGCAGCAGGTGATCGAAACCAAATCCGCGACCATGTCGCCGCTGATGTTCGAGTATTCGCTTTTCCAGCGGGCCCGGAGCATGCGCAAGCATATCGTCCTCCCCGAGGGAAATGAGGAGCGCATCCTCCAGGCAGTCGAGATCCTGCGCTCCCGTGAGGTGGTGGATATCACCTTGCTGGGCGACGAAAAAATCATCCGCCGCCAGGCCGGCTCTCTGGGACTGAAACTCCAGGATGTGCAGATCATTGATCCTCGCAGCTCGGGACTGCGCGAGGAATTCATCGAAAGCCTCTACCAGGTGCGCAGGCACAAGGGGGCCACCCGCGACTATGTCCGCGATGTCATCAACGATGTCGGCTATTTTGGCACCCTGATGGTCTATACCGGCCGGGCCGACGGTATGGTGGCGGGGGCGGTGCAAACGACCCAGCAAACCATACGGCCGGCGTTCCAGATCATCCGTACCCAGCCGGAGGTGCGGGTCGTTTCCAGCGTTTTTTTCATGTGCTTCCAGACCAGGGTCCTGGTGTACGGCGACTGTGCCGTCAACCCTAACCCCTCCTGCGAGGATCTGGCCGAGATCGCCATTCGTTCCGCCGAGACCGCCGCCATGTTCGGTATCGACCCGGTGGTGGCCATGCTGTCCTACTCCAGTGGGGATTCGGGCCAGGGTGAGGACGTGGAGCGGGTGCGGGAGGCGGTGCTGCTGGCCCGCCAGCGCCGCCCTGAGCTGAAAATCGACGGCCCTCTCCAGTACGACGCGGCCATCGACCTGGCGGTGGGCACCCAGAAAATGCCGGAGAGCGAAGTGGCCGGCCGAGCCAGCGTGTTCATCTTTCCGGACCTCAACACCGGCAACAACACCTACAAGGCGGTGCAGCGGTCCTCCGGGGCGGTGGCTATCGGGCCAATCCTCCAAGGACTCAACAAGCCGGTCAACGATCTCAGCCGAGGTTGTCTGGTGACGGATATCGTCAATACCGTGGCGATCACCGCCATCCAGGCGCAAGCGGTGGAACGGCAGCATTCGGCCCACTGACGCCGGCGCAAACCCCGCCCGCCATTCTTTTTCCCTTGCAGGAGGTATGACCATGACCCAGGAAGCCGATGATCGGATATCGGTATTGGCCCAGATTCGCCAGGTGCTGGATGCGGTCGAGGCGGACGATATCGACACCGTCTACAACCATCGGGCGACCATCGTCGCCATGTACGCCCAGGCCATGGCGGAGTTCCATTTTGAGGAGGAACAGCTCGAATGGCTCAACGATCTTCTGGCCGCAGTGGAAACCGACGACCTGGCTTCCTGCCGCCAGTTGCTCGGCCAGGAGACTAACGCGCACACCCTGTTTCTCGCCTCCCAGTTCGTCGCCCTAATGGCCGGTTTTTTTCACCACGACGAATTACTGACCATGACCCAGGCCATGGGGCTTGAGGCCCTGCTCAAGGCGATGGAGAGCGACGAGGAATAACCGTTTGGCCCGTTTTCGGAGATTGCCATGTCCATCGCTGCTCATGGCCTGCATGCCTGTGGCCTGCTCCGCCGGCGTGCCGAAGAGGCCCACCAGAGGCTGGCCCGCTGCACTCTGTGCCCCCGGCGTTGCCGGGTCGACCGGCTGGCCGGTGAGACCGGCCGGTGCGGTACCGGCGCTCTGGCTCGGATAGCCAGTTACGGCCGCCACTTCGGCGAGGAAGCGCCTCTGGTCGGTAAGGGCGGCTCCGGAGCCATTTTTCTCGCCGGCTGTAACCTCTGCTGCTGCTTCTGCCAGAATTACGAGATCAGTCAAGGCGACCAGGTGGGGCAGGAGGTCGATGCCTGCGGGTTTGCCGCTGCTATGCTCGAATTGCAGGCCATGGGGTGTCACAACATCAATCTGGTCACGCCCAGCCATGTGGTGCCGCAGATCCTGGCGGCCCTGATCCCGGCCCTGGAGGGCGGGCTCGACATTCCGGTCGTCTTCAATTGCGGCGGGTACGAAAACGCCGAAACCCTGGCGCTGTTGGACGGTGCAATCGACATCTACATGCCGGATATCAAGTTTTGGGAGCCTGCAACCGCGGACCGCTATGCCGGGGCCCCGGATTATCCAGAGCGGGGCCGCGAGGCCCTGGCGATCATGCACCGACAGGTCGGCGATTTGGCCATCGGGCCCGACGGCATCGCCAGCCATGGCCTGCTGATCCGCCACCTGCTGATGCCGGGGCTGATTGCCGAGACCGAATCGATTCTCCGCTTCATCGCCACTGCCCTTTCTTCGGCCAGCTATCTCAACACCATGGCCCAATATCACCCCTGCGGCTTGGCCGGACAATTTGCGGAACTGAGCCGCACCGTCACCGGCGAGGAATACCGCCGCGCCCTGGAAACGGCACGGACCCTCGGCTTCACCCGGATCGACACCCCCGACATCAACCGGCTGTTGCGACGGCTGGGCCCTGTGAGCGGTTCATCTCCTGTCCGGCATACGATTCAGGTAACACCAACGCCGGGAAGTCGTTGATTTCATTTTGACGAACCGGATTGCCATTGCTACCATACAAGCAGGTCGAGTTCATTTGAGCGTGCCCATCGCTCGTCTTGCGCGACGGCTTTCTATGGCGCCAGCCATCATGCCCCTGTTCTTCGACTGGACCCCTTCCCATCCAACAAGGAGAAAAAGAACAAGGAGAAAAGGATGAATTTTGGCTCCCTTGCTGGCTCGATCGGCCAGTTTGTCGAGAAAACGCGCCTGGTGGAACAGGCCAAGGCCGCCGACTTCGCGGGCTTGTTCGCCAACCCCTGGTTTTTGGTTCCCTTTATCGCCTTGGTCGGCTACCTGCTGTACAAGAAGGCCTTCCGCGACATAGCGATTTTGGGCATCCTCATGGCCGCCTGGTATGCCACGGGAACACCCTACATGCAGGGTATGGTGGTCAACGGCCAGTTGCAGATCAACAAGATACTGCCGGTTACTTTCGGCGGCGCCGTGATGCTGGGCTTGATTGTCTATCTTCTTCTGGGCCGTTCCGATTGAGCGATCCCGGCTCGGAGCTATTCCGGGCCCGGTTGTGATCCGCCGCCTGTCCGACGGCCCGTTGCTGGAGAATTATGGAATACCGTAACGCGATCTTCATCATCACCGAGGAACGTTCCTGCCCGGTCTACAATGTCGGCGAAGAATTCAAGGTCGAGCAGGACGCCCTGACCGTTCCTGAAGGTAAGCCTGCCTGCCTGGTGCTGATGCGCGAATTGATGAAGGCTCTGGTCGACAAGAAAAGCATGCAACGCTTTTCTCCCGTGGGTCCGCAACGGGTCAAATTCGAGTGCGGCGGTTGTACCGGCATGATCCGGTTCGAGTTCAAGAAGGAAAAGGATTTCGCCACCCTCCAGATGAAGCTGCTGGCCGTGGCCGAGCAGAAGGCGCGGATGCGCCATTTGGATCGGTTTTACGACGTGCTGCGCAGCCTGGAAATCTTCGAGCCGCTCACCGAGGACAGTTTGCGCGACCTTTCCGCCCAACTCCAGTTGAAGGAGTTTGAGGTCAACAAGATTGTCCTTAAGAAAGGTGAGCCGGGAACCAGCCTTTATATAGTGCTTGAGGGCAAGGTGGCGGTCATCGGCGACGAGGGGCAGACCCTGTCCGAGATGGGGGTAGGGAAAGTTTTCGGAGAAATGAGCCTGTTGTCCGGCGAACCGATCACCACTTCCATCCATTCCCGGGAAAAGACCCGGCTGGCCGTACTCTCCAGTAAGGATTTCAAGCATGTCCTCAACCGTTATCCGGTGTTGCAGGTCTTTTTCTACCGGATGCTGGTGGAGCGCGCCCAGGCCAACACCATGCGGGCCGGCACCATCAGTTCGGGCATGACCGGTCGGCTTGTCGAAATCAATCCGGTGGAACTGTTCCAGTTGATCAACTCCAGCCAGAAGACGGGCAAGGTCCACCTGACTCTCGACGACGGCAGCGCGGTCGTGGCCTTCCACGGGGGAGAACTGATCGACGCCCACTACGGCGAGCTTGCCGGCAAGGATGCCTTTTTCACTCTACTGGCGAAAAGCGAAGGGGGGTTCACCTACACTGGCGGGCTTACAGCAGAGGAAACCAAGCTGCCGGTCATAGGCGGGTTCATGGGTTTGATCATGGAAGGACTGCGGCGGGTGGACGAGCAGAAGGGCTGAGCGCGACCGGCGCTCAAGGTTTGAGAATCTGGTTAAAGCGGTTCCACTCCCGGGCCAAGGGTCGAAGGGCCGCTCAAACAGATAAGCCAGCATCAGCCACCAGCCCTTTCGGTCTTGTCGATTGGTTGCCTTTTACCTTCCTTGGCTCGTCTCCCGGGCCTTGATCAAGGTCTCAAGTGCCAAATGGATAGTATCCCTGGGCGCGAGCAATCCGAGATATTTCAACGCATGCCGGTCATGCGAAAATTAGAACACCTTGACCCTATCCGTGCTCTTCCCCTGTTTCTTTCACGTATCTGGACAGATAGAACGATTGCGCCACCACAAAGGCCAGGGTCAGGCCGAGCATGCCGAACAGTTTGAAATTGACCCAGGTATCGCGGTCGTAATAGGTCATGACATAGAGGTTGGCGCCGCCTAAAGCAAAAAAGAAGACTGTCCAGGCAAGGTTGAGGCGTCGCCAGACCAATGGCGGCAGGGTGAGGTTGCTCCCCAGCAGGCGCTCGATGGCTGTTTGTCGGCCCACCACCTGGCTGAGCAGAAAGGCGCCACCGAACAGCCAGTTGATCACCGTGGGCTTCCATTTGATGAATTGTTCGTCGTGGAGCAAAAGGGTGAGCCCCCCGAAGATGAGGATGATGGCCAAAGTGGTCAGTTGCATCGTCCCCACCTTGCGGGTGGTGATCCATAACCAACCGCTCTGGACCAGCGTGGCCACGATAGCCGCCCCGGTGGCGATGTAGATGTCGAACAGCTTGTAGGCGATGAAAAAAAGGAGAACCGGAAGAAAATCAAAAAGAAACTTCATGGATGCTGGGCGATGGAAGACGGCGGGACGAGTCGCGGGAGGCAGTGAGCCGGATCAGATGCCCTCCGGGTTGGTTGCAGGCGATGGAACACGCGACTTTCTTTTAAACATTCTCGTCCGCTTTTGCCATCGAGAATAATGGATGCCCGATGGCGGGACCCGCACCACAGCGCCTGCCCTACTTTATGGGCCTGGCGGGCGGGGTATCTGCGGCTGCTCCCAACAATGAGCGCTGCGGACGGCATAAAAAAAGGGGCAAACGAATCGCCCCTTGTCACCTCTTTTGTTGAGTGTAATCAGGATATAAGGCTCAAAGGTTATTTTTTCTGCTGCATTGCCCGCCATTCTTCGATAACAGCTTTGCAAGCCGGGGTCGCTTTGTCAAAGTTCTCCGGTTTGCTGACACAACCTCTTCTCCCACCTCCGCCCATGGGGACATTGGCGCAGGGCCCATCGGCCGCAAGCATGGCTGTACACTCTTTGTCAAACTTCGCCCTGTTGGCCACATCTTCATCCGAAGCAAAAGCACTCGTACACAAAAGCAACGACGAAATCAGAAATACTGCCATTCTCATGGGGGTCTTCTCCTTTTTAGGTAAGGGGGAAAGGAAAAAAGTCATTTGTTCTGCAATGTATAAAATTTAATGTACATGATAATCAAAAGTATTTCAATTAGGTTTCTTCTTATCTTGCTGGATAACCGAGCGGCTGGCGCAATTTCAGGTGCCGATGGTCGCCAGGGAAAGCCGGGGCAAAAGACGACTGAACAGCGGGCTTGATATCCACCTGGTATTGGTCAGCGGCGCATCGCTCAATTCCTTTTGATGCGCACATCCCCCGTTTCTCGACGGCAATGGCAATGCATGATTCTCTTTTAGTCGTCCCTGGAGAACCCTATTTCAAAAGACAGGAGCTGGTAAAGCGGCAACTGACTTGTGGCAATCAGAGCGATACCAGGCGGCCAAAAGTCAGCCGGCCAAAAAAAGAAACAATTTCTCCCTCAATTTCTTGAGGATCAAGCGGGATGCCAGGCCGACCTTCCTCCGAGTACAGTTTGACAAATCCCTCCTCACCTCCCAGCCAATCAGTCCACTCAGACGATACAATGGGTGACCATGGTGCCGTGGTGCGAAAATGTTTGCCAAACGGCTGCGGGGCATGTCCAACAGAGGACTCGCTATCTGCTTCTTCGGTTGCATCGAAAATCAAGATATAAGAAATTGAAGGCTAAATCGACTGTATCCTGCAGTTTAATAGTGAAATATCTTTCTTGTTTTATCAAGTTATTTCAAGTCGTTAAATTGTTTTTCGGGGGCGATTATTATATCGCTGGCAAAAATGCGCTGTGACGTTGTCGTTGGATGCCCCGCTCATTGGTTACACTCATGGTCAACTCTTTGGATGAAAACCAGAGAGCCATCAAGCAAAACATAGGCTAACAGTCTACTGTAGCCTCTATTATTTGCCTTGCTGGGGCTTCATGCTTTTCATCATTTCTTCCATCTGTTTCGACATGTCTCGGTAACCTGCCGGAATTTCAAAGAGTGAATCCGCAGGCGCTCCCTTATTGATGTTGCGCATCTCCACTACCTTCCCTTTTTTTTCATCCTGCATCCGCACAGGGATATCGAATTCCTTGGCCATCCATATATAATTGGTCGCGGTATGCGTCTGCCCCATGATGTCCATGGTCATGGTTGCCCGGATTTTTTCCGCCTGGTAACCGTTCACGGTTTCAGAGCCGACCTTCTCCTGTTTGAACTGCGGCCCATCCTTTTCAAAAAACAAGCTAGGCATCTCCATCATACTGGGCATCTTGTCGCCCTTAAAAGGAATCGTCAGATAGGTTTTATTTTTCTGTAGGGCGTACATCATCTGTTGATCAACACGAATGATGGAAACGGAACCCTCGCCTTCCTCGTCAAAGGATTCCATGCGCATTTTTTTTTCCGTGACATAGTATTTGGCCACAACTTTCCCGCTCTTAACGTCCACCATATCAGCGGTGTATTCCTTGATCGAACCGGCAAAGGCCGGGAGAGCGAGGCAGAGAACCAGGAGACAGGCAAGGCTTTTCAATAGGCTTTTCATAGAGGATCCGTTAAATGTTTGTATACTGATGTGCTGTATCGGGATGGTTGATACTGTGTTTGATCCGTGCCGTTTCCTTCATGCAGCCCACACTCTTTCACGAGAAGCAGGGATTCGAATTTACTTTATAACTAAATTAAATAACAAATGTTAATAATTTGAATTATCCAGAATACCGGCAAGAATACCGCCATGTAGCCTTTATTGCCAGTTTTGTCGTGCTATAACGTCCATCATGTTCCAACGAATTCTAACTTGGTTCAGCCTGCCAGGGCAAGATTCTATTTTCGTGGGGCGGGTTCAACCCCGGTTATCGTGCTTTTTTCCGAACCATTCGGCCCGGCAAACATCCGCACTCGCCGCTGTCCCGGCACAACCGGAGTGGGAGCCTCTAGAGGTTTGATCACTCTGGAACTCCCGTCGGGGAAGGATTCTATGAGTTGTCCATTCACCGCCTCCACCATCTTCCTGCCGGCGGCCAGATTTTTGCAATAGGCCTGTTTGACCGCGCCTTCGGCCAGTTCCGGAATGTGCGCCTCCAGATAGCTCATGGTTTGTTCATCGAGTGCCTTCGCGCTTCCCATCTCATTGATTGGAGGTTCATACTATTGTCCGATACTATCACATAAAAAGTGGATTGTGCCGTATTAATTGCCTTCCAGTTTCTTTTGGGCACCTTTTATATTCGCAAGGAAGTCGCGTTCGGCGGGCGAGAGTTCACCTATCGTCCGCTGGCGGTATTTTTCGTATTCAGCGCTCGCCTTTTCAAGCGCTGCCTGATGGCAGCTGGCCGTCCCCGCGTTCGGCAGGATACCTTTGCCATATCGCGTAGCGAAATCGTCCAACTCCACCATCCAGTCCCGCATGTACATCGGCCGGTGTTGCATCGCCCGCAGTTCTGCAAGATCAAAAAACGCGGAAACCATACGGTTCAGCGTGGCGAGTTCCTCTTCCGCTAGGTAGTTTTTGGCGATGCTGACCTCGCTTTTCGTAGGCTGCTCGCCCGAAAATACCGTCTATCCCATGAAGGGCAGTTCGGCGTTGGCGCGCTGGGCAATCACCGCGGCGGCGGTGTGGCCATGCGCTGCGAAGTGAATCTTGTTCTGCACAATCTTGAGGGCACCTCTAACATCCGGTTCCACGGCAGCGGCCCGGCGAAGCTGGGAAAATTTTATTGAGCGGCAGCCCAGCCATTTTTGGCTCCTCGTCATTTCGAGTGGAATTCATCCGGATTTCTGGAGCCACAAACAGAGCGATGGTAATGCCGCTCGACGGAACAATCTGAGCGGATCGGCAGGCGTCTCTCTGTTTTTGT
>WRFD01000043.1 GCA_009778955.1 Desulfobulbus sp.
AGCCGTGAGGACAAGGAGCTGTGTTGGTATGATTTTGACGAGGTGATGCGCGATGCCGGAATCCAGCAGAACGATCCGGCCGCCAAGGAAAAGGTGACCGAATACATAATGCATCACCTTCCCGACTGGGTGCCGCAAGGTTGACGGCCACTCCGTTGAAGTTCACAAAGACCCCTCGGGCATGACCGGGGGCGCTTCCCCACCCACTACATAGCCGCCATCGAGGCGCACCACCGAACCGGTTAGGAAATCTGCATCCCGGATCAGAAACAGTACGGCCTGCGCCACTTCTTCGGGCCTGCCCGTTCTCCGCAGCAGGGTATGGCGGAGCAGATCGCGCCGCTGTTTTCCGGAGAGCAGATCCCAGCCCCAGGTGCCCGGTCCGTGCCGGGTATCGATCAGTCCCAACATGAGCTCGTTGACCCGGATGTTCGGCGCGCCGATTCTGGCCCAGGTTTCGGTCAGGGAACGTATCCCCCGGTTGGCGGCGGCGTAACCGTCGTTGAACAGGAGCCCCGCCGGGCCGGACCGGCCGACGATGCCGGCGATCGAGGAAATATTGATGACCGCTGCCGCTTCACTGCGGCGCAACAGGGGGAGGGCCTGATCGAAGACCAGCCATTTGGCGCGTAAGGTGGTCTCCATTTCCAGTTGCCATAGGTCGCGGTTGACGTCCCGGTTGTAGCCGCCATGCACAATCGGCATGCCGCCGCGTTCGATGTTGTTGACCACAATCTCCAGCCCGCCGAATTGTTCGTCGATGGCGGCCATCAGCTCCGCCACCTCGTTGGCCTGCCGCAGATCGGTCCGCACCAGCAGGTGCCCGTCCCGGCCGCCGCCGAATTCCCCCTGCAGTTCCGCCACCGATTCGGGCCAGTCGAACCAGGGCATAATCAGCCGCATCCCCTGGTCGGCCAAGGTTCGGGCGACGGCCCGGCCGATGCCGCGCGTCGCTCCCAGCACCAAGGCCCGTTTGCCGGCAATAATCATTTGTTTCCCCTCAGGTCGCATATTATAGTTTAACAATTCTCTCCCTGTGTACACCAAAGCCTGAGGTTCGACAATGCAGCAATCCTTGATTTTGTTTTCGTCACGATTTGTGGTTGCCCTGTTGGCGGCACTCCTGACCGTCTTGCCGCTGGACAGGGCCAAGGCCGCCGAGACCGCGGCGCAGACAGCGCAGCCAACCTGCCTGATAGCCGGCTGGCCCCAGGACGGCAGCGATTTGCAGCCAGATCCGTCGCTGGTGTTCGGCCGGCTCGCCAACGGCCTTCAATATGTGCTCATGCCCAACCAAGAACCTAAGAACCGGGTGGCCCTTTACCTCGTGGTCCGGGCCGGCTCGCTCAATGAGACCGAAGAGCAAAGGGGGTTGGCCCATTTCCTGGAACACATGCTCTTCAACGGCACCACCCATTATCCTCCCGGCACCTTGGTCGAGTATTTCCAATCGCTGGGCATGGGGTTTGGCGGCGACACCAATGCCCGCACCGGTTTTGACGAGACGGTGTACAACCTCCTGCTGCCCTCGGCTGGCGACGCGGTGATGGCGGAAGGTTTCAAGGTGCTGGCCGACTATGCCAGGGGCGCCTTGTTGCTGGAAAAAGAGGTCAACCGGGAACGGGGCGTCATTCTGTCGGAAAAACGCAGCCGCGATTCCGCTGTCGCCCGGGTTGCGAAAAAACAGATGGAGTTCGACTTTGACGGCACGCTCGTGGCCAGGCGTGACCCCATCGGCGTGGAAGAGGTGCTCAATGCGGCGGACAGCCGCCAGCTCCGCGCTTTCTATGACAGTTGGTATCGACCTGACAACATGACCCTGGTGGTGGTCGGCGATATGCAGCCGCCGGAAACCATCAAGCTGCTGGAGGCCGCCTTTGCCGGTCTGAAGGCGGCGGAGGCCACGGTCCATTGTCCGGAGATGGGCAAGGTCAAAACCTCGGGCATCGACATCCTCGTCCTGCCCGAGCCGGAGCTTGGCGCCACCAGCGTGAGCCTGACCGCGGTGGGCAACATCCAGCCGCGTACGGATTCCCAGGCCTGGCAACTCGAGCAAATGCGGCAATACCTGGCTTCAATTCTGCTGGGGTATCGGCTTTCGCAACTCGAGCAGCAGCCCAACAGCCCCTTGGCGCAACCCCGGACCCACGCCGGCCTTTTCCTCCGGCAATACAATTACGCCTCCTTGAGCGCCCGGACCAAGGCCGGGACCTGGCGGGAGGCGCTGACCCTGTTGCAGACGACCCTTGCCCAAGCCCAGAAGGATGGGTTCACCGAGGATGAGTTGTCGCGGGGCAAGCGGGAGGTCAAGGCCATGCTGGACAAGGCGGTGCAGACCGCCGCCTCCCGTGACAGCCGCGAACTTGCCGACGAAATCATCCGCAAACTGGGTGACGGCGAGGTGAGTTTAAGTCCGGCGCAGGAAATGGCATTCTATGGACCGGCGCTCGACACGCTGAGTCTGGCCGAGGTCAACGATGGCGTACGCCAGATGTGGAACGGCCCGCGACGCCAGATTCATCTTGCCGGCGTCCTAACGCCAGAGCTGACGGTCGCCCAACTGCAGGAGCAGGTGCGCGAGTTGTACCAGGCCAACCAGACCAGGGATATCCCGGTCTGGGTCGAGGCTCAGCGCGCTGTTTTCCCCTATTTGGCCCTGCCATCCGTTCCTGAGCGCGAACGCCCCGAACAGGTGAGCCGCCAGGAGATCGGGGTGGAGACGGTCAAGTTGGCTAATGGCGTGCTCCTCAACATCAAGGCCACGGATTTTCAGGCAAATCAGGTGTTGCTCTCGGTACGGTTCGGCAACGGCAGGCAGGCAGAGCCGGCAGCAGGCATGGCCTTGGCCGCCGAGGCCCTGATGCGCGAGTCTGGCATCGGCCGATTAACCCGCGAACAGTTGAACGAAGCCTTGGCCGGGACCAACCTTACCCTTGATTTTGCGGTCGAGCCAGAGAGCTTTTCGTTCAAAGGCAGCAGCTTGCGGAATGAATTCGAGATGTTGCTGCAACTGCTCCGGCACCGCCTGCACGACCCAGCCTTCAGGCCCGAGGATTTTCGCCGCAGCCGGGAAAATTTGCGCCGGATGTACGATCAACTGGCCGGGACGGCGGAAGGCATCGCCCAAATCCAGGGAGAGCGGTTTTTGGCCGGAGGCAGCCCGGAATACGGGCTGCCGGACTGGGGCGAGGTGGAGAAGATCGATCTGGCCCAGATCAGCCGGTGGTTGACGACTGTTTTCGCCCAAGAGCCTCTGGAAATCAATGTGGTGGGGGATGTCGATCCGGTCGAGGTGATTCAGCTGGTCCGGAAATATTTCGGCGCTTCGATGCGGCAGGCCCCGGAGGCGAGGCCGCCCCAGCCGATCGTCTTCCCTGCCGGTGAACAGCGGCATCTGCGGGCGGCCAGCACCATCGACCGGGCACTGTTGATTGTGGCCTGGCAAACCGACGATTTTTGGGATATCGACCGCACTCGGCGGCTCAATCTGCTGGCCTCGGTGTTCGATGACCGGCTGCGGGTCAAGATCAGGGAAGAATTGGGGGCGACCTATTCACCCCAGGTGACCAGCCAGCCCAGCCGTGCCAGCATCGGCTTCGGCCTGATGAAGAGCAGCCTGATTGTTGCTCCGGACCAGGCCGAATCGCTTGCCCGGGCGATCAAGGCAGTGGCTGCGGGCCTGGCCGACAAAGGGATCAGCGAGGATGAGCTGCATCGGGCCCTTTCGCCCACCCTGACCTCGATCAAGGACATCAAGCGGAACAACCGCTATTGGCTGGAATCGGTGCTTGACCTGTCCAGCCGCCACCCGCAGCAACTGCAATGGCCGCTTACCATTCTGGAGGGTTTCGCGGCCATCAGGGCGGATCAATTGACTGAACTGGCAAAACAGTATCTGGCGCCCGAACGGGCCGCCACGGTGATCGTCAGCCCGATGGCGACTCCTGGCGCAGCCGAACCGCCAGCCGCGAAATAAGCGTTGGCGTTGTCGGGCCGGAGAAGGGGGTTACCCTGCCAGCCACACGGCTATGTTCTGCGCTTGTTTCAAGGTTTTGTCGGAAACGCCCTTGAGTTGTCCCTGGGCGAGATCGCGGCGCCGCCGACCGATGACGATGGTTCCGCAACTATGCTGCTTGGCCTGCCGCAGCAGATCGCTGCCCACATCAAGGTGCATCTGCGCGGGCAACTGCCCGATCCGGCTTCGAGGAACGCCTCCCTCGATCAGGAGCTGGGAGTGGGCGGAAAAGAGAAAATTATCCCGGTCGAGGTGCTTGTCGCACCACTCCTTGCCCCATTGGGCGTGAAACGCTTCGGGCTTTGCCGCCCGCACGGTTCCGAAGACCGGCTTGGAGTGGTAGAGGCAGATTTCCACGTTGGGATGGCCCTTGAGCATATGGGCTAGGTGGTCGGCTGCCAGCAGCGAGGACGGGCTGGGATGGACAGCAAGCAAAAACCGCTCGTTGCTGACCTGGCCGTCCGTGATCCACAGGGGCACCTTGTGACATTTTTCAATCAGTTCGGCCGAGATGCTGCCAAAAAACATGTTGCCCACGGTCCCCAGACCGCGCCGGCCGATGACCACGCTGTCGTAATGGCCGCGCTCGGCCTCGTCGCGGATCGCGCTGCTGACGCTGGTGGCGATTCTCACCTTGGTTTCGATCCGCTCCCGGGGAATGCCGTCCCGGACCAGCCGGTCCTCGGCCTCCCGCAGCAGCTTGCGGGCGCGGCTGGACCGTTGATCCGTTTCGGTGGATTGGCTGCGAAGGGGATCGACATCGAACATCCAATCCTTGCCTCCGCCGCCACTGGGCACCACACCCAACAGGTGCAGGGAGAGACTGGAATCGGAACCGAAGAGTTTGACGATATATTCCAGGCTGTTGCCGCTGTAGACCGAACCATCGAGCGCGATCAGTATGTTTTTTTCCATATTGCCTCCTTCAAGGATTGCCGGGTTGGGTGGCCCTTATGCCGGCCGGGCCGCTACATCATGAAAAAATAATATAAAAAGGCGATCAGCGCTATGCTCAAGGTCCGGAACCCCTGGCTGAACAGGATCAGTTCCGCGGCCAGCACCGGTTTGAAGATGCCCGCATAGTAGGGATATTGGTGGCGGATGGCGCGAATCGGCGAAGAGAGAATGTTGCCGATCAACAGCACCAGCACGATTTCCTCCATGCGCATCGAGCCGCTGGCCAGCAGCGAACCTGCGGCGGCAAGGCCGGCGGTGAATTCGGCGGCCATCTGGAAGGTGAGGATCGACAGGGCCTGGGGCGACAACCAGGACAGCCAGGAAAGATGCTGCCCCATGAACCGTTCGGCGGCGGCGAAGAAACCGGCCTCGGTGAGGGCGTAGAAGAGGATGTAGATCGGCACGGTGTAGCCGATAATCTTGCGGATGCGCCGCTTGAATCGCTTCATGGTGTTCTGGAGGGCGGCGCGGAACGGATGCTCCGGGGGCGGGGGCAGTTCGGCGGCGGCGATTTCTCCGTTGTTGGCGGGCAGCAGCATCCGGCCCAGCAGGGTGATGAGCAGGGTCCGGAGGATGGCTGCGGCCACGGTCAGACCGATGTAGATGAAGGCCGCGCTTTTGATGATCGGCATGGCGATGAAAAAAGTGGTGGGCAGGTGCAGGAAATTGCTGGGCAGGCTGTTGAACAAATTCGCCAGAATCAGTTCCTTGCGGCTCAACTGCCGGGTGGCGTAGCCTTCGGCCAGCATGGTGTTGGCGGCCATGCCTGAAAAGAAGCAAATTGAGAAGGATGCGCCGGTTAAAGGCGAGAGATGGCCGAATCGGGTCAGCGGCCGGGCGATGACCGCCAGTTTTCTGGTCCAGTTGAGCGATTCGATGAACAGGGCCGCCAGCAGGCCGATGGCGAGGTACGCCAGCAGGCGCAGAAGCGGCCAGCCCAGGTGCAGCCAGAGATGGGTCAGGGATTCCTGAGTGATCATGGAAAATGTGTCGGATGGCGTTCAAGAAGTGCCGGGTTGTGGAGCGCGGGTCCGGCGCAAACGATGTGGGCACTATATATCAGTGAGCGCAGAGAGCAAGAGGACACTGTGAAACGGGTGATCAACACTGAAAAAATCCCGTTGCTGCTGTGGACGGAGACCCTGGAGGAAGAAGCAATGAACCAGGCGCGCCATTTGGCCAATCTGGAATGCGCCTTCCACCATGTGGCGATCATGGCCGATGCCCATGTGGGCTACGGCATGCCGATTGGCGGGGTGCTGGCCGCCACCGGCGCGGTCATCCCCAACGCGGTCGGGGTCGATATCGGCTGCGGCATGCAAGCGGTCCGCACCGGCCTGGCCGAGGCGAGCATCCCGCAACTCAAGCGAATCCTCGCCGGCCTGCGCGCCGCCGTCCCCTTAGGATTCAAGCATCATCGCAAACCGTGTCCGCTTAAGGCCATGCCGGAACCCGGCGCCGGGGAACGGGACCTGCCGGTGGTGATGGCCGAGTTCGGCAACGCCCGCCATCAGATCGGCACCTTGGGCGGCGGCAACCACTTCATCGAAATGCAGCGGGGCAACGATGGGCGGATCTGGCTGATGATCCATTCGGGCAGCCGCAATCTCGGCTACAAAGTCGCCGGCCACTACAATGCCCTGGCCGCCCAGTTGGCCCAGAAGGCCGGCAGGGGCGCGGCGCCCAAAGAGTGGTAATTGGCGCTGTTGCCGCTGGCATCGTCGGCGGGGCGGCGGTATCTGCGGGAGATGGAATACTGCGTCGCCTTTGCCCGGGCCAACCGGGCGGAGATGATGGCCGTGCTCCAGGAGATCGTGGCCGAGGCGACCGGCTGCGATCAGTTTGATCCGCCCCTGGACGTGGCGCACAACCATGCGGCGGGCGAAACCCATTTTTTCAAGGAAGTCTGGGTGCATCGCAAGGGGGCCACCCGGGCCTTTGTCGGCGAGCACGGCATTATTCCGGGATGCCAGGGCAGCCGCAGCTACATTGTGCGGGGGCTGGGCAATCCGCAGTCGTTCATGTCCTGTTCGCATGGGGCCGGCCGGGCGCTCGGCCGCAAGCAGGCCCAGCGGGTGCTCGACCTGCGCGGAGAGATCGCCAAGCTCGAACAGAGCAATGTCCTCCACAGTCTCCGTCATCGCAACGATCTCGAGGAGGCGCCTGGCGCCTATAAGGATATTGGCGAGGTGATCGCCAATCAGCTCGATCTCATCGAAGTCGCGGTCGAACTCCAGCCCCTGGCCGTGCTCAAGGGATAGCGCCAGGCCCGGGCTGACGCCGGCCGCATTATCGGAAGGAGAGCGTCGCGAGCGGCAGCAGGCAGTGGGAATAGATGCCCTTCGGGTCATTGTCGCCGGGCAGGAAAAGGTCCAGCTGCTCCGCGATCGGCCGGCGCAGCGAGTCCGGAACCAGGGCGGCGGGCCAGAGCCGGGCCGCCAGGGCCTCGACTGGCCGTTCGATCCGTTTGAGGCGCTCCAGAAAGTTGTCCGGCGTCAAGTCGATATAGTACCCGTTTTCCGCCGGGATTTTCGCCCGCTTGGCAGCCTCGTCCACCGCATCCTTCAGGTCGCCGAGCCGGTCGACCAGGCCCAGCGTAAGGGCGGTGGCGCCGTCCCACACCCGTCCTTCGGCGAGTTTTTCCACCTCGGCGGTGGACATCCGCCTCCCTTTGGCCACAATATCGATGAATTGACGATAGCCGCGTTCGACATCCATTTGTATGGCCTGCGCCTCTGCCTCGCTCATGGGCCGGGCCAGGTTGCCAAAGAGGGCGATATCGGTGGTGCCGATGCCGTCGCCATGCAGGCCGACCTGAGCCAGGGTTTTGTCCACGGTGGGAATGGCGCCGAAAATGCCGATCGAACCGGTGAGGGTGGTCGGCTCGGCCACGATCGCGTCGGCTTCGGCCGCCAGCCAGTAGCCACCCGAGGCGGCCATGGCCCCCATCGACACCACGACGATTTTTCCACCTTTTTTTGCCGCTGCCAGTTCCTCGCGGAGCAACTCTGAGGCAAAGGCGCTGCCGCCTCCGGTGACGATCCGCAGGACAATGGCCTTGACCCGCGCATCCTGGCGCGCCTGGCGGATGCGCTTGACCAGGTCATCGGCGCCGATCTGGCCGGCCGCCCCCTTGCCGGGCAGGATGTTGCCGGAGGCGGTGATGATCCCGATCAGTTCCTTTTTCTCCTGGCTGTCCGTGTACGAAGGGGTAAGGGTGTCGAGATATTTTTGAAAGGTGATGGAGTTGAAGCCGTCCTCGTCCGGCGCCGGGCCGACTTCCTGGATGAGCAGTTCCTCCATCTCCTGATGGGTCTTCAGTCCGTCCACCAGGCCGGTGGCCATGGCCAACCGGGCACGGTCCCCTCCCACGGAGCCCAGTTGGGCGACTGTTTGGTTGACGTTGTCAAGAAACACCTGCCGTTCCAACCCACGGTGTTTGACGATGTCGTCGCAGTAGATATCCCAGAGTTTGCCGAGCCACAGGCCGGTATCCTCCTTTTCCTCGACCGACATGCTGTCGCGCATCAGCGGTTCCACCGCCGATTTGAAGGCGCCGACCCGGAAGACATGGAAGTTGATTGCCAGCTTGTCGATCAGCTCGCGCGCATAGAACCGGAAGACAGAAAATCCTCGAATGTTGACCGCGCCCATGGGGTGGAGATAGGTCTTGTCAGCCCAGGACGCCAGGTAGTATTGGGCCTGATTGAAGTTGTCGCCCACGGCGATCACTTTTTTGCCGGTGCGCTTGAAGGCGTCGATGGCAGCGCCGATCGTCCGGATCTGGTCGAGGCTTGCGTTGCCCATGCGGTTGGTGTTGAGGACCAGCAGCTTGATCCGTCGATCGTCGCCGGCGGCATGGATGGCGTCGAGAATGTCTTGCAGAAAGGTCTCCTCGCGTACAGGGTTGTCAGCCAGCCGGCTCAGTATTCTGGTGATGAGGTTCAGGGGCGACCGTTGCTCGACGATGTCTCCTTCGGGCGCGAGAAGCAGGGCGCTGTGCATGGGCACCTGGACCGGGGGCGTGTACAGGATCGCGGTGAACACCAGCACAATCAAGCCAATAAAAAGAAGGTTGGAGAGGACCGTCAGGCCGGAACTGAGAAATTTCCAGAGCCAGACAATGGGTCGCGACAGCAGATAAAAAGTTCTTTTCACGGGATAACCTCATGCTGGAAGGCAAATGGGGACCGGACAGGCTCCTTGAACCGGGCCAGGTCCATTGTTGCGGGCAGTCGTGCAGACCGCATGGCGCCGGAGCAGTTTATTCTTCCGGCCGGGGCAACGGGCGTAATGGTATGGTGGGCACCATACCATGATCCCGGAGGAAGCGAAACCGCATCCTCCGGCTAAGGCGGGGGCGTTCCGGCAGAGGCGGGTAGCCGCGGCAATAAAAAAACGGCCGCTTCCCTTGAAGGAAAACGGCCGTTGGTGTTTGGGGAGAAAGGGCTTATCTGATTCGGCGACGGGCGCAACCGGCCAAGCCGAGCAGGCCGGCGCCGAACAGCAGGGCAGTGGCCGGTTCAGGCACCGGGTTGGAACCAGGGGAGTACACGCCTTCAATGACGTCGTTGGAGCAGGACATGGTCCAGTGTAGGAGAAGATCTCCATTCAGTAAAGCATCCGGCAGGTCGATCGTGATCGTCAGCGAGTCCGCTGTAAGCAGCCAACTGCTGGAATCCAGCGGATTCTGTCCGTCTGTCGGGGTAAACCAAGCTGCTTCTCCTATCCTTAATATTCCATTAGAAATCGTGCCATTTTCTGTGCTGTACAGGCTCGTCGTGCCACTTGTCGTAGGCAGCCCGCCGCTCACGAGGCCATTTAAGGTTACGGCATATTGCCAGGCATTGCTGTTTACATCGGCGCTCAGGAAGAGTGATCCCGGAGAGAATACCTTATTATCAGATGAATAAGTGTTCCATAGGGCAAAATACTGCCCCTCCAATGTTACGGTCAGGGTGTTGTTCACCACCGTCACGTGCATGCCAGAAACATCGTACCCTTGACCCATGGGATCGTAGATGTCCGGAATGCTTCCCTGGTAATCAAAATATCCTTCCGCCAAGGTTTGATCACCAACATAATTGTCCGGAATGTATGCCGACTGGGCATTGGCTGCGGCCAGGATCAAAGTCGAGGCGGCAATCAGGGCGATTGAGCATGTGCGCTTGTTCATGGTTCGCTCCTCCTTTTGAGCGGATGTCTGGCAAAAAGGGCCGGGGCCTGTTCGTCCCGGTCAAAGTTTTTTTGATGTTGACTGTATGATACGGCATTCAAAAAAAGAGACAATAGTACTTTGGTACGATGATGAATTCTTTTTTCCTGGCATGCGGCGCTGAGGAAGTACGCCTCAAGGGACCGGGGCTTTTCCGTCCCGGTCAAAGTTTTTTTGATGTTGACTGTATGGTACGGCATTCAAAAAAAGGAACAATAGTACCATGGTACAATGGTGCGTTCTTTTTTTCTGGTATACGGTAAAGTCAAAATACACCAGAAGATATTTTTTCATCTGCAAAGGAGGGGCACATGGCTCCAGCAAACACCCAATCCATTGGCAAGGCTTTCATAGTATACGGTACGGTCAAGGCCGTTTCTCCCGCTGGCGTTGAGCGGATGCTGACCCCGAACAGCCCTGTCTATGCACACGAACGCGTTGTCACCGGGCCGGATGGCAGCATTTCCATCGCCCTTGCCGACCACCATGGCCATCTCGATTTGGGACGGATGTCTGACGTCCTGCTGGACGATGACGTCTACGGCGGCGGCCGGGCAGGAAGCACGGATACGGTTGCCGCGGTTCAGGATATTCAGGCCGCTCTCTTGGATGGGACCATCGATCCCACCACCGATTTGCCCTCTCCTGCCGCAGGCCCCGGCGTGGCCGGGGTAGCGGGAGCCGGGGGGGGCGGTCGGCATATTGTCGTGTTCGATTCTGATCATATGGAAGTGTTGCCGGATTCTGGCGCCGAGACCACCGGCATCGGCCGCAATTTCTTGGATCCTCCTCCTGGCGGTCGGCCGCAGGATAATCCGGGAACTGATCAGCCGCCTATCCCGCCGCCCTATGAGCCGCCCTCTATCGGTCTTGCGAAGGTCTTGATCGTCGATGAAGCGTATTTGCCGGATGGATCGAAGGCAGGCCAGGGCGACACCACCAAGGGAGGCAACTTGGAGGATCTGGGGGTGCATTTAGGTTCCGATGGCACTGTCACGCTTGATTTCGGCGATGGCAAAACCATTACCATTGGTCCGGAGTCGACCGACAAGCCGCTGGTGATAGATGGGAAATATGGCGATCTGACGATCGACAAAGACGGCAACTGGACCTATGAATTGAACGGCAACACGACGGATCATGATAAAAAAGGTGAGACAGGTCTGAATGATATAGTTGACGATAACTTCTCCTTCAAGGTCATCGACTCGAACGGCAATGTAGCGCCAGGCGATGGTCACCTGGTGGTCGAAGTGCTTGACGACGGTCCGAGCATTGAGGGCAAGACTGCTCTTACGCTTGGGGCTGCGGTTGTGGATGAAAGTCCTGGTCCTCCCACCCTGGTCGACCCCAATGCTGGAGTTCATTCGGCCGTCCTGACGGCCGAGGACGTGCAGGCTCAGTTTACGGTCGTGCCTGGCGCTGATGGTCTTGCCGGCAGATCGTTCAACCTGACCCTTAACGGTGATGGCGTGGATAGTGGTCTGTACGCGGATGGCGGTTATAAAATCCTGCTGTCTCAAGACCCTGTCACCGGAGTGATCACCGGCAGTGCGAACAACGTGAATTACTTCACGCTGGATATCAATCATGAGACGGGTGAGGTGCAGTTTGACCTTCTGCACGGAGGCATCCAGCATCCAATTGGCGGCTTTAACAGTTATGACGAATCGGTGACGCTGCAGCTGGGCGATGGCGTTTTGCTGCTGACCCAGACGGTGACGGACGGCGATGGCGACACGGCTTCTGCGAGCATTGATCTTGGCGCGGCTGGAGTATTCAAGATTGAAGACGACGGTCCGAGCACCGGGCACGTGTCAGATACTGTTCTGGGCAACGAGGCAGGCAGCCATGTTACGGGTGAGCTTGACGTCAATTTCGGCGCTGACGGTCCGGCCCACGACCTTGCGCTCCAGTTGGGCGACAGCAACGGCAACAGCCTTATCGGCCAAACAGTTGTCGATGATCATGGTCATGCCCTGACCTCCGGCGGCCATAGCTTGTACTATCAGGATGACGGCAACGGCGGAGTCCATGCGGTGTTTACCGATGATAGCGGTACACATACAGTTTTCTCTGTGAGCCTCAATGATCAGGGTGAACCGTCGTACACGGTGACCATGGGGGACTACACCCTTGATCCACTCCAGCCAACCCAGGCAACTACGGTATTCTCAAGCGATATGCCCGGAGGTGATCAGAACCATGCTTCAGTTGATGTCAATCTTGCTGACGACCTGCAGGTGCATGTTACCGGGACTAGCGATGGGCACGAGGCCAATCTGCAGTGGAACGACAACGGTCTCGGGGTCAACAACGGCGCTGCGAACGATCAGTACATCAACCCCAATGATACCCTGACCATGCAATTCCAAGATGACAATGGTCACGCTCAGACCGTGGAATCGGTTCATTTCACCCTGACGGGGCTGGGGGTGATTTCCGATCCTGTTATCGGCAGCATCCAAGAAACAGCGCAGTACACTCTTTATCTGAATGGGGTGGAAGTCTATAAAGGCTCGATAGACGGGGTGGCGGGCGGACAAGTTGATTTCAACCCGCACGACTACTACACGGGTGGTTTTGATAAGATAGTTTTCGGTTCAGAAGATAAAGACACCAGCTACCAGATCAAAAGCATCACCGTCGACCAGACTGAAACCGGCCATGATCCGGTGTTGTCCTATACCGTGACGGCAACCGACGGTGACGGCGATATGGCCCGGTCGGATCCCTTCCACGTGACCATCGGCAGCGCTGATGACGCTACCGGGACCGAACACGCCCATGTGGACGCCAGCAGCGAGAGGAGTGATGCTATGCGAGATGGCGGCCATGATATGATCCACGGGGGTTCGGGATCCGATCACGGAGACGGGGGGCACGACGCCTTTACCGGTTCGGATGGAGGCGGCAATGAAATGCACGATCATCATGCCCTCGACCACCTTATCGGCTCCGTGGGCCACCACCATTAATCAGGCTAACCGCCCATCGGGCCTGGAGAACGTGCCGGCCTGGACCAGAGCAAACTGGTTCAGGCCGGTTTTCTTTTGTTGAACAGCAGGGCCAGGCCCAGGCGGCCATGGATGGAGGTCTTGGCGTAAACGGCGCTGAGATGGGCCTTGACCGTCCTCTCGGTGATCCCCAACTGTTCGGCGATCTCCAGGTTGGACAACCCTTCCGCCACCAGGCCGGCAATTTGATATTCCCGGTTGGACAAATCGGCAAGACCTCGATCGCGTTGGCCCTGGTCGTTCTTGCTGTCCTCTAGCGGCGCGGCGGGAGCGGTTTCGGCGATCAACCGCTGCATCAACTGCTGGTTGATCCAGACCGACCCCGAGGCGACCACCTGCGCCGCCTCCATCAGCCGTTCCGGATTGATGTAGCTGTTGGCATAGCCAACCACCCCCTGGCGGAGAAAGCCTAACCCCTCGGTATCGTCCGGTCGGTCTGACAGGATAAAGAGTCTGCAGGCCGGCTGTCGTTCCCGGATGTAGGCGACAGTTTCCTGGTCGACCAAAGCGCGGTGGACGAACAGCAGGTCAAAGGAGACTCGCTGACCGACCAGGATGCGCAGGTCCTGCAAGGTGCTGGTTTGGTAGATGGTGAAACGTGTGCGCAGTGCGGCTACCCACCGTTCCCGCAGGCCGATGTTGCCGCAACAGAGGATCAGGTTCATCAAAAAGCGCGGGAAACCCCTGATTTCAATCAGGGGAGGGATAGCGCATCTCCCGCTTTCCTCCTGTGGTAGTTGCTATCCTTGTTAAATACCCATAACCATCGCCGCGTTGAATCAACCGGCAATGACGGTGAGATATGCCTTGCGCCACTCCCTGCGGCG
>WRFD01000044.1 GCA_009778955.1 Desulfobulbus sp.
CACAAATACAAAAGCGCCCATTCGACATCTCCTGAACAAAGCCCTTACGGGCCAGATAACGGCGTCTTTCGACGCTCTCCCCTCGGGAATGTTGCAAGTCAGCATATGCCGAAGCCCGTTTCGCGCTTACCCCTAAGCTTGTCTGCAACCTTGGCTTCGAGAGGTTGGAACTGAGGAAGCATCCCAACGTCGGTTTTTGAACTTTCCTTACAACGGAGCGGACTGGATGCCGCTTTCCCTGGTCAACCCAGAACTTGCAGGTTTTCCCGCAAGCCTCTGACTTCAGTCAGGGGTGATTGACGGTCGCGCTCTTTCGGTCGAAATGGAATAACGGCTATACCCGGCATCAAGGACTGTGGGGGACTGCATGGAGATTGCGCATGTTTCTCTCTTTTCCGCCATGACGACTGCTCGCCCCTGCATTCAACGACTTTCGAGCAAGTGATGAACGGGAAAGCGCCCTGTCTCTTCTTTCCGACAAAATAAGGGCTGCCACGCCGCTCAAGGTCCGTCATTTCGGAATTTTAATCAATGTTATGCTACGGTCGAGCCAGTGTCTATAGGTAAAAATTTGTATTTTGCAGCCTAAAAGCGTTCTCCGGGATAATAGAGCTGTACTCCTCTGTTGGCGGCATCGGCAGGCCGTCGGATTGTGCCCGCGAGACGGACCAAGGATAGGCTCAAAAGGGACAAAAGAGCAAAACATATTTGGGCGACATGCCTTGTTCCCTGACCAGGCGCGATGCCATACGGACTGGTCGCCTTGCCCTGGATCGGCCGGGCCGCGTTCGTGCGAGGAAAGCGCTTGCGATGGCGTCCAATATCGACTATCAACACGCCAGCATAATTCCATTCCATCAACACCTTGATCTTTAGGGCAAACAAGGTAAACCTTGGGTGACTGCGGCCATCCCTGCCGACGGTTGCCCGACCGATTGCGGGAGCCTGACCATGGCCGCATTCTTCATCACCCCGACACTGGTCATCGACAGCGGCGAAATCGAGATGACCGGCATCCGCTCCCAGGGCGCGGGCGGCCAGAATGTCAACAAGGTGGCCAGCGCAGTGCATCTGCGTTTTGACATCCGGGCCTCCAGCCTGCCCGAGGCGATCAAGATGCGGTTGCTGACCCTGCGTGACCAGCGGCTGACCGAGGATGGGGTGCTGGTGCTCAAGGCCCAGGAATTCCGCAGCCTGGAAAAAAACCGGGAAGCGGCATTGGAGCGGCTGGCCGCCATCATCCGGGCGGCGGTGGTCTCGCGAAAACCACGACGGCCCTCTCAGCCGACCCTGGCGGCTCGGCAGCGGCGGCGCGAAACCAAGGTCCGCCGTTCCCGGCTCAAGACCCTGCGCCGCAAACCAGAATGATTGCCTATGCCGCCGCCCAACCCTGAACTCGACCTGGCCCGCGCCTTTGTCGAAGAGACTGACTGCACCGTCTTTCTCACCGGCAAGGCCGGAACCGGCAAGACCACCTTCCTCCACCGGCTGAGAGAGCAAACCGGCAAGCGGCTGGTCGTCACCGCGCCCACCGGAGTAGCGGCGATCAATGCCGGCGGCATTACCCTCCACTCCTTTTTCCAGCTCCCTTTCGGCCCACTGGTCCCCGGTGCGGCCCTGCACGACGGCCGACACCGGGTCGGACGGGAAAAGCGCAACCTCATGCAAAACTTTGATCTGCTGGTCATTGACGAGATCAGCATGGTCCGAGCCGACCTGATGGACGGGGTCGACGCGGTGCTCCGGCGCTACCGCCGCTCAGAGCAGCCCTTCGGCGGCGTACAACTGCTGATGATTGGCGATCTCCACCAACTGCCGCCGGTGGTCAAGGAAGGCGAGTGGCGCCTGCTGCGGCCGCATTACGATTCGCCCTATTTTTTCAGCAGCCTCGCCCTGCAACGACTCCACCTGGTGGCGATCGAACTTGGCCGGATCTTCCGCCAGTCAGACCAGCGCTTCATCGACCTGCTGGCCCAGGTGCGCGACAACCGCCTCGACGCCGCCAGTCTGAAAGCGCTCAACGCCCGCCATCGCCCCGACTATGCGCCCGAGGAGGGCGTCATTACCCTCTGCACCCATAATCGCCAGGCCGACGCCATCAACAAGGCCCGGCTGAATGCCCTGCCCACCGCAGCTCGCCGGTTTGCAGCCGCGATCGAGGGCAGCTTTCCGGAATACGCCTATCCCACCGCCGCCGAGTTGGAGTTGAAACCAGGCGCCCAGGTGATGTTCGTGCGCAACGACACTTCGCCGGAAAAACGTTTTTTCAACGGTAAGATCGGCACTGTCGCCGCCATGGGGAAGCAGAGCGTGCGGGTCGTCTGTCCGGGGGAGGATGAACCCATTGAAGTGGGGACCATGACCTGGGAAAACATCGACTATGCGGTAGATGCCGAGACCGCCGAGGTCACCTCCAAAGTGGTCGGCAATTTCCTGCAAATTCCCCTCAAGCCCGCCTGGGCGATCACCATCCATAAAAGCCAGGGCTTGACCTTCGACCGGGTGGTGATCGATGCCCAAGCCGCCTTTGCCCACGGTCAGGTCTATGTGGGCTTGAGCCGCTGCCGCAGTCTCGACGGCTTGGTGCTCAGTTCGCCGCTTGCGGCCCGAACCACGGCAGCCGACCCGACGGTCCGCGATTTCGTCACTCAGATTGCATCCCAGCCCCCGACCGAGGCCGATGTCGCCATTGCCCGGATTCACTACCAGCAAAGGCTGCTGCTGACCTGCTTCGATTTCAGCGCTTTATCAGGACTGCTAGGCCGTCTGACCGGGCTGCTGCGGAGCAATGCCGGCATCGTCCAGGTGAATGGAAAGGGCGATGTGTTTGCGATCCGGCAGCAGGCCCAGGAAACCATCTGCGCCGTGGGCGACAGGTTTAAGCTCCAGTTGCAGTCGCTGTTTGCGCCGCAGCGCGAACCGGCTGCCGATCCGGTCATTCGGGAACGGCTGGCCAAGGCTGGCACTTATTTCGCCGGGCAGTTCGCCGCCGGGCTTGGACCTTGCATCGAAAGCCTGGGGGTGGAATCGGACAACAAGGAGATCCGCAAGCGGATCGACGACGCCATTCGACTGCTCCGGCAGGAATGCGCCAGCAAACTGGCGGCGATCAGGGTCTGTGCCGAAAATTTTTCGCCCGGCCGTTATCTCCGGGCGTTGTCGGTTGCGGCCATGGCCGCGGAAAAACGGCCCAAGCCGGCCGCGGCCCTCTACACCGAAGCCGATGTCGGCCATCCGGCCCTGTTTCGCGCCCTGCGCCAATGGCGAAACGACGCGGCCGAAGCCGCTGGCCTGCCCCCGTACCAGGTCATGCGCCAGAAGACCCTCATCCAGATTGCCATCCATCTGCCGGACAGCATGGAGGCTCTCCAGGCCGTCAAGGGCATCGGCAAGCGGCTGGCCGAACGGTACGGCCAGGAGCTCCTGGCCTTGGTGGCCGACTGGCGCGGGGAAAACGACCACGGAGCGGCGGTCCCGCCAGCCATCGCTCCAACCGGCGCGCCAGAGCGGACGAGCCAACGGCTCGACACCAAGACCGCCAGTCTTGAGATGCTGCGGATGGGTCTCTCGCTCCCGGAGATCGCCGACCGGCGCGGCTTCACCCTCCCGACCATCGAGGGCCACCTGGCTCATTTCGTCAAAGACGGAACCCTGCCCATCGCCGACCTGATGGCTCCGGAGCGGATACGCGAATTGGAAAGCAAGATAAGCTCGCTGCCGGCCAGCTCCCTCAAGGCGCTGAAAACCGCCCTCGGCGACAGCTACTCGTATGGCGAAATCAATCTGATGCTGGCCCATCTCCATGCCCAAAACAACGGCTAAGGCCCTCCCTGTCCGGCTTTTCCGCAGCAAGCCGGCCTTGACTTGGGCCACGCCGATCCCACCGGCAATCCAGCCGATTCTTGAAACAAAAAGAGGCGGCAAAACCTTGACGGACATGGCGCGATAACGTAAAAATCGCCCCGGCGGATCGGCAAGCGCCGCCCTGCCCTGCACCATCTTTCATATTGATTGTATAGAGCTATGCGCAAAACCTATTCAACCGCCCTCTTCATGCTTACGACCGCTCTCGCTCTGCCCACTGCGTTGCCGGCCGCCGAGGAAGACGCCAATCCGCTGCGCTTCTATGAGAACGCCAACGGCAGCTATCTCCAGCTTGCCCTTGGCCTCGATCTCGCCTTCTTCAGCCAGGGCAACGCCTGGTACGGCAACGACAAGGGTGTGCTCGGCGGCCAGACGGTCGGCTCCTGGTCGGAATCGGTCATCCGCTCCGGCCTGGAGGGCCGCTATGTGCTGCCCAACACCCAGAGTTTGTACGGCAGGATCGACCTGGTCCTGGCCAACACCTTCGGCATCGACGCCGATGGCACCAACGACGGCATGGGCGACGTCAACTGGCTGGGCATCGACAACGCCTATGCTGGCTGGCGCTCGGGCACGCTGTTCGGCAGCCTGGGCGAGGACTTCCTCGACATCTCCTTTGGCCGCCAGATCTACACCACCGGGACCGGTTTCCTCTTTTGCAGCGAGGGCAGTGCTGGGTTCCGGCGGGCTGCCTACTACCTCGGCGGCCGCAACAGCGCCGACTATGCCGCCATCGCCCGCATGAAAAGCGGCGCCTGGTCCGGAGATCTGTTCTATTTCGAGGACAACGACGTCATCCCTGTCGACACCCGGGCTGGAGGCGGCACCTTGGAATACGCCTTTGCCGACAAAGCCACCCTTGGCGGCAGTTTTGCCAGCATCGAATCCGACCGGCCCGACCGCGACGGCATGCGGGTCTTTGACCTGCGCGGCAGCGTCAAGCCCTTTGCCCTGATGAACGGTCCCATGGTTCTGCGCCCCTTCACCTTCGATGGCGAGTTTGTCCGCGAAGAGCGCGACCACGGCCTGGACGCGGGCGTCGGCTGGTATGCGGCAATCAGCTACCAGTGGAGCGAGATCCCTTGGAAGCCTAAGCTGACCTACCGCTATGCCAGCTTCAACGAGCACTACGACACCTTGTTTTACAGCGCCACCGACTGGGGTTCCTGGTTTCAGGGCGAGATCACCGGCGAGTATGACCTGTTCAACACCAATCTCGACTCGCATATGATCCGCCTCAAGATCCAGCCGGTGGAACCTCTGACGCTCAACCTGTTCTACTATCGCTTCAGCCTATACAACCCTGCCTATTTCGGGGTACAGGACAGCCACTATGCCGACGAATGGAACCTGATCGCCGACTGGACGGTCAACAGCCATCTGAGCTTAAGCCTGGTGGGGGCACTAGCCATCCCCGCCAGCGGCGCCACCGCCCGGTTGGGCGGCGACGAAAACTGGACCGCCACCATGGTTATGGCCACGGTGCGGTATTAACCGGCAGGAACGCCTGTTTCCGGATTCCTGTCCTAAAAACTTGGAGGACGCTATGCATGTTCTGGCCATTAACGGCAGCCCGAGAAAAACATGGAACACCGCCACCCTGCTGACCAAGATCCTCGAAGGAGCCGCTGCCCAGGGCGCGTCCACCGAGTTGGTCCACCTCTACGATCTCGACTACAAGGGGTGCACCAGCTGCTTTGCCTGCAAACTGGTTGACGGACCGAGCAATGGCCGCTGCGCCATGAAGGACCAACTACAGCCGATACTGGAGCGGATCGAGACCGGGGTTGACGCCCTGGTTTTGGGATCGCCGATCTATTTCGGCCAAATGACCGGCGAGATGCGCTCCTTCATGGAACGGCTGCTGTTCGCGCCGCTCGTCTACAGTCAGCCGCCGCGCGCCATCTTCCCCCGAACCATCAGGACAGCCGTCGTCTACACCATGAATGTCAACGAGGAACTGTGCGCCCAGATGGACTATCCAGCGATGTTCGCAGCCACCGCATCCATACTTGGCCGCGTCTTCGGCAAGCCGCCCGAGACCCTGTGCTGCTACGACACCTATCAGTTTCCCGACTATGGCAAGGTGGTCATGGAATTCATGGATCCGGCAAAGAAAGCGGCGCGGCGGGCTTCGGTCTTTCCGGAAGATTGCGAGCGGGCCGTCCAACTGGGTGAGCGGCTGGCGACTGCTGGGTAAAAGGATTTTTTTATATTTTTGTTTTCCGCGCCTGGACGCGCCAAGGGGGAAGCCGCCCCGTCCCGGCAAGAGGCGTCTTTCCACCTGAAACCATCAACCACAGAATGCTAACCATGACCAAAGGGCTTCTAGAGACGATCATCGGCCAGATGGCTACCAACCCCCATGGCCTGCACGGGCTTTCCCATTGGGCCAGGGTGTATGACAACGGCCTGCGGCTGGCTGCCGAAACCGGGGCCGACCGGCAAGTGGTAGAACTGTTCGCCCTGTTCCACGACAGTCGGCGGCTCACCGAGCAAGCCGACCCCGACCACGGCCCACGCGGCGCCATGCTTGCCGAGTACTATCACCATAAAGGCCTGTTGCGCCTGGATGAAGAGCGGCTGCGCCTGTTGCTCACCGCCTGCCGCCTGCACACCGCTGCCCGCACCCACGACGACGCCACCGTGCGTACCTGTTTTGACGCCGATCGGCTCGATCTTGCCCGGACCGGCACAACGGTGGATCCGGATTTCCTCTGCACCGATGCGGCCAAGGACCCGCACCTCATCACCTGGGCAAGCGAGCGCAGCCTCGCCAGCAACGTCCCGGACAACATCATCGGCCAGGCCCTGCGGTCACTGTTGGCAGCGGCGCCCTGAACCGGACTCTCCCCATCATCGTTCCGTCGCCGGAGCCACGGCCAGCTCATCCACCCACCAATGCCCGCCCGGGTTGAGCGGCCGGATGCGACCCTCCGGAACGGCGGCAGCTTGCATGGCGGCCCGCAGGTCGCGCAGCGGCGCCTCGTAACCGGTGTCGGCCAACTGAAACATGCCGTAATGGGTGGGCAGCATGGGCGGTTGGCCTAAGTCGTTCCAAGCCTTGACCGCTTCTTCGGGATTCATGTGGTTATCGGCCATGAACCAGCGGGGCTCGTACGAGCCGATGGGCAGGACAGCAAGGCGGAATGGACCGTACTTGGCGGCTGTAGCGCGGAAATTGTCGCCGCCGCCATAGCCGCTGTCGCCAACAAAGTATATCGTGCCGTCAGGCGTGGTGAGGACGAAGGCGGCCCACAGGGCTCGATTGCGGTCCCAGGGAGTGCGGGCCGACCAGTGTTGCACCGGCTCCAGATGCACGGTCAACCCCGGCATGACCGCCACCTGACCGCCCCAGTCGCGGGCCTCAATCTGGGCTTGGGCAACGCGGTCGCGGATGAGCGCCTCGTTGCCCAGGGGCACAATGAACCGGGGCCGGTCGCGCTGCCACAGCCTTGCCAGCGTATCGAGATCGAGGTGATCGTAATGGTTATGGCTGATCAGCACCAGATTGATGGGCGGCAGGTCGTCGAAACGGATGCCCGGCGGATGGACCCGTTTGGGCCCGGCCCAGGTGAAGGGGCTGGCGCGGTCCGACCAGACCGGATCGGTCAGGATGTTGAGCCCCTGGGTTTGGATGAGCAGGGTGGCATGACCGACAAAGCCGACTCGCAACCCCTTGCCGTCAACCCGTTGGGGCGGCTTGTCGGTGAAGGGCAGTTCGCTGAAAGCGGGCCAGGGTTGGCGGTCGCGGGTCGCATACCACTTGAGCACCTTGGAAAAGGGTTTGTTTTCCGGTTTGCCGGGGTTGAAAAACCGCTCGCCGTCGAAATGGTCGGAAACCGGGCCGTTGTAGTAACGCGAGGAACAGGAGGAGAGCATCAGGACAAAAAGGGAGAAAAGGATGATCGAATACCGCATGGCGCATGACCTCGGCAATACTTGCGCCGGGTTGTTGCGCCGGCACGGCGTTGAGATAAAGGCACAATAAGCGATCTTGTCGGAAAAACAATCTCCGGATTGGCTCCCGAACTGCGGGCGGAAAATACTTGTTCAAGCGAGGTGATCGTTCGAACCCTGACGCAATCACCAGCACCAGCATCATCGTTCCCCGACGGAAAAACCAACCCTCACCCTAACGCCGACAGCAACCTGGTGGAAATCCTCGATCCGGCGGACACCCAAACCGAGACAGTTATGGCGGACTGGACCGGCAACAGTCCGCCATCGCGGCCGGTGATGCAATATATAGGTTGGTGAATCCACGAACCCCAACGTGGATACCCACGCGGTTACGTTGATCTGACGCGAGCCGCCTCGGCCAACGCCTTGGTCGCCCACTGGTTCAGGCTGGTTCCGGCGGCCTGGGCCGCTGTCAACACAGCCTGATGCACTTCTGGGGGAACCCTCAGCATCAGATTGCCGCTGGCCGGTTTTTCCGGTTTTTGCGAGAGCCGCTCGCAAGCGGCAAGGTAATCGTCAACAGCCTCATGAAAGGCCGCTTCCAGTTCGGCGACCGATTCCCCGTGAAAGGTGACGATATCGCGCATTCCGGCCAGCCTGCCGGTGAAAATTTTGTCGTGGTCATCGTACTCGATGCGGGCCGGATACCCCTTGTAGGTCATGCTGCTCATGGCCGTACTCCTAACTGTCCATCAAGAAATTCCCGCACTGCGGCGACACGATACCGCAGGGCTTCCTTCTCCGGATGTGGACGGTTAAAATAGGCTCTCCGGCCATCCTTTTCAAAGGTGACCGAAAATCCTGAACCCTCTGTGACTGCACAGCCGGCAGCCGACAGTAAGGCTTCGATCCGCGCCCATTTGATCGTGCCGGAGATGGGTTGCGCAAAAATGGCCTGCAAAGTTTTGCGGTGTTTGCTGTTCATATTTCCAAGATAGCGTTTTGTGCAAGCAATGCAATCAAGAAACGATCGCGAGAGTTTTACTAGCTTGCGGTCGCGGTCAACCGTTCCCCGCCTCCTGATTCGTAAGCTGGCCGTATTGGTGCAGCAGGCGAACTCCAAAGACGATGGAGTCCACGCCCTTTGCGCGTTCAACCTCTCGTGCCGGCCCTTGACAACCTATCGACCGCCGGGCGTGGATCACAACCCGGCCCTTTGGGGCCGAATCATTTTTTGACCAGGGCGAGTTTTTTTTTGGCTCCCCAGCGACAAATTTATTTTGCTTATTTTCCAAGAGTACCTTACCCTGCCCCAGCCGCTTGCGCTCTCCCTGAAGTGTGATCGATCCGCCACTGGACCTTTTATCCACTGCCATCCACTCAACCTTTGCCAGGAGATCCACCATGGCCCACTCCTCCGCCGGTCAACAGACGCAGTACAAACCAGCCCGCAAGGTCCGCTTCATCACCGCGACCTCGTTGTTCGACGGCCACGACGCCACCATCAACATCATGCGCCGTATTCTCCAATCCACCGGTGTGGAAGTCATTCACCTCGGCCATAACCGTTCGGTCCGGGAGATCGTCACCGCCGCCCTCCAAGAAGATGCGCACGGCATCGCGATCACTTCCTACCAGGGCGGCCATGTCGAATTTTTCAAATACATGATCGATCTGCTCAAGCAAGGAGGTGGCGAGGAGATCAGGGTTTTTGGTGGCGGCGGCGGGGTCATAGTGCCGGAGGAGATCAACGAGCTGCACGCCTATGGGGTGCGCCGCGTCTACACCCCAGAGGACGGTCAGAAGATGGGCCTGCTGGGCATGATCAACGAGGTGGTCGAACAGGCCGATGTCGATCTGCCACCCTTGCCCACAGACGAAAAAGCGCTGCTTGCCCAACTTGGCGGCGGCGACCGGCGGATGCTGGCCCGAATCATCACCATCCTGGAAAACAGGGAAGCGCCGGCGTCACTCATCCAGGCGATCCGCACCGGCGCTGCCGACCACAAGACTCCGGTCTTGGGGATCACCGGCACCGGCGGCGCCGGCAAATCCTCGCTCACCGACGAACTGGTCCGCCGCTTCCGCCTCGACCAGAACGACCGCCTCAAACTGGCAATCATCAGCATCGACCCCTCACGCAAGCGCACCGGCGGCGCGCTCCTGGGCGACCGGATCCGGATGAACGCCATCGAACACGAAAACATTTACATGCGTTCGTTGGCCACCCGCGAGACTGACTCGGAAATCTCCGTGGCCCTGACCGAGGTGATCGACGCCTGCAAGCTCGCCGGTTTCGACCTGATCATTGTCGAAACCTCCGGTATTGGCCAGGGCAACGCCGCCATCGTGCCGCACGTCGATGTCTCGCTCTACGTCATGACCCCGGAATTCGGCGCCGCGTCGCAGCTGGAGAAAATCGACATGCTCGATTTCGCCCACTTCGTGGCGATCAACAAGTTCGACCGCAGCGGCGCCGAGGATGCTCTGCGCGACGTGCGCAAGCAATATCAGCGCAACCATGAGGCCTTTGGCACGCCGCTGGAGCAGATGCCGGTCTTTCCCACCATCGCCGCCCGCTTCAACGACGACGGGGTCACCGCCCTCTACCAGGCCATGCTCCCAACCCTGAAAGAACTGGGGCTGCGCCTCGAACCGGGCCGGCTATCCCGAACCGTCATTCCCGCAGCCTCGGGCGACCGGGCCATCGTGCCAGCCGAACGGACCCGGTATCTGGCCGAGATCGCCGACTGCCTGCGCGGTTACCATGCCAATGTCGACACCCAGGTGAGGATGGTGCGGGAACGCCAAGCCCTGATTTTGGCCAAGGACCTGTTTGGCCTCTACGGCAAGTCGGTGACCCATTTCGACGAACTGCTCGAAGCCAAGGAGGGCGAACTCGATCCGCAGGCGAAGAGGCTGCTCGACACCTGGCCGGTGCTGGTTCGGCAGTATTCGGGCGACGAGCACGTGGTCACCATCCGCGACAAGGAGATCCGCACCAAGCTGACCCGAACCTCGCTCTCCGGCTCCACCATCCGCAAGGTCTATCTGCCCAGATACCAGGATGAAGGCGAGCTTCTCCGCTTTTTGATGAAGGAAAACCTTGCTGGTCTGTTCCCGTTCACCGCCGGCGTCTTTCCCTTCAAACGGGAAAACGAGGACCCCACCCGGATGTTCGCCGGCGAAGGCGACGCCTTCCGCACCAACCGGAGGTTCAAGCAGGTCAGCGAGGGCATGCCGGCCATCCGCCTCTCCACCGCCTTCGACTCGCCCACTCTCTACGGCTGCGACCCGGACGTACGACCGGACATCTACGGCAAGATCGGCAATTCGGGCGTTTCCATCGCCACCTTGGACGACATGAAGGTGCTCTACGGCGGTTTTGACCTCTGCGCGCCCTCGACCTCGGTCTCCATGACCATCAACGGCCCGGCGCCGATCATCCTGGCCTGTTTCTTCAACACCGCCCTTGACCAGCAGGTCGACCGGTTCGTGGCCGACAACAGCCGCCAGCCGGACAACAAAGAATGGGAGGCCATCCGCTGCCGGGTCTTCTCCACGGTGCGCGGCACAGTCCAGGCCGACATCCTCAAGGAGGACCAGGGCCAGAACACCTGTATCTTCTCCACAGAATTTGCGCTAAAGATGATGGGCGACATCCAAGAGTATTTTGTCCAGCATCAGGTGCGCAACTTCTACTCGGTGTCGATCTCCGGCTACCACATCGCCGAGGCCGGAGCCAACCCGATCTCGCAGTTGGCCTTCACCCTGGCCAACGGCTTCACCTATGTCGAAGCCTACCTGGCCCGAGGCATGCACATCGACGATTTCGCCCCCAACCTCAGCTTCTTCTTCTCCAACGGCATGGAGCCCGAATATTCAGTGATTGGCCGGGTGGCCCGCCGCATCTGGGCCGTGGCCATGAAGCACAAGTACGGCGGCAACGAACGCTCACAGAAACTCAAGTACCACATCCAGACCTCGGGCCGCACCCTGCACGCCCAGGAGATGGCCTTCAACGACATCCGCACCACCCTCCAGGCCCTGATCGCCATCTACGACAACTGCAACAGCCTGCATACCAACGCCTACGACGAGGCGATCACCACTCCCACCGAGGAATCGGTGCGGCGGGCCATGGCCATTCAGTTGATCATCAACCGCGAATGGGGCCTGGCCATGAACGAAAACCCGAACCAGGGCGCCTTTGTCATTGAGGAACTGACCGATCTGGTCGAGGAAGCTGTGCTCAGGGAATTCGAGGCCATCGCCTCGCGTGGCGGCGTGCTCGGCGCCATGGAAACCGGTTACCAGCGCAGCAAGATCCAGGAGGAATCGCTCTACTACGAGCACAAGAAGCACGACGGCTCCTATCCGATCATTGGGGTCAACACCTTCCGCAACCCCAAGGGCGAAGCGCCGATCGAAATTGAACTGGCCCGTTCCACCGAGGAGGAAAAGCAGTCGCAAATCACACGGCTGCGGGATTTCCAGGTTCGCAACCGCGAGGCCGCCGGCCCCATGCTCGACCGTCTCAAGCAGACGGTGATCGACAATGGCAACGTCTTTGCCGAACTGATCGACGCGGTGCGGGTCTGCTCACTCGGCCAGATAACCGAAACCCTCTACGAGGTGGGTGGCCAGTACCGGCGTTCAATGTAACCGGCGGCATCGGCCTTGATCCCGCCCTGGCGCATTCGGGGCGGGATGGTGCAACACTTCGGAATCGGGCGCCTTTCACCAAATCCCTTTTTGCATCACCCTGCCCATTCATTACGTTCCTTTTTGGCCGTCAGGCGGGGAGGCTCAACCGGAGCGCTCCCCGCCTTTTCTCTCCCCTACCCCTTGTCTCTACGCGAAGTTACTTGAACGCTTCGAACCGGTACCCGTCGCCTTCGGGCCGCACCAGGCCGATGCCGGGGAAGGGTAGGTGCGCGGTCGCAATCGGAATTGCCTCCTTCGCGACCTGTTTGAATGTGTTCAGGCGCGTTTCCTTAGCCAAGGGCTGATCGACATCGAACTCAAGCGTTATGTCCGGGCGGGCAAACTGTACGGCCTCGGCGTGCAGCAGGTCGCCGACAAAGAAGAGTTTTTTATCTTTGGATGCGAGCATGAAGCCGACATGCCCCGGCGTGTGGCCGAAAAGGGCAACGCTGGTGATGCCGGGGGAGACCACCTCGCCCGGCGCAAAGAAGACCAGCAACTTATCGCGATCCAACACGCGCAACACGCTGCGGACCATCGGGAACAGCCCGCGTCTGCCTTCCGGAGTCTGGCCCATGGCCTCCTCGCTCATCCAGTAGTCATACTCGGCCCGCGCCACATAGACTTTCGCCTTGGGAAAGGCGGGATTGCCGTCTTTGATCAGCCCTCCGATGTGATCGCCGTGCAGGTGGGTCATAAAAATCTTGCTGATCTCCTCCGGGGCGGTCTTCGCTTCTTGCAGGCACAGGGGCAGTTGCCCCGTTCGCTCAGGACGCAAGGCGCCGTTGCCGGCATCGACCAGGAAACGTTCCTGACCGTGTTTGATCAAAAAGACATTGAACGAGCCGGGTACCGGCGAGGTGCCCGCCATCGCCAGCATGGTCGCCTGGTTGGCGCCTTGAAAAAGACTGAGCGGAAAGCTGTGCACCCCATCCAACAGCGGCACCACGGAAAAATCCCCGACAGCGACGGCCTTGCCCGCCAATGGCGGCGGCGGGGGTTGTACGGCTTCGGCTGGCGCGGCGAACAAAACAACAAACATCAGGCCCAGAAGAGACAACAGTGTGTTCATGACGGCTCCTTTTTGAATTGGCTTTGAAGTTTTACATTGTACGCAGAATATTTCATCCACATCAGGGTCAACTATTTCAAAACTACATTTTGATGCCGCTCCATCAGCGCGGCGACAATGGCGGATTCGGTTGCGTCTTTGAGAAAGCCGTAGAGTTTCATCACCGCCGCATCCAGAGCCTTGCGCGC
>WRFD01000045.1 GCA_009778955.1 Desulfobulbus sp.
CAACTCGGCAACCAAATCCTCAGCAGTTTTACCTGAAGCCGTCAGGAGGATAATCTGGGCCCGGAATGCCAAATCTTGAGCAGTTTTGGGGGAGCGGAGCAGAGATTCCAGTTCCTGGCCTTGCTCTTCGGTTATTGTATACTTCTCGCGTATGCGCGGCATGCAGCACTAAAACGCGCAATATATCAAAAGACTAAATTAACCGCACAGGACACTAGCCATGTTTTTCAAGAAGAAAACGGAACGGAGCGAAGAGCCTGAACCACGACCCGAAGCAACGTCTTCACCCCTTGCGCTGCTTCGCTCGCGGGCGGATGCGGTTCAACTGCCCCACGAGGTCATGGAGACGATTGCCGGCGAACTGGACAAGCTGGAAAAAACAGATGCGGCCGTGGCTGAATACTCGGTGGGCATCAACTATATCGAACTGCTCCTGACCCTGCCCTGGAACGTCTCCAGCCAGCATAAACTCGACCTGGCCCGGACCCAGGCCATGCTCGACACTTGGCACTATGGCCTGAGCCAGGTCAAGCAGCGGATTCTCGAATTTTTGGCTGCCAAGACCTTGTGCAGCAAGGCCAGGCAATCGATCCTCATCGTCGACGACGAGGAAATCGCCCGCAGCAACCTGATGCACGTGCTCGGCAAGGAGGGTTACACCTGTCACGGGGCCGCCAACGGGACCGAAGCTATGGAGGTGATGGCCGGCGAGGAGATCGACCTGGTGGTGACCGACTTGAAGATGGAGCGGATGGACGGCATCGAGCTGCTGAACCAGGTCAACCGTAATGCCCCGGAAGTGCCGGTGATCATGGTCACCGGCTTTGCCACAGTCAGTTCGGCGGTGGATGCCCTGAAAAAGGGCGCGGCCCACTACCTGAGCAAGCCAGTCAACCTCGATGAACTGCGGCGCACCGTCAAGGATGTGTTGGAGAAAAAGCTCTTTATCCAGATGGGCAAGGGGCCGATCCTCTGTTTCACCGGCCCTCCCGGCACCGGTAAGACCTCGGTGGGCCGGGCCATCGCCGAGGCCCTGCAACGGCAGTTCATCCGCCTGTCCATGGCCGGACTGCGTGACGAGGCCGAACTGCGCGGCCACCGGCGTACCTACGTCGGGGCCTTGCCTGGCCGGATCATCACCGAACTGAAGCGGGCCGGGGTCAACAACCCAGTCTTCATGCTCGACGAGATCGACAAGATTGGCCAGGATTTTCGCGGTGACCCTGCCTCGGCCCTGCTCGAGGTGCTCGATCCGGAACAGAACGTCCATTTCACCGACCACTACCTGGATCTGCCCTTCGATCTTTCCCGGATCATGTTCATCGCCACGGCCAACGACCTGACCAAACTGCCGGGCCCGTTGTTGGACCGGATGGAATGCATCGAATTCACCGGCTACACCGAGCGGGAAAAGCTGCACATCGCCCAGCAGTTCATTCTGCCCCGACAGCTCAAGGTGGCGGGATTGTCCAGGTCTGCGGTCAAGCTGACCGGCGAGGCTCTGTCCAGGGTGATCAACGACTACACCAGGGAATCGGGTCTGCGCGGCCTGGAACGGCAAATTGCCGACATTTGCCGGAAGATCGCCATGCTCTGCCTCAAATCCGCCAGCCGGCAGGAGGAGCAGATCCTGATCGACGCTCCGGCGGTGACCAAACTGCTCGGCCCCCGCAAGTTCCGGCGGGAGGCAGCCGAAGATAGTCCGCAGCCTGGCATCGCCACCGGCATGGTCTGGGCCGAGACCGGCGGCGAGATCATCAGTGTCGAGGCGGCCCTGATGCCGGGTTCGGGCACCTTGCTGTTGACCGGCTCTTTGGGCGAGGTCCTGCGCGAGTCGGCCCAGACCGCGCTCAGTTTTCTGCGCAGCCGGGCTGGCGATTTCGACATTTCCGACGATTTCTTCAAGGGCGCCGATGTCCACATCCATTTCCCATCCGGGGCCATTCCCAAGGACGGCCCTTCAGCGGGGATCACCATCTTCGCAGCTCTACTGTCCCTGCTCACCAAGCGGCCGGCCCGGCGGGACGTGGCCTTGACCGGGGAAATGACCCTTACCGGCCGGATTCTGCCGGTCAGTGGGATCAGGGAAAAGGTGTTGGCCGCCAAGCGGACCGGGGTGCAACTGGTGCTGCTGCCGCAGGCTAACCAGGAAGAAGTGGAAGCCCTGGACGTCGATGTGGTGGAAGGCATCCGGCTGCAACTGGTGGCCAATGCCGGCGAGATCATCGGACCCTTGTTCACCAGCCAGAGTTTCATTCTGATGTCGTGACTGGCAGCCTGGCCGGGACAGGAAAGGAAGGGCAGCGGAAAGGAAGAAGAGAGGAAGGAGAGAGGAAGGAGAGATGTCAGGTGTCGGGGTTTTCCAGGCCGTAGCGCTTGATCTTGCGCCAGAGAGATACTCGGTCGATGCCGAGGATTTTCACCGCTGCCGACCGGTTGCCCTCCACTTCGTCGAGGACTTCCAGAATATAGCGTTTTTCGTGTTCTTCCAGGGTGGGCCAGTCCTGGCGCTGCTCGCGGACCGCGACCCCGTCGCTATCGCCAAAGGCGGCGGCGATGTGCTGGGCTTCGATGACCTCGCCGTCGCAGGTGATCAGCATCCGCTGGGCGATGTTCTCCAGTTCCCTGATGTTGCCGGGATAATCGTAGAACAACAGCCGCCGTTCCGCCTCGGGTGAAAGCTGGGGCGCCGTTCTGCCCGCCCGGACATGCTTGGCGAGAAAATGGCTGACCAGCATGGGGATGTCGTCCTTGCGCTCGGCCAGGGAAGGCACGTTGATGGTCAGCACGTTTAACCGATAATACAGGTCGGAGCGGAAGGCGCCGGCCTCGACCTCGCGTTTGAGATCCTTGTTGGTGGCGGCCAGCACCCGGAAATCGATGGCGATTTCCTCGGTGCCGCCCACCCGGATCAGGGTTCGCTCCTGGAGCACGCGCAGTAGCTTCACCTGCATCGACAACGGCAGTTCTCCCACCTCGTCGAAGAAAACTGTGCCGCCCGCCGCCGTTTCCAGCAAGCCCTTCTTGGCCTTGCCGGCACCGGTGAAGGCCCCTCGTTCATAGCCAAACAGCTCGCTGGCGATCAGCTCCTCGGTGAAGACGCCGCAATTAAAGGCCACAAACCGTTTCTTGGCCCGGGGGCTGAGTTCGTGGATGGTCCGGGCGACCAGTTCCTTGCCGGTTCCGGTTTCCCCCTGGATCAGCACGTTGCAGTCCAGTTGCGACACCTGGTTGATGGTTTCCCGCAGAGCCTGCATCTTGGGGCTTTGGCCGACGATCCGCCCAGTACCCTTGCCGGCGTCGAACTGCTCCCGCAGGGCTTGGATTTCCCGCCGCAGCAGGCTCTTTTCCAGGGCCTTGTCAATGATTGCCCGCAACTCGTTGATCTTAAACGGCTTGGCCACGTAGTGATAGGCGCCCTTGCGCATGGCTTCGACCGCAGTGTCGACGCTGGCATGGCCGGTGATCATCACTACCTCGGCAGCTGGCCACAGCCTCTTGGCTTCCTCCAGAACGACCATGCCGTCACCCCCCTGCATGTGCAGGTCGGTCAGGACCAGATCCACCTCTTCCTTGCCTAAGATGGCCATGGCTTCCTGGCCGTTTGCGGCCACCCTGACCGCATGGCCGTCTTTGGTGATGATGTGGGCGAGATTGTCGCGGGCGATGGGTTCGTCGTCGACCACCAGGATTGTGCGTTTGTGCATCGCTTTTGTTTAATGTTCCTTGCTGCCGGGGTAGGGAAGGCGGATGAAAAAGGATGTACCCTGGCCGGGTGTACTTTGCACGGTAATATTGCCCTGGTGCTGTTGAATGATCCCGTACACCACCGACAGGCCGAGACCCGTGCCCTGGCCTTCCTCCTTGGTGGTGAAAAAGGGATCGAAGACCTTGGCCAAATTTTTTTCCAGAATGCCTTGACCGGTGTCGCGGATCTCGATCACAGCCTCCTGGTTCGCGTCATCGACAGTGGCGGCAATGACGACCTCTCCCTGGCGTTCGATGGCCTGGGCCGCGTTGATGATCATGTTGATGAAGACTTCCTGCATCTGTTGCGCGTCCACAGTCAGCACCAAGTTGTCGGGAATGTGGATCATGACGCCGATGTCGGGCGGCACCTGGCTCTTGGCGAGCAAGACCGCCTTGTGGACGATGTCGGCCAGTGAGGCCTGGCGGAGGGTGAAGTCCTGGGTACGGGCGAAATCGAGCAGGCTCTTGACCACATCCCGGGCCCGCAGGGTTTCCTGGTCGATGTTGCGCAGCATCCGCTTGAGCAGGGGCGTGTCGCCGGCGTCAAACTCGTCGATGGCGATCTGGCAGGAGGTTGAGATGTTGTTGAGCGGGTTGTTCAACTGATGGGCCACCCCGGCGGTCAGGGTGCCCAGGGAGGAGAGTTTTTCGGCCTGGATGAGTTGGTTCTGGCGGCGCTCGAGTTCCTGGACCATGACATTGCAAGCCTCCATGACCTGCTGGAGCTCGTCTTTGCTGTTGGTGATCTCGATCCGTTGGAACCGGCCCTGGGCGATGGCCTCGGTGGCCCGCTTGACCGCGGTCAGCGGCTTGAACACAAAGTTGACGATCAGCAGAGAAAGGATGATGCCGATGAAGATGGCCACCGACGACCAGACCACCAACTGCTCCCGCAACAGGGCGATCATCGAATGGATGAGCGTCTTCTCATCGTTGACGATATCATCGCTCATCTCCGAGATTTTTTTGCCGTACTGCCGGATTTCCCCTGTGGTCTGGGCGTATTTTTCCGGATCTGTTTCTTTAAGGGCGAGCAATTCATAGATTTTTTTGGTGTACACCCCCATGTTGGTGTCGAGTTCCTGCAGCTTCGGAGTGATGGCCAACTCCCCGTCGTGGTGGAGGATCGCGTCGATGATTTCCGAGGCCTTCTGGATCATGGTGATGGTGCTGTAGAGCGAGTCCACGTTGCCGTAGAGAAAGTAGTTCTTCTCGTATCTCCTCGATTCTATGATGTTGTTGTGGACATTGTATGCCAGTTCCAAAATTTCGGTCTTCTTCTCGGTGGCCACCAGATCGTTGTAGGAGACGACCCCCATGGTGGTCACCGAGGCGATGTAGAAGAAGAGCACCAGGGTGATCTTGGCGATTATGCTGAAGCGAAGGAATTTTTTCATGACTGTCAACCTCGTCGCGGTCGTCGGCCCGCTCCTTGCCGTTTGCCGGGCTGTCCGCCCGCGTTGTTTATTTTTCTGCCTTGATGTTCAATTATGCTCCATGCCAGGGCCTTGGGCGAAATGCGGGTCAACGGCAGTAGGACGCTCAATGCATCCGGTGCCGAAACAGCCAGGTGGCGAGCGCCAGTGTTGTCACGGCAATGAGCGACATTGGCCACAACTCTTGCCAGAAGTATTCCATTCCGGCGCCTTCCAGGAAGACGCGGCGGACAATGATCAAAAAATACCGCATGGGGTTGAGATAGGTCAGGGTCTGCATGAAATCCGGCATGTTAGCGATCGGGGTGGAGAAACCGGAGAGGGTGACCGCCGGGACGATAAATAAAAAAGAACCCAACAGGGCCTGCTGGAGGGTGTTGGAGAAGGAGGAGATCATCAGGCCGATGCCGATGATCGACAGCACATAGATGACCAGGGCCGGCAATAAGGTGAGCATGTCGCCGACCAGGGGCACCCTGAACCAGTAGACCGCCACCGCCACGATGAGCGAGGCCTCGCCGACGCCGACAATCAGGCCGGGCATGGCCTTGCCGATCAGGATTTCCCAAGGTTGAAGCGGGGTGACCAGCAGTTGGTCGAAGGTGCCGGCCTCGCGCTCGCGGGCCACCGACAGTGCCGTGACCACCAGGGCGACGATCATCGCCAGTAGGGCCACGATCCCGGGGACGATGAACCAGCGGCTTTCCAGGTTGGGATTGAACCAGGCCAGCACGGCGAGCCGCGCTGGCAGGAGCGTGCCTGTGGTCTGTTCGATCTGCTCCTCGTTGAAATCAGTGACGATCGAGCGGACGTAGTTGAGCGCCAGCATGGCGGTGTTGGAGTTGCGGCCGTCGATCAGCACCTGGACCGAGCACCCCTCGCCCTTGGCGGCGTCGGCCGAACATTGTCGGCCGACATGGAGCACCAGCAAAGCGTCCTTGCGATCCACCAGCGGCCTGATCTCCGCTTCCGACCGCAGGTAGCCGATCACTTCGAAGGCCGGGGAACGTTCGAATCGGCTGACCAGGTCGCGGGAAAAAGCGCCCTCATCCTCGTTGTAGATGGCCAGGGGCGCTTGCTCCAGATCAAAGGTGGCGGCATAGCCGAAGATCAACAATTGGAGAATCGGCGGCACGATGACCGCCATCCGGCTTTTCTTGTCCCGGAACAGGGCGAGGAATTCCTTGATGATCAGGGCGAAAAGACGGGGGCTCACAGTACTGCCTATTCGAGTCGTTTTCTGGTCCGGCGGTGGACCAGGCCATGGAAGAAGAGGCCCATTACCGCCAGGGCGGCCGCGTTGGGCAGGATGACGCTCCAGACGTCGCCGACCAGGAACAGGGTCTGGAGGATGGCCACATAGTAGCGGGCGGCGATCAGGAGGGTCACGCCCTGGATAAGAGTGGGCATGGATTGGATATCGAAGATGAAGCCCGAGAGGATGAAAGCCGGAAGAAAGGTGCTGACCATGGCCACCAGGGCCGCCACGAACTGCGATTTGAAGACCGTGGAAATGAAAAAACCCATGCCCAGGGCCACCCAGAGAAACAGGGCCGAGACCGCGAACAGGAGCCAGAGCGAGCCACGCACCGGCACATGGAAGAGGGTTTCAGCAATGACCAGGGAAAGCAGCAGGCCGCCCATGCCGAGAATGAAATAGGGGATCAGCTTGCCCAACAGGATCTCGTTGACCGAAATCCTGGTCACCAGCAGCGATTCCATGGTGCCGCGCTCCCATTCGCGGGCAATCACCAGGGCGGTGAGCAGGGCGCCGATCAGGGTCATGACCACCGCCAGGATGCCCGGCACCAGGAAGTCGGTGGAACGCACCTGGGGGTTGAACCAAATGCGCTGCTCCAGCTGCACTGGTGAGCGCAGCGTTCTGCCTGCTTTCTCCGCCTGTTGTTCGAGCCAGCTGAACCAGATTCCCTGGACATAGCCCTCTATCAGGCGGGCGGTGTTGGCGTCTACCCCGTTGATCAGCACCCCGATCGGCGGCGATTGATTGTTCAGATAATCGGCGGCGAAATTCTGGCGCAGCCAGATGATGCCGTCGATGGTCGATGCCCGCAGTGCATTTTCCGCCTCCTGGATCGAGGACAGATGGATGGGGGCGAAATAGGGCGAGTGCTCAAAACCCCCGGCAATGCTGAGCGAGGCGCTGTCCGGCTGTTCGATCACCAGGCCGATCCGGATGTTCTTGGCGTCGAGGGATACCCCGTAGCCGAAGATGAGGAGCAGCAGCAGGGGCAGGAAAAAGGCAATGGCGATGCTGGACGGGTCGCGGATGACCTGGAGCCATTCCTTGCGGATGATGCCCTTGAGGCGAAGCAGCGATCCTGGTTTCATGGCATCAAGTCCCCATTGGTTGATGGTGTCGCAGCAGGCCGATGAAGGCGTCTTCCATGGTGGCCTCGCGGTCCAGATCGCCGCCGTGTCGCTCTTTCATTTCCTCGGGCGTGCCCTCGGCCAAGACCCGGCCGTCGGCCATGATGACCAGGCGGTCGCAGTATTCGGCCTCTTCCATGAAATGGGTGGTGACTAGCACGGTGACGCCCTGGTCGGCAAGGCTGTTGATCTGGGCCCAGAAGTCGCGGCGGGCCAGGGGATCGACCCCTGAGGTGGGCTCGTCAAGGAACAGCACCTCGGGCCCGTGCATCAGGGCCACGGCCAGGGCCAGGCGCTGTTTGAATCCGAGCGGCAGATTCTGGCTTTCGGTGGCGGCATAGGGCGCAAGGTCGAAGGTGGCGAGGGCCCAGTCGATCTGGCGGCGGCGGCGTCCACCGTGCAGCCCGTAGGCGCTGCTGAAAAACCGGAGATTTTGCTGCACGGTCAGGTTGCCGTACAGGGAGAATTTTTGCGCCATGTAGCCGATGCGGGCGCGGGCTGCGGCAGCTGCGGTGCGCAGGTTCAGCCCGGCCACGGTGCAGGCGCCGCTGGTGATGGGCAGCAGGCCGCAGAGCATGCGGAAGGTGGTGGTCTTGCCGGCGCCGTTGGCTCCCAGCAGGCCGAAGATTTCGCCGGGCCGCACCCGGAAGCTGACCCGGTCGACCGCGTAGAAGGAGCCGAACCGGCGCACCAGGTTGTCGGCAATGATCACCTCATCGCCACCCCTACGGCTGCCTGGCACGGCCAGGGCGATCCGGTTGTTTTTTCTGTCGGCTGCCTCGTCCTTGAGGGTGGCAACGAAAAAGTCCTCGAACCGAGGCGGCGCCAGGATGACCTCTGCCCCCGAGGGGTTGGACAGATCGGCAAGGGTCGGGGGAGTGCAATCGCGACTGACCGCTCGCACCGAGGCGCCCAGGACCAGGGCGTCGAGCACCGCCGGATTGCGGCTCAGTTGGCGCTGCAAGGTTCGCTTGGCGAGTGCTGGCGCCCGGATGAGCCAGGTGCGGCCGGCCACCTGTTGGCTGAAGTTTGTGGGTTTGTCATGACCGAGGATGCGGCCGCAATGGATGAGCGCCACCTCGGCGCACCGCTCGGCCTCGTCGAGATAGGCGGTGCTGAGCAGCACACTCATGGACTCGGACTCGACTAGGTGATAGACGATCTGCCACAGTTCCCGCCGGGAGACCGGGTCCACGCCCACGGTGGGTTCGTCGAGCAGCAGCAGGCGCGGCGGCCTCACCAGGGTGCAGACCAGGCCCAGCTTCTGCTTCATGCCGCCGGAAAGCCGGCCGGCAAGCCGCCCTTGGAACTCTTCCAGGCCGGCCATGGCCAGGAGTTGTTGGTAGCGCCCGCTGCGCTCCTTGGCCGGCACCCCCTGGAGATCGGCGTAGAGATCGAGGTTTTCCCGCACACTCAAGTCCTCGTACAGGCCGAAACGCTGAGGCATGTAGCCGATCTGCGCCTGGACCGCAAGCGGTTCAAGGACCACGTCCACGCCCAAAACCCGCACGGTCCCTCGGTCGGGGAGCAGCAGACCGGCGCACAGCCGCATCAAAGTGGTCTTGCCTGCCCCGTCCGGACCGATCAGGCCGGTGACCCTGCCGGGCCGGATGGCGCAGCTCACCTCGTTTAAGGCCGCGATCCGCTTTTTTTCCACGACAAAGCCCTTGTCCACCCTGTCAAGCACGAGCACCGGCGCAGTCGGGCTGGCGCTCGCGAGCGAAAGGTTGGCAGTGGCTGAAGGGTGGACCATGGGAACGGGATGGTATGGCAGTGCGGCGGGCGAATGCAGAGCGGCGCGCCGCGTGATCAATCGGGTTTGCGGCATCATACCACAGCGTCGGGACATTGCACCCGCGTATTGCATGGACGCTGCCGGAATTCTTCGCCACTTATCAGCCCCTACCCGCAAGATAACGCTTCGTTTTTTGGGATGGATACGGTAGATTCGTTTGAATTGCAACAGAGGCGTTTTCCGGTTTTCCCGGCCCTGATTGTCCGATCCGCCATCACTTACCATGAATAACGATTCGCCTATCACTATCATCACCGCGTCGGAATTCCTCCGCCACGACACCGGCGGCAGCGACCACCCAGAAGCACCCGAACGGATGCTGGCGATAACCGACCGGCTCGCCGAGGGCTATCTGGGCGACCGCATCCACCACCTGCCGCCCCGACCGGCCGAGCGTGAGCAGTTGTTGGCCTTTCATACCGAGGACTGGCTGTTCCGCTTCGAGGAATCCGTGCTGAGCGGGCGCACCTATATCGATCATCCCGATAACCAAGTGGGCTACGATTCCTATGAAATCGCCACATTGTCCGCCGGTTCGGGACTAGTGGGCATTGATCTGGTCGAGGCTGAACCCGGAGCGATCGTGTTCTGCCAGACCCGTCCGCCGGGACACCATGCCGAACCCAACCAGCCCTATGGTTTCTGCTTCTTCAACAACTGCGTGATCGCGGCCCGTTACTGGCAACGACAATATCAGCGGCGCCGGGTCTGCGTTTTTGATTTCGACGCCCACCACGGCAACGGCATCCAGACCGCCTTTGAGGAAGACGCCGAGACCACTTATATTTCAATCCATGAACATCCCAGTTTCAGCTATCCAGGCACAGGCTGGGCCGAGGAGCGGGGGATCGGCGCCGGCAAGGGCACCATTCTCAATCTGCCGTTGCCGCCGGGAGCTGGAGAGGAGCATGTGCAGCGTATTTTGCCTAAAATACACCAATTTTTACAAGAGAACCGGCCCGATGCCCTGATCGTCGGCGCCGGTTTCGACGCCCACCGCGACGACGACATGTCCGGGCTTACCTTCACCGTCGAGCTGTATCGGACACTTGGCGTCTTTGTCCGCGAAATAGCTGAGGAATTCACCCGGAACCGAGTGGTGTCCATCCTGGAGGGCGGGTACAACCTGCGCCGGTTGGGCAGCTGCGTTGAAGCATATCTGCAAGGGCTGGCTGAGCGGGACGCATGAATGCAAACAACCTGGAAGCAGATGTGGCGAGAGCGGGAAACATGAAGGCAAACAACCTGGAAACAGAGAGGATGGGAGGACGGCCATGTTTATTCGTTACCATATGACCCCTTCGCCAATCACGGTCACGCCGGAGACGACCGTGGCCGAGGCGATGGACATAGTGCAGCAGAAAAATATCCGCCATCTCTTGGTGGTGGACAAGCAGGGCGAGCTCCAGGGCATCCTTTCCGACCGGGATCTGCGTTCGGCCCGACCGTCGTCCGTGGCCCGCAGCCAGGAGCGGCGCCGGGTCGAGGAGCAGGTCAACAGCACGCCGATGAGCGTGCTCATGACCCGCGACTGCCTGATGCTCAACCCCAACGCTACCCTGGACGACGCCTTGCTCCTCTTCCAATCGCGTAAGATCGGCGCCCTACCGGTGGTGAGCGACGAGAACAAGGTGGTCGGCATCTTCACCACCGCCGACCTGATGAACGCCTACCGCAGCTTGTTCGGTCTGGGTGAGAAGGGGTCGGTGTTGATTTCGATCGAAGATGTCGGCGATCCCCAGGCCATGTCCAGGCTGGTGCAGGTGATGGAGGAAAAACAGGTTTCCTTCACCCGACTGGTCCGGACGGACGGCAGCGACAAGCGCAGGGCCATGATTTATCTCCGTATCAACACGTACAACATCCGGGCCATGTACAAGGCGCTCGAGGCCGCCGGCTTCACCATCCACGTCCCCGAAGAATTCAAGGAATAGAGACTGCCATGCTGGAAAAGCTGTTTACACCCAGGTCGATCGCCCTGATCGGCGCCTCCAGGACCGAGGGAAAGGTCGGCTATTACATCATGTGCAATCTGGTGCAGAGCAGATTTTCCGGGCCGATCGTGCCGGTCAATCCGGCGGGGGGCGAGCTTTTCGGGCTCAAGGTCTATCCCCGGCTTGCGGACTATCCGGACCCGGTGGATATGGTGATGGTGGCGGTGCCGGCAGACCAGGTCCTGGCCGCAGCCCAGGAAGCGGTGCGAAAAAAGGCGGGCGTCCTGGTGGTCGTGGCCTCCGGCTTCAAGGAATCCGGCCGCCAGGGTCGGATCATCGAAGCGGAGCTGAGCGAGATTTGCCGCAAGGGCGGGGTCCGGCTGCTCGGTCCCAACTGCCTGGGGGTGATCAACACCAAAATCAACCTCAACGCCTCCTTCTCCAAACGTTCGCCACAGGCCGGGCAACTGGCCATCTTCTCTCAGTCCGGCGCCCTATGCACCGCAATGATGGACATCGCCGACGAACGGGAGTTGGGGGTGTCCAAGGCGGTGTCCATCGGCAACAAGGCCGACATCACCGAGGTCGACATTCTCGCCGCTCTGGCCCATGACGAGGCAACCCGGGTGATTGTCGGCTACCTTGAGGATATCAGCGACGGCGACAAATTCGTCAAAGCGGCCGAGGAGGCGAGCGCGCACAAACCAGTGGTGATTCTCAAGGCCGGGACCACGGTGTCCGGCGTCAAGGCCGCAGCCAACCATACCGGCGTGCTGGCCGGCAAGGACACCGCCTACGGCGCCGCCTTCAAGCGGGCGGGCATCTGCCGGGCCGACAGTTTCGAGGCCCTGTTCGATTACGCCACCGCCCTGGCCCTACAGCCGACCCCCAAGGGCGACCGGGTGTTGATCATCACCAATTCGGGCGGCTCCTGCACCATGTCCTCCGATGCGGTGGAAAAGGCGGGCATGAGCGTCGTTCCGCTGAACGACCGGCTGGCCGCGCAGTTCCGCGAACAGTTGCCGGCCGCAGCCTTTATCGACAACCCCATCGACATTTCCGCTGCCGCTGAACCCCGCCACTATGCCGCTGCCATCGATATCGCCGCCTCCGACCCGGACATCGATTCGATCCTGGTGGTGCTGGCCCCCCAGTATATGACCGAGCCGGCAGCCACGGTCCGGGCGATCGTCGCCCATCTCGACGGGGTCACCCCGGTGGTGGCTTCCTTTCTCGGCGGCAGCGACATCATGCCTTCGCGCAAGGAGCTGGCTGCTGCGGGATTGCCCTTCTACGAATCGCCGGAACGGGCGGTCGGCGCCCTCAAAACCATGCACGAGTATGGGGGCTGGAGGAACCGGCCGGCCCGCCATGTGGTCCGATTTCCGGTCAACCGGCGGCGGGTCGAGCGGATCATCACCCGTCGGCAGCGGACCAACCGCCTCAGGTTGGGCGAGGTCAAATCCAAGGACATCCTCCAGGCCTACGGCTTCCGTGTGCCGCCGGGACGCCTCACCACCAGCCAGGAGGAGGCTGTGGAGATCGCCCGCTTCATCGGTTTTCCGGTGGCGCTCAAGATCATCTCGCCTTCGATCGTCCACAAGTCGGACCTCGGCGGGGTACGCCTCAACCTCGGTTCCGCCCAGGAGGTCGCCGACGCCTTTGACCTGATGATGTTGCGCATCAACAAGCACGCGCCCAACGCCATCATCGGCGGCATTTATGTCGAGAAAATGGCGGAAAAGGGGCTGGAGGTGATCATCGGCATGACCCGTGACCGCCAGTTTGGGCCAATGCTGATGTTCGGTCTCGGCGGCATCTTCGTCGAGGTCATGAAGGACGTCACCTTCCACCTGGCGCCGATCACTGAGAACGAGGCGATTCAGATGCTCAAGTCGACCCGTTCCTACGAACTGCTTCAGGGCAAGCGCGGAGTCAAGGAGGTCGACCTCCAGGCCATTGCCGTGGCCCTGCAGCGCATAAGCCAGTTGACCACAGATTTTCCCCAGATTCTCGACCTGGAAATCAACCCGCTGATAGTCGGCGAGGTCGGCAACGAGCCGGTGGTGGTCGATGCCAGCATGACCTTCGCGCCGCTCCCCAAGGAGCCTTGAGTCGCATCCCGGCGCACTGTTCGTTGTTCTGGCGCAGTGCTACTGTCCGGTTAAGGACTTTCATGTATGATATTGTCGGGTATAGGCAGTCCTTGCATGGTAGATTCAAAGCACCTCATTCTGGATTCGTTGAGGATTTGGTTGCGTAATTGGCGGACCCGGCGGATGGAGACCGGTTAGCCGTGCTCATCATGGCAATAGGTGGCCAAAAGGATGGAGGTGATCAAGCCGGCAAGCATCTGGATCATGAGGCCATGACGGCTTATTGAGATGAGGGGATAGACCTTGAGACGCCGCTTCCA
>WRFD01000046.1 GCA_009778955.1 Desulfobulbus sp.
CCCGCAATGAGGAGAACCGCTGATATGTTCGTCAATCACAACGACCTGAAACCGATCGTCAATCTGGAAGGGCAGACCTGCTTCGGCTGCGGCAGCAACAATCCCGTGGGGCTGCACATGGGCTTCCACACCGACGGGCAACGGCTCTATTCCTTCGTCAGCGCGCCGCCGGTGATGGCTGGCTGGGACCGGATCGTGCACGGCGGCATTCTCACGACGATCCTCGACGAAATCATGGGCTGGTCGGTCATCTACCTGCTGGGCAAGATCGGGGTGACCAAATCGATGACCGTGGAATTCAAAAAACCGGTCCAGGTGGAAGACCAACTAACCGCGGTCGGCGCCATCGGCGAGGCAATCTCCGACCGGCAGATCACGGTGCTCGGTGAAATTTACAACGGGGACAAGGTCCTCTGCGCCAGGGCCGAGGGCGCCTTCGCGATCTTGTCGGCGCAGGCGGCGGTCCGGCTGGGGGTGATGCGCGCCGACTACATGGAGCGGTTTATGCCGATTCTCCAGCAGCGCGAAGGCGCCTGAACGCGTCTCACTCCGGGGTGCGCTGCGCGCGGCAGATCCGGCCTGGCAGCCGCCGTTCGAGCAGGGTTTCGATGGCGCCGACCGCCTGGCACAGTCCGGCCAGGTCCATGCCGGTCGCCGCCCCCATTCCCTCGAAGAGATGGACCGCGTCTTCGGTGGCGACGTTGCCGGCCGCTCCCTCAATGAAGGGACAGCCGCCGAGACCGCCCACCGCCACGTCGAATCCCCGCACGCCAGCCTCAAAGCCGGCATACAGGTTGACCAGCCCCAGACCGCGGGTGTCGTGGAGATGCAGCGACAGTTCGGTCTCCGGATACAGTTCGCGCACCTTGGCGGCCAGGCGCTTCACCTGGTGCGGATGCGCCATGCCGGCGGTATCGGCCAGGTTGATCTCCCCGGCGCCGGCATCCACCAGTTGCCCGACCATGTCCAGGATAACGGCTTCGGGAATGCCGCCTTCGTAGATGCAGCCGAAGGCGCACCTCAGCCCGGCGCGGACGTCGATCCCTTCGGCGGCGGCACCCTCAATCAACCGGGTGGCGGCCTTCATCACCTCGGCCACGGGTCTGCCGTCGTGCTTGCGGCTGTCGCTTTCCGATACCGGCACAATCACGGCAAGATGCTCAAGGCCGCTGCGGAGCGCCCGCTCCACCCCCTTTTCGTTGTGCACCTGGGCCGTGCACCGGATATCCGGATACTGCCGGCGCACCATCGAGACCAGGACATCGGTGTTGGCCGCCTGCGGCGCCGAACGGGGGTTGGCGAAACTGCCCAGCTGCAGCCGCCGAACCCCGGCCGAGGCCAGCAGCCGGACAATCTCCAGCTTTTCCGCCAGCCCGAACAGCCGCCTCTCCCCCTGCAATCCATCCCCCAAGGCTTCTTCCTGCAACACAACCTGCATCGTGCATCCTCTATGAAAACAACGCGCTGCATTCCCCTTGCCGCCAGGTTTCGATCATAGCATGTCAAAGCGCAAGAAGCGAAGAGATTGGCGGTTCGCCGTCGCCAGACCAAGCCAGCGACCGAACACGCCGAATTTTTCCCTGGCAAAATAGCGACCATGCTCGTACAATGCCCATGCCGTCATCTGCAGCGCCACGGTCACGGACCATGCCCTCAACACCATGCGGCGCAGGGGATGCCAGGGCTGCGGAGGCCGCCATATCCGGGCAGACCGCCGCGTGCAGATAGACGAGGTCATTTCGACCCTCGTCTATCTGCATCAGCCCGATATCGATTCGTTTCCAGCTCCGATTTATTTCGGCGGCGCCGACAGCCGGTTCAAGCCTTTTTTCGACCTGATGTGGTCGCTGATCCGCTCCGATGCCCCAGAGGATGAAGAAAGCATCCGCCTGTCTCCGGGCAAGGCGGCGGTGCTCGTCCTGACCCATGTCGAAGGAACTGGCGCGGACCGGGCAAACGTTTACCGGCGACTGGTTTGCGCCATCAGATCCCGGTAGACGGCGTCACCCACGGCCAGCACCTTGGCGCTGTACCAGGCAAAGGTGCACAATCTTTGCCGATGCCTGGGAAAGCTTGCCATCGGAAGACGTTGCTGGGCGCACAGAGCGAGGACGAGCATCAAGGTGTTGTACGAGTTGAGATCGAGCCGACAGGCATGCCGCAGCACCTGCCGGTCCTCGGACAGAACCGGCTGAGCAAGCGCCTGCGCGGTCCGGCAGATCAGTTCGTCGGTGGGCCCGGTTCCGGACGCGGAGACCGGAATGGCCCCCTCCGGCCGCCCGCCGTATTCGGCGATCACCAGGGGAATGAGAAACAGGTCAAAAACACCGAGCGCCAGCGGCAGCAACTCCAGCCGCTCGAGATAAATCAGGGTCGAGGTGTCGGTCACTCCGCCTCGAAGCGTATGCAGTTGTCGGATCACAGCCTGTGGCCCCCTTTCGCCCATGCTTTGCAACCACTCCATACCCGCCGCCTGACCCAACTTCCACACCATGAGGAACCCGATGGATTTACACTTCACCATCACCCAGGAACTCTGTACTCAATGCGGGGCTTGTATCGACGATTGCCCCTTTCATATCATCGAAATGGCTCCGGATTATCCGGCGCTCAACCCCAAACGGGCGCACCACTGCATCCGCTGCCAGCACTGCCTGGCGGTCTGCCCGACCGGCGCCCTGTCGATCTTGGGCCTCAAGCCGGAGGATTCTCTGCCCCTGCCGCAAACCCTGCCCAGCAGCGCCCAGATGACGGCCCTCATCAAGGGGCGGCGGTCGATCCGCCGATTTTTGCCGGAGCCGCTGACGCCCGGAGAGATCGACGCCCTGATCACGACCGTGGCCAACGGCCCCACCGGCAAGAATAACCGGAAGTGCCTGTTCACGGTCATCGACGATCCAGCCTCCATGGAGGCGCTCCGCCACGAGACCATCGAGGGACTGCGCCGGGCGGCAGCGGCAAGGCATCTTGACGAAAATCTGAGTTATTTCCGTCATGTGGTTTCGGCCTGGGACCAGGGGCGGGACATCATCTTCCGTCATGCCCCCCACCTGCTCATGGTCTCGGTGCCGCCGGACGTCACCACGCCCGACGCCGACGCCATCATCGCCATGAGCTACTTCGAGCTGTTGGCCGCCTCCATGGGCATCGGCGTCCTGTGGAACGCCATGATCACCTGGGCGCTTTCCACCATCGATGTCGACCTGTACCAACGACTGGGCATTCCCGATGACCATGTCAGGGGATACACCCTGCTCTTCGGTCGGCCCGCGGTTCAGTACCACCGGACCGTCCAGCGCGACGAGGCGATGATCAACCGGGTACGACTGGCTTGAACCTTTCATCCGATTGTGCAAATGCGGGGAAGACCTCCATGCCGTCCCTCCCTCCCCTGATCGTCCATACCGAGTCAAGCCGGGCCTGGGGCGGGCAGGAAATACGGATCCTGACCGAACTCCGGGAGATGCGCGCCCTCGGTTTCCGGGTCGCCCTGGTCGTCCCGGCCGACTCGGAGCTGGCCCGGCGGGCGGCGGCTAAGGGCCTGCCCGTCCATCGCCTTGCCTCGTTCAACAAGTTCTCGCCCCGGTCGTGGCACGAACTGTTCCGGCTCCTCAGGACGCTCAGGCCGGCAGTGGTCAACACCCACTCGTCCGAGGATTCCTGGATGGCCGGAACCCTGGCCCGGCTCTACTGCCGCGTGCCGCTGGTCATCCGCACCCGCCATGTCCTGGTCCCGGTTTCCTCGGTCTTAAGCTATACCTTACCCCATGTCATCTTCACCTGTAGCGGGGCCATTGCCGACCAACTAACGGCCAGCGGCATCCCGCCGGCCAAGACGGTGGTCCTCTCGACCGGCAACGACGTCAACCGCTTTCTGTTTTCACCGGAGAATCAGCAAGCTATCCGCCAACGCTACAACATCGGCGATCAGGAAATCTTAGTGGGCAATGTCGGCTGTCTCCGGCATTACAAGGGCCATCGGTTCATCCTCAAAACCGCGGCGACGATGCCGGAGCACTATCGGTTCATGATTGTGGGAGGCGGGGAGGGGATGTCCGGCCTCCGCGCCATGGCCCACGATCTGGGAGTGGAGGAGCGGGTGATCTTTGCCGGGCATCAGGAAGAGCCGGAGCATTTCTTCAGCGCCTTTGATCTCTGCTTCTTTTCCTCGCATGCATCCGAAGGCGTCTCCCAATCCCTGATCCAGAGTCTGCTCAACGGGTTGCCTGTGCTGGCCTGCCGAATACCGTCGAGCATGGAGCCGTTGGCCCTGGTCGAGGATTACCGCCTGGTCGACTACGACGATGTCCCGGCCGCCCGCCAAGGATTGGCGGAGCTGGCCCTGCTGCCGCGGCGGGATCCGGAGCGGATGGCGCGGCAACACCAGCGCATCGCCGACTGTTACAGCCTCGAGAACATGGTACGGATTCTGCTGGCGACCTATGCCCGCCACGGCATCCATCCCCCGCGCCCGGAATAAACCGCCCGGCCGCGGCGCGGGACGCCGCTGGTCAGGCGGTGGCCAGCAGGCCGTGCTTCTGCCGGTACTGCTCGCGGAACCGGCCCATTTCCACCATATCGAACAGATAGGCATCGGAACGGTCGAGGTAGAAGGCCAGAGCCTTGGCAAAATTCTGTCCCACCATGCCGTCGACAAACACCTGGCTGATTTCGCGCTGCCGCTTGAGCACGAGTTGGGAACGGTAGAAGATCAACCATTCCTCGGCAGACATCGTCACCACGATCTGCTGCAGAGCCTTGCGCGCCCTGGGTTGGTACATCCAGATGTACATCAGGTCCAGGGCATTGGCGATGAACACCTGTTCCAAATCGCGGGCCTCGGTTTGGATGGCCGCGATCAGGGCCTTGGGCGACTGCAGCAGGTCCAGCACATCTTCTTCCGGAAACAGCACATCCAGGCGGGCATAGGCCGAGAACATCTGGCTGAGCTTCTCGCGGTAATCGGCCAGCCGGATGCTGACGTTGCTCTGCCGGTCCGCCAGACCCTCAATCACTGCGGCCACGCAGTCCGAGGCGAGCTTGGAGATCACTGCGGCCCACATCTGCAGGCCCGCCTCGACCTGCGACGCCTCGGCCCAGTGCAGCACCTCGGCCAGACCGTCGTTGAAAAGAATGGCCAGGGGGATGGAGAAGACCGAACGGAAAAGATTGCCGACAATGGCGCTGGGCGGCAAGCCGCGCAGAGTATTGTGGGCGGAGATGTAGACCCCGTTGGCCAGGGCCATCACCGTATAGAGCAGCAGGGGGCTGGTGGTGGTGGTGATGCCCAGCATCTTTTGCAACAACAGAGTCTTGACCAGAAAATCGAGTAACGGCACCGAAAAGCCGGTATAGAAGAGAGAATCGGCGATCCGGCTCCAGCTCACCAGGGAATTCCACGGCAGCAGGGGGGACCGCTTGAGGCCGCCACCGCCGAGGATCGACTGGATGATGTTGCGGACGCCGGTGATGCCGAACCAGATAAAGGCCCCGAGATACGCCAGCACCCACCAGTCCTTGGCCAGGGCAAAGGTGAGAAAGGCCGGCACGAACCCAGCGACTATTTTGAGGGTATTGCACAGGTGCGAGTTGAGATAGCGTAACGGCGGCCTGCTGCTCCTTTCTTGCTTGCGGTCCGGATGAATATCGAGTCCGGGCATGTGGCGGATGCCGCCCAAGGTGGCGATATTGCCGTCAACGCCGGGATGAACCTCGAACCGGTCCAGGCTCCAATCGCTCCATCGCAACGGGGCTCCCCCCGGGCAGCCGCCCTGCATGTTCTGCCCGAGCCTCCGGCGCCAGGGCAGGGAGGCCGAGGCTTCGCCGCGCCGATGGTGATGATGGATCATCCGGGCGCTGACCGGGATAAGTTTGCGCCGCTCCCCTCCCCAGCAATCGCGCATGACCTGGCGCCTGGCCCGTTTCGGCAGGGTGTCCACCACCACCAACCCCATGCCGTGCTGCAACTGCGACTGCCCGGTCGATCCCGATCCGATGCGGGAACCAAGGTAGCGTTTGTTGTAGCGGCTGTGGAACGACTCGATATTGATCAGGATATCGAGCAGATCGTCTCGGCGCTGGTCCATCACCGCCAATTCGGCCTCCGACTCGGCCTGGTTGTCCGGCGGCAGCGGCTGGATTTTTCCTGCCTCGCACCGCTTTTCCACGACCAGGCGCTGCCGCTCGAAGTCCCAGATAATGGCCCGGATCGCCCGTTTCAGAGCGATGACGTTATCCTCGTTCAAGGCCTTCTGCAGGACGTTGATCAACTGGTAGTTCTGGGCCGGGCTGCTGATGTCCACTGCCTCGCCCGCAAAGCCGCTGCCCTTGACCGAAGCCTGCGCGGTCATGCCGTGGCTGGCGTCCTTGAGGTTAAAGGCCTCGATGTGGGTGATTCGCCCCTGACAAATGTAGAGCAGCTCCAGGGTATCGTGAATCGACAGGTTGCTCAGGTTCAGGGTGAAACGCGAGCTCGAATGCATGGAGGCCAGCTGGCCCAGCAATTCCTGCGGCGCCAGGTGCATCAGCTCCGGCTGCCCCTCGTCGTGGGGCACGGTGGGATCGTGCAGACTTGGATTGCGCAGGGGCAGGAGATACTGGTTGATGATCCTCTCGAGATCAATCCGGGCCATCCTGCCCGCGCAGGCCTCCAGCAACTTTTCCTGGGTGCTGCTGTCCTGGAGATAGGTCTGGTGGATCCTCTGAACCTCTTCGTCGAGCGCGGCATGGTAATGGCTCTGGATGAACTTGGCGAGATGCAGCAGCGACGGCTGGCCGGCGCCGACAAAACGGAGGAATCGCTCCTGGTTCAACAACGGGGTATCCACCCCCAGTTCCCGGTCCAGCACCGGCCGGTGGATGTCGTTGAACACGGCGAGCACATCGAACACGTAATGCTGCTGATAGAGGGAAACCTGCCGCCCCCGGTCGAGCATCTCCCGAACCGCCTCTCCCCGGAGAAATTGCAACAGGCTGTTGCGGTCGAAGAAGCCTTCCAATTCCCAGATGAAGCGGACGAACTTGTCGCGGAAACGCGAGGAAAACTCGATGCCGATGCGGACGTGGATGCCAAGAATCTCCCCGGCGTCGAGCAGTTCCTCCACCACCTCCTGGTCGACATGGTTATAGTACACCACGGTCAGCTTGCGGATGCCCTTGATCCAGGCATCCATCAGCAGATGGGTGGGTGATTTTCTGCCCTTGGTGTTGGCGTCGTGCACATGGTCGTCGAAGGCGAACTGGTTCCACTCCTCGGGCATCTCCAGGAGATGATACTTGGCCAGTTCCTTGCGTACCCGGCGCGGCTTACCGGTGTAGACCATGCGGAAATCGTGGGCCAGCTCCAGCTGCCGCACCTCGTCGCCCTCGTGGCGCACCAGTTCCTTGATGATCTGCAGCAGCACCCGGGCGGTGTTCTTATGATAGAACGAGGTGGAGGAGCTGGTGACCTCGTCGCGCAGGCTGCGCAGGGCGACGATCCGGTCACGGGCCTTGCCTACTTCCAGCGAGCCGAGCAGGCTGACGATGGCATAGGCGATCCGCAGACCGCTGGGCGCCGCCATCTCCTTTATGCCGTGGGGATGCATGTAGGGAATCATCAACGAACGCGCCGATTGCGGCTGGGAACGCCATTTGAGCACATCGTTGACGATGCGGAGCAGCTTGTAGTCGTTGGCGTCGAAAAAAAGCCGGGAAGGCCGATGCTTCATGGGATCAGGTCTTCATCAACGGGAAGGCGCCCGCCTGGGCCGATATGCTCGGCGGCCAGATGTTTGAGGATGTCGTCGCCGGGAGTCGGCCGGAAAAAGGAGCAGCCCTGCGCCTCATCGCAGATCAAGGCTTCGAAGTAGGCGCCGTTGTTCCTCGGTTTCCACGCGCTCCCTCGATCACGGCCTTACGCCACATCTGCCGGCTGATGGCGGCGACAATGCCGCCATAGGTTTCCAACTCTTCGACAAACCGCTTGTCGATCTTCAAACGTGCGCACCGGCATTTTGTCATCAAGCCTGCCGCATCGCGCTTCACGGCGTGAAGCGGTATTTTCCGGCGGCATAATTCGAAAATTCCTTTTACCACAATTCGTTCCGCGATGGTAGAGGCGGAAAACAACGAAAAACGCGGCGGGCGAACCCGGCATCATTCCTTCTGGCCGACATCGATCCGCAGCCGGGCGTCCAAGGCCAGCGCTCCGCCCTGGTCGAGCAGGCGGAACGGGTTGACGTCCAGCTCGGCGATCTGCGGGAATTCGGCCAGCAGCTGGGCAACGGCAAGGACAGCGCGGACAAAGGGAGCCGGATCGACCGGCGGCCGACCCCGGACGCCGGCAAAAAGCGGCGCCGATCGCAGCCGTTCTATTTTTCTGGTGATTTCGGCCAGCGACGAGGGCGCGAGTATCCGCTGCACATCCTGGAACACCTCGACGAAAATGCCGCCATGACCAAACAGGACCACCGGGCCGAAGGCGGGATCCTGGAGACCGCCTATGAACAGATCATGCCCGGCCGGCGCCATGGCTGCCACCCGCACCCCGTCGAACCGGGCGCCGGGACAATGGCGCTCAAGGTTGGCCCGGATGCGATCAAATCCCCTGGCCGCCTCGGCAGGCGAATCAATGTCGATGAGCACTCCGCCGACCTCGGTCTTGTGCACCGCCTCCGGCGACGCCACCTTGAGCACCACCGGCGGGCCGATACGCGCCGCCAACTCCGCGGCATCCTCGGCGGTCCGCGCCATGCCCGAGGCTGGCCCGGCAAGGCCGCAGCAGGCCAGCAGCTCCAGGGCCTCCTCTCCGACCACGCCGCTGCGGTCGCGCAGCCAATCCTCGATCTGGCCGGCAGCGAAGCCGGCAGCGGACGGATCGAACCGGAAGGGACCGGCGGCTTTGCGGGCATGATAGCGCATCTGCCGATGCAGGGCGCCAATCGCCTCTCCGACTCCGTCGAACACCGGAACCGGCGATTGCTCCTTCATCGCCGCCACCGTCCGCGCATCGCCATACATAACCAGCGCCATGGGCTTGCCCGAGGAACGAACCGCCCCGGCCACCGCCAGAGTCGGGTCGCAGGAGAACATGCCGGTATACGCATCCTCTCCGCCCGCAGGCATCAGCGGCCGCTGACTGGCAAAGATAGCGGCGTCGACCTGGTCGCTGGCCAGGAGGCGGCTGAAAATCTGCGGGTATTTGTCCACCCGGTAGATGTCGCCCATGTCGAGGGGGTTTTGCACCTGGATGATGTCGGCGCGGGTCATTTCGGCCAGATCCTCAAAAACGGCCGGGCCGGGATCGGCGCAGGCGAATCCCTGGCGCTCGCTGACATCGGCCATGATCACTCCCAGGCCGCCGGCTGGGCTCATGAGCATGATCCGGTTGCCGCGCATTGGCGGCAGATCAAAGGCCTTGGCCGTGGTGACGAAGTCGCGGAGCCGATCAATACGGAGGATGCCGGCCCGCTCCAGGGCAGTATCGAGGATGGCGTCGTCGGCGCTCAGGGCGGCGGTATGGCTCATGGCTGCCCGGTTCCCGGCCTGGGTGGTGTTGGCCTTGAAGAGGAGCACCGGTTTGTCGATTCGCTCGGCCAGTTCCACCAGCCGCCGGCCGTTGTCGATGCTCTCCAGATAGAGCCCGATTACCTTGGTCGCTGGATCAGTCCCCAGGTATTCGAGCACATCGCACTCGTCAAGGTCGAGCTTGTTGCCAATGCTGGCGAATTTGGCCAGCCCCACCTGTTCGGTTTCGAGCAGGTTCCACAGAAAAATCCCTGTGCCGCCGCTCTGGGTGATCAGGGAAAAACTGCCTTGCCGCACCGGAAAGGAAGGGACAAAGGGCAGGCAAAGGCCGCTGACGGTGTCGGCCATGGTCAGACAGTTGGGGCCGACGAAGCGCATGCCGTAGCTACGGGCAAGCGCAAGCAGTTGGACTGCCAGCTCCCTGCCCGCACCGCTGGCCTCGTTGAAGCCGCCCGTCTGGATCGCCAGCCGCTTGATGCCCGCCCGGCCGCAGTCGGCCACCGCCTCCAGGACAAAGCGGGCCGGGATGAGCAACACCGCCAGATCCGGGACCAGGGGCAAGTCAGCTGCGCTGCGGTACACCCGGATACCGTCGACATCGGTCTCGTCGATGGCCGGATTAATCCCAAGAATCCGGCCGCGATAGCCCCAGCGCAGGCAATTAGCGACAATGGTGCGAGGGGTGTTGCGGGCCTTGGGGGAAAGGCCGTACACGGCCAGAGATGTGGGGGCAAAAAAAGTATCCATGCGCGTGGGTCCGGTAAATAGGGCGCGAAGGCTGCCGCCTCCGCAATGAGGGCGGCGATGCTCAGGTCAGCTGTTCCGTGCGCCGGACCGCTGCCGCCATGCTGAGCGCGAACCAGCCGCAGGCCACCAGGATGATGGTGGCGCCGGTGGCGGTCCGTGCCCAGTCTTGGGCGGAGAGCAGCAGGCCCGCCACCGCCGAACTCAAGCTGATGACGATGGTCCACCAGAACATCGCGCCCGCCGATCGGGCGAAATTGCGGGCCGCAGCCGCCGGCACGACCAACAGGGCGGTGACCAGCAGCACGCCTACCGCCTGGACGGCAAACATAACGATCAAGGCCAGCAGGCCGGCAAACAGGTATTGCAGCGCCGCCACCCGGACCCGGTGCGCCCGGGCCAGGGTCGGATTGAGGCCGATGTAGAGCAACCGGTTGTAGCAGCACGCCTGGAAGGCCGTCAGCACCGCGAACAGACCCATGAGGGCGGCGATCTGCCCATCGCTGATGGTGAGGATGTCGCCATAGAGAAAACGCTGCAGATCGCGGGCCAGCGACCGGTCCCGGCTGACGATGGCCAAGCCGAAGGCCACCATGGCCGAGAAGAAGACCCCGATCACCGTGTCCGAGGAGAGGCTGGAGCTGCGCTGCATCAGCACGATGCCCAACCCCACCAGCACCCCGAAGGCCGGCATGGTCCAATTGGGGTCCAGGGCCAGGAGCAACCCCATGGCCACGCCGGCAAAGGCGGAGTGGCTGATCGCGTCGGCAAAGAACGACATGCGAAAATTGACCACCAGGATGCCCATGACCGCAGTCATCGGCGCCAGCAGGAGCAGGCCGGCCAGGGCCTGCTGCATGAACCTGGCCTGGAGGCAGTCGAAGGGCAGCAGCTGGGCGAGCAGCCCATAGAGCGGCCCCAGGTCAGGCATCGGTCTGCTCCTGGCAGCAGGGGGCCGAGCAGACCGACTGGTCGCCGGGCATGGAGCGGGAACTGACCAGGCCCATGTGCATGCCGAAAATGGCGGTGAGATTCTCGGCAGTCAGAGTTTGCCGTGGCGGCCCTTCGGCCGCGACCTTGCGGTTGAGGCAGATCACGTGGGTGGCGTGGTGGGTGACAGTGGCCAGGTCGTGACTGACCATCAGTTGGGTGAATCCCCGTTTGCGGCGCAACTCGTCCAGCAACTCGCAGAAGATCAGCTCTCCCTGGAAATCGACCCCGGCCGACGGCTCGTCCAGCACCAGCAATTCAGGTTCCTGGCGCAGCGCCATGGCCAGCAGCACCCGCTGCAGCTCGCCGCCGGACAGCGCGCCGATGGCGCGGTCGGCAAGGTGGTTCGCCCTGACCATAGCCAGCGATTCCCCGGCCTGGCGGCGCAGGGTGGCATTGAGACCGAACCACAGCGGTTTTTTCTGGAAACCCATGGCCAGAAACTCACTGACGGTCAGCGGCATGCCCCGGTCAAAGGCAAGGCGTTGGGGCACATAGCCAATGCGGGGAGACGAACCTCCGGAGCCGAGAACGATGCGGCCCCGGTAGTCGATCTCGCCCAGCAGGGCCAGCAGCAAAGTGGTTTTCCCCGCCCCGTTGGGGCCGATGATCGCGGTGCAGCTCCCCTTGGGCGCGCTGGCGCTCACCCGGTCGAGAATGGAAATGCCGCCGCGCTCGACCGTAACCGTATCGAAACGGACGGCCGATTCCAAGGGACGATACTCAGTGGCTGCCAAGGGTTTGTTCCAAAATGGTCATATTGCGGCGCATCACCTGTTCGTAATAGTCGAGCGGCGCCTGCTCCGGACCGTTAGCCACCGGGTCGAGACGGGCGGCAACAATGCCGGCCTCCCTGGCAACGGTGGCGCCGATTGCCTCTGGATACTGCGGTTCGGTGAACAGCGCGCCCGCTTTTTTCGCTTTGATCGCCGCCACCAGGTTTAAGATCTCGGCGGCGGAGGGATTCTGGCCGGAATGGGCCTGGACCACCTCCACCACCTCAAGCCCCATGTCCCTCGCCAGATAGTCGAACACTCCGTGCTGGGTTACGATCCGGTTGTTGACCAGTCGTTTGCCCAAGGCGGCCATGTCGTCGGCCAGTCGGTTGAGCCGCTGCCCATAGGCTCTCGCGTTGGCGGCATAGCGGGCGGCGCCGGCGGGATGCGCGCGGGCCAGGCCCTCGCCGATGTTGGCGGCGAGCAACGCGGTCATGCGCGGACTGGCAAAGAGATGCGGGTTAGAGCCGTGGCCGGCCTGGTCGTGCTCTCCATCCACATCATCGAGCAACTGACCGATCCCCCGCGAACTGTCCACCACCTGCAGCCGCGGGTTGGCCTTGGCGATCGGCGCGCCGAGGAATTCCTCCAGCCCAAGACCATTGACGATGAGCAGGTCGGCCCGGGCCAGTTTGCGCATGTCCTGCGGGGTCAAGGCGTAATCGTGCGGGCAGCCCATTTCGGCCGGGATCATCAGGTCGATCTCGGCATCCTCGATCCCCTGGCTGAGGTTGCGGACAATCTGATACAGAGGAAAGGTGGTGACCAGAATCCGCACCTTGTTCTCCGCCGCCGGGGCATGCGGCTGATGCAGCGAGAGAACGAGGCAACAGCAAAACAACCAGAGCAGGAGTCTAGGGCGCACTATTGGCATGGTCCGTTTCTTTTACTTGATGATTTTACTTGATGCGCAGATGGCGCTGCATACCATTGATACAGAAATGGGTGCATTATAATTTCCCGGCTCTTGCCGTCAATCGATATTGCGCAACCTTTTACATCAATAACCGGAACCAGATGCCCGCAAAGGCCGCCATGCGCACAGCCGACGCACTGAGGGGCACACGGCTCGATCAAAAATCATCTAATCCGCCGGAGACCGGCAGACGAAACTGGCGCAACAACAGCAGGGCGCCCCACAGTTGCGCCAGGATCATCAACAGCACCCCGAATCCATGCGTTATTTTGGCGATAGTGTGAGCTTTATGCAGCATCCCGAGGGAAGAGAGGATGTTGATCCAGTCGTGTCCGGGATCTTCAGCGCCGGTCAGGCCCGAGAGCAGCGGCAATACCGGGTTGAGCGCATCGTATATGTAGGGCGCGATGTCCATGAAGCTGACCGCGATCCACCACAGACAGAACGAGGCGGCCAGCGGGTCGCGCTGGCGGAACAGAAAAACGGCGAAGCAGGTGAGCGGCATGATGATTTGCATCAGCGTGCCGCCCATGAACTGCATGAAATCTCCCATCGGCCTGAAAAAGACATGCCCGGCTTCGTGGAAAATGAGAAGCGGCAGGTGGATGAGCCAGGAATTCCATATCTCGCCCCCCCGATAACCGTAGCCCACAATTTTCCATCCCCAGACGCACAGCG
>WRFD01000047.1 GCA_009778955.1 Desulfobulbus sp.
CCTATCCGGCGCGAGGTCGCCCGGTTGGCGCTGGAACAACTCATCTCCGACGGCCGTATCCACCCGGCTCGCATCGAAGAGGTCGTGCAGAAGGTGACCGAAGAGTTGGAGATCGGTATCCGCGAATCCGGGGAACGGGCCACCTTCGACGTGGGCGCCCACGGCATGCATGTGGAGTTGATCAATTTGATCGGCAGGTTGAAGTATCGGACCAGCTACGGCCAGAACATTTTGCAGCATTCGCTGGAAGTGGCCTTCCTCTGCGGCGTGATAGCCGCCGAACTCGGCCTGGATGTGAAGAAAGCCAAGCGGGCCGGACTGCTGCACGATATCGGCAAGGCGGTGGACCATGAGGTGGAAGGATCGCATGCCATCATCGGCCGTGATCTTGCCCGCAAATACGGGGAAGCCGAGGATATCGTCTATGCCATCGGCGCCCACCACGAAGATCAGCCGCCCAAAAGCGTGTTGGATGTGCTGGTGCAATCGGCGGACGCCCTTTCCGGCGCCCGGCCGGGGGCACGCAAAGAGATGCTGCAAAGCTATGTCAAGAGACTGGAGGATCTGGAAAATATCGCCAATGGCTTCAATGGGGTCGAAAAATCGTACGCTATCCAGGCCGGTCGCGATCTGCGGATCATAGTGGACAGCCAGAAGGTGCGTGACGAGGAGACCACCTTGCTCAGCCGTGACATCGCTAAGGCCATCGAAGAACAATTGACCTATCCGGGCCAGATCCGGGTCACGGTCATCCGTGAAACCAGAGCAGTGGAATACGCCAAGTAGGGGGTATGATGAAGCCGGTTGAAGAGCAGATTGCCCTGATCGAAAGGGGCGCAGTGGATTTTCATTCTAGGGAGGACCTGGTCAAGAAGCTTGCCCGGTCGCTTGAGACCGGCGTGCCCTTGACCATCAAGGCCGGGTTTGATCCCACCGCCCCTGACCTGCATCTCGGCCATACGGTGCTGATTCAGAAACTGCGCCATTTCCAGATGCTCGGGCACAAGGTCCACTTCCTCATCGGCGATTTCACCGGCCTGATCGGTGATCCCACCGGCAAGTCCGACACCCGGCCGCCGCTGACCCCGGAGGATATCAAACGCAATGCCGAAACCTACAAGGAGCAGGTATTCAAGATTCTCGATCCGGACAAGACCACGGTGGTCTTCAACTCGACCTGGCTTGGCAAACTGACCTCCTATGACATGATCCGCCTGGCCTCGGAATTGACCGTGGCCAGGATGCTGGAGCGGGACGACTTCAAGAAGCGATTCGAGGCGAATCGTCCGATTTCGATCCACGAGTTTCTATACCCCCTGATCCAGGGATACGATTCGGTGGCCATGAAGGCCGATGTCGAGCTGGGAGGCACCGATCAGTTGTTCAATCTGCTGATGGGCCGCGATCTTCAGCGCAGCCGGGCGCAGGAGCCGCAGGTTGTGCTCACCATGCCGCTCCTGGAGGGACTGGACGGCGTCAACAAGATGAGCAAATCGCTCGGCAACTACATCGGCATATCCGAACCTCCGGACAGTATTTTTGGTAAGATCATGTCGATCAGCGACCACCTGATGTTTCGCTATTACGAGTTGCTCAGCGATCTGCCGATGGCGGAGATTGCGATCCTGCGGGAGCAAATCGACCGCGGCCAGCTTCACCCCAAGTCGGTTAAGGTGCGGCTGGCAAAAGAGATGGTTGCCCGGTTTCACAGCCCGGCGGCAGCGGACGAAGCGGAGCAGACGTTCGAGCAGGTCTTTGCCCGCCATGAACTGCCTGACGAGATTGAGGAAGTGCGCCTTGTCTCGACAGAAGACGAGATTTGGCTGCCCAAACTCCTGCTCGATGCCGGATTGGTGAAATCGACCTCGGATGGCCGCCGCATGATCCAGCAGCATGCGGTGTCGCTGGACGGCGCTCGGGTGGAAGACCACAACGCGGTTATCCCGACCAAAGGAACGGTGCTCCTCAAGGTCGGCAAGCGACGGTTTTGCCGGGTTACTTTTTCCTGAAAAAAAGCTGCTGAAACACAAAGGGCGGCTCGCGGCAGCGAGCCGCCCTTTGTGTTTTTTTGCGGAAGAAGCAGGTCGAGTTGGGGCTATTGCAGACGCGGCTGTTTTTGGCAATTGCCGCAGATGCCGGTAAACTCCACCTGGTGGCCCAAGATATGATAGGAAGACGAATCGGTGGCCTGGGCAACCAGCTCATTGGTGACCGGCACGTTGATGTCATCGACTTTGCCGCATGTTGAGCAGCGAATGTGGTAATGGCTGTCAGTGATGGCGTCAAAGCGCTTCTGCGTGCCGCCAACTTCAATTTTATGGATCATGCCATGTTCGGCCATCAACTCAAGGTTGCGGTAGACCGTACCCAAACCTATGCGGGGCAACCTCTTGCGGACCATGTCGTACAGTTCGCTGGCGGTTGGATGGGTTGTAACTTTCGATAATTCTTCGAGGATGATCTGCCGCTGGGTTGTCAGCCGGAATGTCGATATTGGCGCGTTCATTCTATGCTCTGTCGATGAAAATTGAGGGGGCCGATAGATAATGATTCTCAATCTCTACCATGGCCGCTCGTTCGATGTCAAGCTTGAACTTGGCGAGAGACTGTGAAAAAATGCGGAACGGTATGAGTAGATGCGCTTAGGAACCATTGAGGTATGGCCGCCACTCCTGCTGGCGCCCATGGCGGGCTTGACCCACTCGGTTCTGCGGACCACCATTCTCCAGTTTGGCGGGGTCGGTTTGCTCAGTACGGAAATGCTGGCAGCGGCACGCCTGCCTGCGGAACGGCAGGACTCTTCTCCCTATCTTGCGCGAACCGCGCAGGAATCACCCCTGTCCTATCAACTCCTCCTGGCCGACGACAAGATCATCCCGAAGGCGTTCGAGGCGCTCCATCGTTTTCAGGCGGATGCCGTCGATCTCAATCTCGGCTGTCCGGCCCCTCAGGTTCGCAGGGCAGGCGGCGGCAGCAGCCTGATGGACGATCCAGCGAGGGTCAGACGGATAATCGCCCAAGCACGCAGACGGACCTCGCTGCCGCTTTCGGCTAAAATAAGGCTCGGCGAAACGCTGGATGAGGGCGCATTGCGGGATTTTTGCCGGATGCTTGCCGACGAAGGCCTCGACATGCTGACTGTGCACGCCCGGCTGCGAGGCGAACCGTTCGCTCGCCCGGCAAGATGGGACTGGGTGGCAAAAGTCAAACAATGGGTGCGCATTCCGGTGATTGCCAACGGCTCCATCGACTCGGTGGACAGCGCTCGAGCCTGCCTGAAGGCGACAGGCGCCGACGGGCTGATGATCGGCAGGGCTGCGGCGCGGAAGCCGTGGATTTTCGCCCGCATTGCCCGCGAGGTTTACGGGGTGGAGATGCCGGAACCCGATATTCGGCTGCCCCGGTTGTATGCAACATTTGTGGAGTCGTTGAACGAGCGATTCCAGCCCGAACGGCGGCTGGGGCGGCTCAAGGAATTCACCCATTATTTCGCCACGAACTATTTTTTTGGCCATCATCTGGCCGTCAAGGTGCAAGCGAGCGAATCCATTGATGAGGCATGGCGCCATGCCACGGCTTTTTTCGCGCTTAACGATTCCGGTCGCCCGCAACAAGATTGATCGCCTTTTCCCTCTTCACCTCAGGGGCGGATTGTAGTACCCAAACTTAAGGTCCGGAAATTTTTTCTTGAGCTGCCCCAGCCAATTCCTGATCCCCAAAGGCGGCGCATCGCCCCGGTGGTCAATCACCCGCAGGTAGTGTTCCGGGTCCATGTTCAGGTTGCGCAACTGGATAAAATCCGGGCGGTATTCGGCGATCAGCTCGAACAGGGCGGCAAATTCGGCCGGATCGTCAGTGCAGCCGGGCAGGATGAAATAGTTGAGGGAGACATGGCGGCCGTGCCGTTTCATGGCTGTGATCGATCGGCAGACAGCGGCCAGATTAAAGTTCTTGGGCCGGTAATAGAGCCGGTGGTGCTCGGGCTGGGCGCTGTTGAGGGAGATGCGGATTGAATCCAGTCCGGCGCGGGCCAGTCGCTCCACCGCATCGGGCAGGCTGCCGTTGGTGTTGAGGTTGATGGTGCCGCGGTTGGTGCGGGAACGGATGAGCCTGATGCTGTTTTCGATCAGCTTGGCCTGAAGCAGCGGTTCTCCCTCGCATCCCTGGCCAAAGCTGACCACGGCCTTGGGCGCGGCTTCAAGGTGCGGAACAGCCACCTCGGCAATCTCCTTCTCTGTGGGGATAAAGACGATGCGGTCCTGGGTTGAGGGGCAGCAGCCCGAAGGTTGCAGGGATATGCAGCCCACGCAAGCGGCGTTGCACGATGGGGAGCAGGGCAGCGGCGCTTCCCAGCGTCCGAGGAAATAATTGCGGGCGGCGGGACATCCGTAGGTGAGGCAGCATTTGCCGAGATGTTGGATCAGGCGGTTGTTCTTATGCCGGTTGAGGTGCTTGCGGGTGCGTTGGTTGAGCAGACGCTGGTTGAATTGATCGGCATCCTGGCGGCAATCGCTGTCGCTGCGGAATCCGGCCACCCAGAATTTACCGCCGGCCCAGCCGACCGCCGTGTAGGCGAAGAGCGGCAGGAGCGGAGCGCCGGCTGCGTCGGTCTGGTAGGCCGCTGATAAGATGGCGGTGTGGGCGGGCGCCATGAAGGCCGCCACCGCTTGAATAGGTTCGTCGGGCTGATACGGATTGGCGTCGAGGAGGGCTGGTTCCCCACTTTCCGGTTCAATTCCGATGGGCCGACGGGCCGGCAAGGCGAACAGTTCGCTGCCCGGCGGCAGTTCGATCAGGTCATCTGGTTCGGGGGCGCTTATCCGGCCGGCAGCATTGCCGGCCATGGACAAGCCAGAGTAATCGAGGATTTCTCCCGTGCTGGCGGCAAAGACAAGGGCAGGAACGGTTGTGGGGCGAGCACCCGTCATGTTGGTGCATGATCACTGCGGGCGGATACGGGAGAGTACCGAATCCAGGGCACGGTATATTTCCAGGTCGTCGCCGAAGACATCCTGAATGTTGGGGTGATCGATCAAATCTTCGACGACGTATTGGGTCAGGTAGAGGCTGATGACGTTGGGGTCCGGGGTCAGGTTCCTGACCGGAGCGATCTTGAACTGCATGTCGAATTCTTCCAGATCGCCCAACTGTTGCAATTGCCTGGCAAAGACCTCCTGGATGGCGTGGACGGAATTGGTCTCGATGATATGCAGGTCCAGGAGCCGCTGCACCAAGGAAACCGCCAGTTCGGCAGCCATTTCCCGCGACTTCTTGAGCATGAAATGGCGCTCCCGCTCCCTTTTCCGATCAATGGCGTCAATGGTTTTATTGGTGGAATTGCTGGGATTGATGTGTCGAGCCATGCGTTCTCCTTGGTGATCTATCAAAAACACATTCAAATCGTCTGGAAGGAATGTTCGAGGCAGCGGTTGTGTACGCACAATTACCTATCTAGTTTTGCCGGCGAACAGATGCCCGTGCCCGCCTCGTCAGCCTTCCTCGCGAGGCAATGCGAAGGGATGAAGCTTTTTATACTGCACCTCACTGTGATAAGCACTGCTTTTGTTCGGGAAAAAGTTCTCGAATCTTTACCGCAGAGAAGCCGGTGCAATCAATTGCCTGTCGCCAGAAGGACCTATTTGAGCGAGCCGCTTTCCTCGCTCAGATACAAGCGGCGGAAATGGCCGATTGATTCCTCCTGGTCCTGCGACAGTCGCAGGCCGTACTGGGCGACATACTCGGCAGCCATGCGATGGGTGTTAAAAATGGGAATATTGAGCCGAAGATTGTTCAGCGCACACTCCAGATAGGATTCCGGGCGGTCGTAAAACGATTCAAGAATTGAGGGCAGAACCTGGTACAACGCCGCGGCATCCTCGGTGTACAACAGAGTGTCGGGCGCTTCGCTCAGGTCGGCTTCCTCGACCGGACCTTCGTATCCGAACTTCCAACCCGTTTGCCCGTCGTGATACCCCTCGACCCACCAGCCGTCCATGATGCTGATATTCGGCACACCGTTCATCGCTGCCTTCATGCCGCTGGTGCCGCTTGCCTCGAGCGGCCGTTTGGGGCTATTGAGCCAGGCATGCACGCCGCTGACCATCAGCTTGGCAAGCAGCATGTCGTAGCCGGGAATGAAGACCAGCTTGCCCAAGCCCTTGCTGCGGTGATAGAGCTCTTCCTGATTGTCGAGAATCAGTTTCAGAACCGATTTGCCCGGCTCGTCGGCAGGGTGCGCCTTGCCCGCAAAGAGAAAATTGATTGGCCGGTTGAGGGCGATGAGGATATCGGAAAGCCGGTCGATGTCGTCGAAAATCAGATCGGCCCGCTTGTAGGTGGAGAATCTGCGGGCAAAACCGATGGTGAACACCCCCGGCTGGAGCCATTCGGTCTCGGGGAGGCTGGAAAGATGGTTGGGCGGGTCGATCCAGGTCTCGATCATTTGCTCGCGGTGGCGCTTGAGCATGGTGTTGACGTAGTTGATCAGCTGCTGGTTGTCCGTGCGCCAGGCTTCCTTGAACATGGGAGCCAGTGTGGTCGCATTTTGGTGGTCGGCGAGGGTGCCAAAGCAGCTGGGATCGGTGCGCCAGGCGCGCAGAGAGGGCGTCCGGCTGAAACAGGCGGCCCGTTGTTCGCTGATCCAGGTCAGGTGATGGACCCCGTTGGTGATCGCCTTGATTTTGTCGGCAAAGGCGGGGAACTGTTTTTTTGTGACATCGCGGTGCAGCCGGCTGACGCTGTTGATGGCCCGGTTGATCCGCATGGCCATGGCGGTGAAGTTGTACTCGTGGCTGATTTCGTCGTCATGGGCGAGGAGGTTGAGAGTCCGCTGAAAGGTATTGTGGCTGATCGAGGAATAGAGCTCTCTGGAAAAACGGTCGTGCCCGGCCTTCACTGGCGTGTGGATAGTGTAGACTATCTTGCGCGAGACCCGTTTCGCCGCCGCGAGAATGTCGGCGTCGGCGATCTGATCGAGGAGGATGTCGCCGAAGGTGTCGCGCAATTCCTGGAGAATGAGGTGCAGGGTAACGGTAATGCCGTGTTGCTCGTTGAGATGGATGGTGCGTGACGTGTAGCCGAGCACGTCGAGTAAAGGCAGAATGGCGGAGCCAAGCATGCGCCGTTGGTTGGCCTTGATGATGGCTGATTTGGCGTTGTAAAGCTGATGGGCAGACTCCATGACCCAGGCCGGCGCGTCGGGCAGGCTGTAATCAATCAGAAATTCGGGAACAAACGAGTCGAGTTGTCCGGAGATTTCCAGCTTCATCCAGACATGCGCCCTGACCACGGTGGGTTGGAGCTGTCCGTTGTAGAAAGGAATTTCGATGACCAGGGGTCCCTCGGGGGCCTCCGGGTTCCGGAGCTGGAACAGCGAAGGGGTTGCCTCTGGAGTCCAGCGGGTGGCGTGATCGATTTGTCCGACCTTGGAATCAACGATCTGGGAAAAATACCCTTCCCGATAGAGCAGGCTGATGGCCAGGACCGGAACATGCAGGTCGGCAAAACTTTTGAGGGTGTCGCCGGCAAGCACTCCCAGGCCGCCGCTGTAATTGGGTATCTTGCGGGGACCATGGAGGTATTTCTGTATGAGTCTGTCGAGCTGCGGATTGGCATGTTCCCTGATCCTGTCGCGTTCCAGCCGATCTTGGACCGGATGGAACACATCGGGATCGGCGCCGATTTCCATGGAAACATAGGCGATGGATTCACCGTCCGGGCTGGTCAGTTGGTTCCAGACCCGGTCGAAAACCTGCTGGGAAACGCCAAAAAATGTGCCGAAACGGTTGGCGCAGATCAACTGCTCTATGCGGACAGGGAAGTCCGAGGGAGGAGTATTCATGGGAGAGTATTTTTTTATTTTTAGGCCAAATAAACGAAAAAAACAGTACGATTATTATTCTGGCGGATAAGATAATTGAACCATCGCCAGGTATGCTGTGACTAATCCGTGCAAAAACGGCAAGTTGCCTGACGTTTGGCTGAAAAATGTTTGGTCCTTTAATCGCCGGAGTAATAAAGCGGAAAGACTTTAGATAAGCCGGTGTTCTTTTGCAAGGAAATTCATTTTTTGGGAAAAAAATTGTTGTATTTCTCTGGCGACACAGTAAATTCTTTTCGGTATATTTTATAATTTTTCACCGTATGGGAGGGAGAGATGAGCAGTAACAAGTTGTTTCACTGGGCCGCATTAGGTGTGCTGATTTTGGGCTTGGGGCTGACCGGCTGCAGCAAAAAGTCAGAAACTGCGGCGCAGCAAGGGGGAGGGACAGAAGGAGCCGGAGCGACGGAATCGCTGGAATCACCGGACACCGGTATAATGGAGGGTAGAACCTCCGCCCCGATGTTGCCGGTTTATTTCGAATTTGACAGTTCCAAGATTGTCGGCGATCAGGTGCAACGTATTGAAACTAATGCTAATTTTCTAAAGAAAAACCCAGAGGTCAATATCAGGATCGAGGGTAATTGCGATCCTCGGGGCACCCAGGAATACAACCTCGCCCTCGGTGAACGTCGGGCCCAGAGTGCCAAAGCGTATCTCATAAATCTCGGAGTCAAGGCGAACCGTTTGACCACGATCAGTTTTGGCGAGGAAAAATTGCTGTTGTTCGGTCACGATGAAATATCGTATGCCCAGAATCGTCGGGATGATTTTGTTATTGTAAAATAACGACATGAACAAGTGATGGAGAAACGACCGGGTCAGGGAGATGCCCTGCCCCGGTTTTTGCTTTTTAGCCCGTCATTTCCTTGATTGAAAAGGAAAATGCCGGTGGAAAACTTAAAATGATTTAAATAAGGAGTGTGCAGAGTGAATATCGTAAAAACAGTGGCTGGCTGTATTGGTGGTCTGTTTATAACTGCCTTGGTTGTTGGTAATGGTCAGGCGCTGGCAGCGGATACGAAAATTGCAGTTATTGATATGAAACAGGTGCTGTCCACCTCCTCTGCCGGCAAGAAAGCGGAAGGCGTGATCAAGCAGAAGATGGATTCGTTGCAGGCGTCTCTCAAAAACGATCAGAATGCCCTCATTGAAATGCAGAAGGAAAGTGAGAAAAAAGGGGCCGCCTGGAGCGATAGCGTCAAACGGGAAAAAGCAGCCACGTTTCAGAAAAAGCGTCAGGAATTGGCTGAGAAGCAAGACAGTGCCAATGAAGAGCTGAGGAAGCTGCGGGAACAGCAGGTTAACCCCGTGATCAAGAAATTGGAAGAAGTGGTGGCCAAGCTCGCCGCTGATAACGGCTATGCAATCGTGCTGCCCCGCAATGTGGTCCTGTATGCCACCGACGCGGTCGATATATCGAACACGGTCATCACCGAGTTGAATAAGGTGATGAAGTAATCCATCGAAATTATTCGATCTGGCGCCATGGCTGATCAACTTCTTGATGAGCAGCTTGCCCGGTGCGCCGATGTCCGGGTTCTGGTCATCGGCGATATCATCATCGACCATTTCCTTTGGGGGACAGCCAGCCGGATCTCTCCCGAGGCGCCGGTGCCGGTTGTCAATGTCCAGCGCGAAGACTTCCTGCTGGGTGGGGCTGCCAACGTCCTGAGAAATATCATTTCTCTCGGGGGCAAAGGTGCCTTGTGCGGGATTGTCGGCGACGATGCCATGGGCAAAAAGGTGGTCCATCTGGTCGAACAGCTGGGGGGGGCGGCCGAAGGGCTGGTGGTCGGCATGCGCCCGACCACCGTCAAAACCCGAGTGGTGGCCCAAGGCCAGCAGATCGTCCGTTTTGACCGCGAACAGACTGGAGGTCCTTCCCGGCATTCGCTGGAAACGCTCTTGCAGTATCTTGAACGTCACCTTCACACCTTTGACGCGGTGGTGGTGTCGGATTACGCCAAGGGGATGGCCAGCGAGCAGTTGATGGTCAGGCTTCATCAACTGTTGTACACGGTCCGCAGTCGCGAACATCGGCCACTGCCGCTGATCGTTGATCCCAAGCCTTCCAATATACATCGTTTTGTCGGCGCCACCGTGATCACTCCCAACCATCACGAGGCCATGCAGATCGCCGGCCTCAAGATCGAGGATGAGCAGAGCCTGATGGCTGCGGCGCGCCAGATCCGGGACGACATCGGCTGCAAGGCGGTGCTGATCACCAGGGGAGAGGCCGGCATGGCCTTGCTGCAGGGCGATGACGAATTGGTCACCATCCCGACCACGGCCAAAGAGGTCTATGACGTCACCGGGGCTGGCGATACCGTCGTCGCCACCTTGGCGCTCGGGCTTGCCGCGGGATGTTCCATCCGCGAGGCGGCTGTGCTTGCCAACCATGCGGCCGGAATCGTGGTCGGCAAGATAGGCACCGCCTGCGTGACCGCCAATGAATTGCGCGCGGCTATGACTGTGGCGCAGCTCTGATATTTTTCAATATTTTCCAGCTACAACCAGCGGGTGGGACCAGGATGCGACCGCGAAGCATGACAGGATTTGGCCGCGGCGAAGCCTCGGCTGAGGGCAGGGCCTGGGTCGCTGAGATCAGGACAGTGAACCACCGGTTTCTCGACCAGCGGGTCATTCTGCCCCGGGCATTCGCCCTTTTTGAGGAGCCGGTGAAAAAGAAGGTGGCGGCCGTGCTCGATCGGGGTAGGGTTGATATCACCTTCAGCCTGCTGGGAACGGCCACGGTTGAACCCCAGTTGACGGTCAACGGGCCGGTGGCCCACCAATACCGCCGTTGTCTCCAGCAGCTATTGGAGGAATTTGACGTCACGGGGCCTGTGACCTTGCGCGACATGCTGACTCTGCGCGATGTCATCAGCCTGGAGGAACAGCGGCCGGACATGGATGCCGAGTGGCTGCTGCTTGCGGCCGCGCTGGAGACGGCCCTAAAAGATTGCGACCTCATGCGCGAGAAGGAAGGGCAGGCCCTGCGTCAGGATCTTCTGGAGCGTCTGGCCAAATTCGAGGCGATTGTGCGACAGATCGACCGCGCCATCCCCGAACTGCAACAGCAACGCCAGAACGAGCTGAAGGCTAGGATCGGCAAACTGCTGGAAGGGATCGACCTCGACCCGATCCGACTGTCCCAGGAAATGGCGATCATGGCCGACAAAAGCGACATCACCGAGGAAATCACCCGGATAGACAGCCACATGGTCCAATTTCGCGCCTTTCTTGCCAGCGATGAGCCGGTCGGCCGCCGGCTTGATTTTCTCCTTCAGGAATTCCTGCGCGAGGTCAACACCCTCTCCTCTAAAATCGCCAATGCCGCCATTGCCCACCTTGGCGTTGAAATGAAGAATGAAATCGAAAAGCTGCGCGAACAGGTGCAGAACATCGAGTAGCGCTTAGGCTGCAATCGCCCGCTTTTTTTCCCGCAGTGATCTATCGCAGTGATCTATGGAAAACAGACTCGTCAATATCGGCTTTGGCAATGCCGTCAAGGTCAGCCGGATTCTCGCCGTGGTCAATCCGGGTTCTTCGCCCATCAGGAAGTTGAAGGAAGATGCCAAGCAGGAAAAAAAGCTGATTGATGTGACCGAAGGGCGCCGGACCAGGGCGATCCTGATCCTCGATTCCGGGCACCTGATTCTCTCCTCGGTGCAGCCGGAAACCATTCACCAGCGCTTGGTGGCCCTGGAGCAGGAGTTCCGTCACCCGGATCTGGCGCTGATCAAAGCCCAGAGCGAGGGGAAATGATGGCGGCCGGGCTGCTGCTGGTGGTGTCTGCGCCCTCTGGCTGCGGCAAGACCACCATTCTCAAACAGGTTATGCGCGATTTGCCTGGATTGGTCTTCTCCGTCTCGCATACCACCCGTAAGCCTCGGCCCGGCGAAATCGACAGGGTGCATTACCATTTTGTCGAGACCGAGGTATTTTCGGCCATCCGCAACAGGCAGCCTACCGGTTTTCTGGAATGGGCCGAGGTGCACGGCAATATGTACGGGACCAGTGTCGAGGAGGTCGAACGTCATCAAGGCGCCGGTCATGACGTGGTGCTCGATATTGATGTCCAGGGAGCCGCCCAGGTGCGCCAGCAGGCCGAACCGGTGACCATTTTCATCGCCCCGCCGTCGCTGGCTGAATTGGAACGGCGTTTGCGCGGCCGCGGAACCGAAAGCGAGGCATCCATCGCTCTCCGCCTCAACAATGCCCGCAAGGAGCTGGCATGCTCGGGAACATACGATTACCTGATTGTGAACGATCAGCTTGATCAGGCGGTGGAAAATCTGCGCAGCATCATTGTTGCAGAGCGCTGCCGCCAACGCCGGCTGCCGGATGGACAGCGGGTGATCCGGAGTGGGTGATGGCGGGCAGGGGTGGAAAGGGAAAAACAGCGGATGAAACCCCGGCGGCGCAGGTTTCGGACAGCGACCTGATCTGGGGAATCAACACGGTTCGGGAAGCATTGGCGCAACAGGCCGCGACCATCAGCGAACTCCTGGTCGAGCGGGGCAAGGGGGGGGCGCGTCTCCAGGAAATTATCGAGATCGCCAAGGAGCGCGGCATTGCGGTCCGTTTTGTCGAGACCGACAGGATGCGGGTCGGGCGCGACTGCCGCCATCAGGGAGTAGTGGCTCGGCTGAGCGCGGCGCGGCTGTTGTCGCTTGAGGAGCTGCTGGACCGGATCGCCGGGGCTGCGCCGACGCCCAGGCTGCTGGCGCTCGACTCCATCCAGGATCCCCGCAATCTCGGCTCCATCCTGCGCTCCGCCCTGGCCGCCGGTTTCCATCATGTCATCCTGACCAAGGATCGGAGCGTACCGGTGACCAGCACCGTTGCCCGCACTTCCGCTGGCGCGGTGGCCCACCTCTCCCTCTGCCAGGTCGTCAATCTGAGCGATGCGCTCAACAGACTAAAAACACGCGGATTCTGGGTCTATGGCGCGGTGGCGGAGCCCGATGCGGTCCCGATCTATGCCACTGATTTCTCCGGCCCGATCTGTCTGGTGATCGGCAGCGAGGGCAAGGGGCTCAGACCGCTGGTGCGCCAACAGTGCGACCTCCTGGTGACCATCCCCATGCGGGCCGCCTTCGACTCGCTCAATGCTTCGGTGGCGGCGGCGGTGATCATGTTCGAAATATCCCGCCGCAGCCTCTGAACCTTCTCTATTTTTTCGGCTAGTTGCAAAATTTGGTTGAAAAGTGAACTTGACTATCAGGCTGTTGAAAAACTCGCAATTGCAGCAACACCTATCATGACATAGCCATGAAGATCATGCGCGTGGTTGTGACATGCAACAGCAGAAGAGCACAGCTCTCTTTCTCCTGATTCCCGAGCACCCCAGAATCATCCCCCTTGCGCCCAATCCGCACCAGGGCGGATACGGCATTGAAGAAGCTTTCACCCGTCTTCCGCGAACTCTACGCCAAGACTTCCCGGCCCTCAATTCCACCGGAGCAGTTGCTTCGATCCCAGTTGCTGCAAATTTTGCATACGATCCGCAGCGAACGGATGCTGGTTGCGCAACTGGATGACAATCTTCTTTCCCGCTGGTTCGCGGGATTTTCCATGGACGAGACGATCTGGCGTCATTCGGCGTATTCCAAGAACCGGGATCGCCTGCTCCATAGCGACATTGCCGCGCTTTTTCCGCGTTCCTGCTGTGCCCAGGCCGAGGAG
>WRFD01000048.1 GCA_009778955.1 Desulfobulbus sp.
AAGGGGATAACCAGTTGAAAATACCGGTTATCCCCTTGTTTTTATTGGTGCTCCAGGCAGGACTCGAACCTGCGGCACCAGGATTAGGAATCCTGTGCTCTATCCACCTGAGCTACTGGAGCATTGTGCAGGATTTCGAATAAGACGGCAGGTAGGCGGCCAGTTGGTTATCGGCCGGAGAAAATACCCGTTTCACCACGACCGCGCAAGCAATTCTTCCCGGCCTGATCAGGCCGACTGGCCGTCCGGCAGCACATTGCCATCTCCGAAGGAGGCGTCGTCATAGCCGAAGCGGACAATGCAATTGCGACCGATTTTCGCGCCAGCGGGGATTTTCGCCTCTTGCCCCACCAGGGAGATACCGGTGTAGAGATGCTTAGGATATTCCTTGTTGGCTTGGGTCATGTTTTCGCCGTAGCCGATCACTGTCCCGGCGCCGACCTGCACCCGTTTATCGAGAATCGCCAGGTCGACCACTGCGTTCTCCTCGATCACGCAGTCGGCAAAGATCACCGAATTGGAAACCACTGCCCCTTTCTGCACCCACACGCCAGGTGACAGCACCGAATTGATCACCGTGCCTTCGATCACACATCCCGAGGAAATCAACGACGAAGCCACCTTGCAGCCATGCTGGAATCTGACCGGTGGCCGGTCGTTGGAGCAGCCCGTACATTCTGGATTGGGCCGGATCTCCCATTCTTCCGGCTGGATGCCGGAATTTTCGCGGATGATATCCATATTGGTTTCCCAATAGGACTGAATGGTGCCCACATCCCGCCAGTACCCGTAGAAGGGGTAAGCATACACCCGGTCTTCATTTATGGCCCGCGGGATGATATGCATGCCAAAGTCCACCTCGGTGCGGTTTTGCGCCAGGGTGCGCAGCAGATATTTGGTATCGAAGATATAAATACCCATGGAGGCGAGATTGGTCCTCGGCACCTGGGGTTTCTCTTCCCAGTCGACAATCCGGTTCTCGTTGTCGATGATGCCGGCGCCGAACTGATGAATCTCGCTTTTGGGCACCACCATCATGCCGATGGTGATGTCCGCCTTTTTATACTGGTGATAGGAGAGCATGGCGGCAAAGTCCATCCGGTAGATATGGTCGCCGGAAAGCACCACCACCTGCTCGCTGGGGTTGGCCAGGATGAAATCGATATTCTGACGGATGGCGTCCGCCGTACCCTTGTACCAGTCGGAATCCTGCTCGCCGGTCCGGGGCGGCAGGATCTTGATGCCCCGGGTTCGGCCGGTAAAATCCCAGGCCGCGCCGTCGCCGATGTGGGCCATCAGGGAAAGCGGCTTGTATTGGGTCAGTATACCTACTCTGGTCAGGCCGGAATTCATGACGTTGGACAGGCTGAAATCGATGATCCGATAAATCCCGCCGTACGGCACCGCCGGTTTGGCCCGGTGCCCGACCAAAAGATTCAACCGGCTGCCTATACCGCCGGCCAGCAGAAGCACCAAGGCATCACCGCTTTCTCTCATTGCAGTTCCTCCCCGTCTTCCAGCTTGGTTTTGGGCCATTTTTCCGGCGCGATCCGCGGAGCCACCCGGCAGCCGCAGCCGATGTGCAGGCCCTCCGGCACCGTATTGTTCCACCCGATCACACTCACCCTGATCGGCTTTTCGCACACAGGCGCGCCCACTTGGACGTTGCGGCTGTAGACCGTATTGACGTCGCTGACCACCCGGTTGAGGTGCACCCCTTCATGGACGATGTTATCGAAAAACAGGATGGAATCGTTGATCTCAGCCCCGGCCATGACCCGCACCCCCGGAAACAGGATGGAATTGCGCACCGTGCCTTCGATGATGCAGCCGTTGTAGGCCATGGAATTGTCCAGGTTGCCGCGCGGACCGATCTTCACCGGCTGCCGGTCGGCAATCCTGCGATGCGCCAGGTTGGTGCGGATACCCCATGCCTCGAGATCAATCTTGGGATTTTCCCCCAAAAGATCCATCGAGGTCTGCCAGTATTCGTCAATGGTGCGGGTATAGCCCCAGTATCCCCGGAACTTGTACCCGTGGACCTTGTATTTTTCTCGCATCATCAAGGGAATGATGTCGCGCCCGAATTCATAGGAGGTATCGTGCTGGTTCTTCTTCAGCACCTGGGACAACACCTCGGGCCGGAAACAGAAAACCGTGAGCGAGGCCCAGCGGCCCTTGGGCTGGACCGGCTTTTCCTCGTAGGAGAGCATGCGGCCGCCATCTTCGGAGTCGTCGGCGATTTCGGCCACGCCGAACCGCGAGGCCGCCTCGGGCTCCACTTCGAAGAAGGCTGCGGTCAAGTCGGCGTCGTGCTCATGGTGGTAGCGGATCATCCGGCGATAATCCATCTGATAGACATGATCGCCCGACAAAATGAGAATCACCGACGGACCGTAATAGTTGATGTAGTCGAGATTCTGATAGACCGCGTCGGCGGACCCCCTGTACCAGTGGGGATTGTCGTAATCCTTGAACGGCGGCAGGATGGAGATGCTGCGGTTCCGGCCGATCATGTCCCAGGCGGCACCGGTGCCGATGTGATTGATCAGGGAATAGGAGCGGTACTGGCTGAGAATGGCGATCCGCTCAATGCCCGAATGGAGCAGATTGGAGAGGGGAAAATCGATGACCCGGGCAAAACCGCCAAAAGGAACGGCGGATTTCGGTCGATAATGCGTCAACACTCCCAGCTCGTCGACACGGCCGCCTGCCAAGATCATAGCCAACGTCGAGGGTCTCTGCATAGAACACCGTCCATAGGAGAAAGGCGCCAGTTTTGCGGCAATACGGTCTTGCGCGCCAGCGTCCGGCAAAAGACTGAACTGTGTTGCATAATATGCCCAACTCCGGACAAGGCGCAAGCAATATCTCGCTCGGACTCGGAAAAGCGGCTTTTAGGCAGAGGGCAGAAAGGATCGTGGGGCGGAAGGCTTATTTGACGTGCTGGGTGACCAGGCGAATCAGGGTCTTGGTGGTGAACTCCTGATTTTCCCTGAGCGGCAGGTTCTTGAGGGGCGATTCGGCGCGGGCCGCCTCCCGATGGCCGCCCGCAGGACCAAACCGGCCGAAGGTGGTCTTGGCCAGTTTGCCGGCGTTTTTCCGGTAGCCGTCGCACCTGAAAATCACCACCAGTTTCTCCCCGTGGATCCCGGAGATGATCACCCAGTCGAACCCCTCGACTCGATTGAAGAAATCGGCAATGATCACCAGAATATCAGGCGTGCTGACCTTGCCCAGATGCACATAGGCCCGGCGGTTGCTCGCCTTGATCTCGTTGAGGGCGACGCGGAAATAGCGAAGTTCAGAACGGCGCAGCTCGGTCAACTCGAACTTGCGCACCAGGTTGAGGTTGGCGATGTTGAACAGATAGCGGAAACAGATGCCGTCGGCCACCCGCATGTTCTGCTTCTGGAAATTCTGGGTATCGACCTTGATACCGTAAAACAGGGCCGTGGCCAGGGAAACCGAGGGCTTTATCCCGGCGGCGCGGAGATACTCCACCATCATCGAGGACACGGCGCCATATTCCGGGCGGATATCGATGAAGGCCGCATCCCAGCCAGTGGTGACCGGGTGATGGTCGATCACCGCGTTGAAGGTCAGTTTTTCAAAACAGGCCAAATGGTTAGGCTGGGAGTCGAGCAGGATCTTCTTGGTATAATCCTTCATCGACAAGGTATGGAGCCTTTCGATGGGAATTTTCAGCCGCTCCACCATGGTCAGGTTATTCAGCCGCCTAATTTCGTTGGGATATCCGATGGTGACGCTTTGCACCCGATAGCTGAGCAACCTTTTGAGCGCCATGGCCGAGGCGATGGCGTCGGGGTCGGCGTTGATGATGATCAGAACTATGTCGTTGCGGTCGAAGATCGCCCACAGCCCGTTGAGCCGGGCGATGGCCGAGTTCTTGCTTGCGCTTCTGGTTATATTGTTATCCGCGATTTTTTCGAGTCGTTTCTGCATAGACAAGGATCAATAAGTAAACACTGCCGTCTCGAAGCGAGTAGAGGGTCGAACGGCACAACGACCAGCGCCTGCCCCCACGCAGTACGGACACGTTGGCCACGCTGCCCGGCAGAGGAGCAAAACATCGGCTAAGAACTGCTGCAACGCAGCTTGCCCGGAGAGCAAAAAAACGAAAATACTGAATTTGCAACTTACACAGTGCCACCAAGAAGCGCAAGCTCCGTTTTTCCGGAATGCAAAGCTGGCCGGGGCCTGTCAACGCTCCGCGTATCCCTTGACGGAAACGGGGCGAGAGAGTACTACAGAACTGGCAGAGTCAGCCCGCACCCGCCCGGCGCACCCATGCCCTTGACGATCCTCCACCGACGATTGATTGTTGCATGATCCTGCTCCACCGCTACATCCTGGCCCATTTCTTCCGCAACCTCGGCCTGATTCTGACCAGCTTCATCAGCATCTATCTACTGATCGATTTCTTTGAAAAAATCGATGATTTCGTCGAAAAAGGGAAATCCTTCGGGCTGATAGCCAAGTTCTTCCTGCTCAACATCCCTTTCATCATCGACATGATGAGTCCGGTTTGCATCCTGCTGGCTGGGGTCGTCACCCTCGGCATGCTCAATCACAGCAACGAACTGATCGCGCTGAAGGCCTGCGGCGTCCCTCTAAAAAAAATCACCCTGCCGATCATCGCCGCCGCCCTGAGCTGCATCGTCCTGTTTCTGGCCATGGCCCAAACAGTCCTTCCCACCACGGTCAGCGCCACCAACTCCATCTGGAACCGCGAAGTCAAAGGCAGGACCTCCTCGGGCATTTACCGCAGCGGTCGGTACTATTACCGTGGGCAGGACGGCTTTTATTCCTTTGCCCGGCCCGACCCCCAGAAGAACGTGTTTGCCAACTTCTCATACACGACCTGGAATGAAGCCTACCAGACCCAGACGCTGATCACCTCGGCCACCGCCGTATGGAACCAGGATATATGGACACTGTATGACGGCCAGGCTCAAAAGGCCATCGGCAACGAACGATTCGCCGCCGAAGTCTTCCGGGAACGACGTTTCACCTTCCCCGAGCAACCCGATGCGTTTTTCGTTCCGCCCTATCGGTCCATGGAGCTCTCGCTTACCGAGCTGTACCAGGAAACCAGACACAATCGGTCCGACGACGAGGCGCGCAACAAGGCCTGGGCCGAGTTTTACGGCCGGATCTCCTACACCTTCCTAGGTCTGCCCCTGCTGCTGCTCGGCTTGCCTCTCCTGTTGCTGGTCTACCGTAAATGGGGACGGGACCTCTCTCTGGCCATCCCGGTGAGCTGCGGCATGGCCTTTATCAGCTGGGGTCTGTACACAACCCTCCAATCTCTGGCCAAGGCCAGTTATCTTGCGCCCTTGGTGGCGGCGTTCTCGGTGCACCTGCTGGTCAGCTGCCTGGGGATATTCCTTCTTATGCGCGAGGACACCTGATGCCCAGTCGGATCGGCATTGTCGGCGTGCCGCCCCTGGTCGTGATCGAGTCCATCAACCTGGCGGGCGACACGATTGTCGATCTCGATGAACCGCAAGTGAGGGCCTCCATCGACCAGACCGCGTCCCATATCCCCCGCGCCTACTGCGCCATCCTTCGCACTGTGGCGCTCAACTGCCTCCACCTGCGGTTGGACCAAATCTACATCGACGTTGGCCCGGGCAAATGCGACTGTGCGCTCCACGTGGCCGAGGTGCTCGCCGACATGCTGCCGGTCCCGGTCTTCCGCACCCGCAACCAGGACACCCGCTCCTTTGGCCATCCGCTGTGCGCCAGCAGGCTGCCGCTGATCGAGAAATTTCTCCGCATCACCAAGGGGGTGCAATCAGCCGCGCCCTACCCGCCCATGGAAGCCTGCCAGCCGACCTGCGGTTTTTGGGGGGTGCCGCCCAGGGATTTTACTCTGCTGGCGCCCTTTCCCGACACCACCCATGTCTTCGGATGGACGCGGTGCATGGAAAACAAGACTCCCGCCGACCTGGAGATGGAGCGGTATTTCAACCCCGCCATCCCTACCGTTTTCTTCTCGCAGTCCTTCTGCGCCAAGTCGGTTCTGGCCAAGCATTTGGCGGCCAAGCACCCCCGCGCCATTGCCGTGGATTGCGACGTCACCGCCGGCAGCTCCACCCGCGCCAAAATCGAGGCGTTCCTCGAACTCTCCGGTCTCCAGCCCGACCAACGAGGCAACGACTGATGCTCCTGGCGGATTTCGGCACCACCTACTGCAAAATCCTGGATACGCGTAGCGACTCTACCCCGCATATTGCCGCCACCCGCGATCTGGACCGCTCCTTCCGGGCCGACCTGGCCACCGGCCACAACGCTGCCCACAGGAGCCTACACAGCATCAACGAGCTGACCGCCCTGGCCAGGGGCGGCCTCCGCTTGGTCGACCAACCGCATTTCGTCCTCCTCGACTGCGGCAGCCGCGACATCAAGTTCGTCCGCATCCAGGACCGCCGCGTGGCCGACATGGGCTGGAACGCCGAATGTGGGGCCTCCATGGGGTTCACCATTGAGCTGCTCTCCAGCTATTACCATCTCGACTACGCCGCCATCCCCACCCCGGCAACCGGCTTTTCAGTCACCTGCGGTGTGCTCGGCATGAGCCACATCTTCGACGCCGTGATTGCCGGCGTTTCCGAAACCGAAGCAGTGGCCCGCTTCGTGCGCGGCATCGCCCTCAACGCCCACCGCTTTGCCCACGAGCCGGACGAACTGTTTCTCTCCGGCGGCCTCTGCGCCAATCCTCTGTTTATCGCCAGTTTTCCTTGCCGGGTCCACCCTTTGGGCCGCTTCGTCCTCCTCGAGGGTCTGCTGGCGACCCTGGAACAGGAATCGGAGCCTCAGCCCACGCATTCCCCATGAAACAGGAAAGCCGGACATCGCATAGCGACACCCGGCTTTCCACAATCGACTAAAAAAGACAAAACCAACAGCTTCTACTTCTCTTACTTTTCTTTTTTCTTATCCTTTTTTTTCTTCTTTTCCTTATCCTTGTCTTTCAAAGGACAACCGGAACATTGCTTGCCTTTTTGTATCCGCCGCAGCATTTGTCCTTCTTCTTGCTTTTTTCCACGGTTCGCCTCCTGCCACCATCGGCCAAGGATTCGGATCGTTCGGTTCCCGGTCGGTCACCCCTGCGTTATGCCCGCAATGCATGACCGGCCGTTGCGGCTGCAAAGGAAATTATCACTTCTTCCCCTTCTCCTTTTCCTTGGCAGCCGGCTGCACCTCAAGCAGTTCGACCTGGAACACCAGCATGGAGCCAGGCTCGATCACCGGGGGGGGCGCCTCGATCGCCATAGGCGAGATCCGGCGGGATGTACAATTCGGCGGTGGCGCCGGTGTTCAGCAACGGCAACGCTTCCTGCCAGCCGGCGATGACCTGGTTGACCTGGAAGACGGCCGGTTCGTTGCGCTTGTAGGAGCTGTCGAATTCCTTGCCATCCAGCAGAGTGCCCTTGTAATGGACCTTGACGGTATCGGCGGGGGTCGGCTTGGGACCCTCGCCTTTCTTGATGATCTTGTACTGCAGGCCCGACTTGGTCTCCACCACACCTTCCTTGGCCTTGTTTGCTTTGAGGAATTCCTCGGCGGCCTTACGATTCTTCTGGGCCATAGCCACCGTCTTCTGGAGCTGTTTTTCCTGCTGTCGCTTGGCGAAATCCTGCTGAATGGCTGCCGCGTCTTCGGGGCTCAGCAACGGCTTGTTGCCGTTGTAGCCGTCATTGATCCCCTGCTGCAATACTCCCAGGTCGAATTGTTCATCCAGGCCCTTGAAGTACTCGCCAAGATCCAACCCCATGGCATAACTCAATTTCTGCTCGTTGGTCTTCAACTCGGCGGGTTGAGCCTGATCGGCGGCAAGGGCCGGCCGCACCATGAGCAGCAGGGCCAGCAGCCCAGACACGCACCATTTCATACAGATCTCCTTTGGTAATGATTGAGGGCTAAAGGTATTCACGGTCGGCAGGGTTTGTCTGACCGGCCAGGAACACCAGAATATGGGCTGCAATGCTGCGGCAGGCAGGCCGGAAATTCCAGCCGCAATGCCGCGCACGGAGCGGACGCCTCATTGCGCACACTGCCGTAGCTAATAACTCTTTTTGGTCCAGTGTCCACTTCTTTCTGTGATTCTGCGAATTTTCTACAACTTTCTTTTATCGATGACCCGTTTGGCCTTGCCTGCGGACCGCTCCAGGGTCTTTTCCTCGACCAGCTTCACCTCGACCCCGATCCCAAGTTCCGAGGCCAGCCGACCCTTGATCCGCTCAACCACCTCGCGCTGCTTCTTCATCTGGTCAAAGAAGATGGATTCCATCACTTCCACCAGCACGGTGATCTTGTCGGCATGGTTTTCCCGCTCGACCACGATCTGATAATGCGGTTCAACGCCCTCGACCTCGAACAAGACCTTCTCGATCTGGACGGGGAACACGTTGACGCCCTTGATGATCAGCATGTCGTCGGAACGGCCCATCACCCGTTGCATCCGCTTCATGTTCCGGCCGCAAGGGCAGGGCTCGGGGATGAACCGGGTCAGGTCCCTGGTCCGGTAGCGGATCATGGGAAAGGCCTCCCTGGTCAAAGTGGTGATCACCAGCTCGCCGATCTCACCATCGGGCACCGGCTCCAAGGTGACAGGGTCGAGCACCTCGAGCAGGAAATGATCCTCGTTGATGTGCAGGCCGTTGCACTGCAAACACTCACCGGAAACCCCCGGCCCCATGACTTCGGACAGGCCATAGTTGTCGGTGGCGATGATGCCCAGTTTCTGATTGATTTCCTTGCGCATGCCCTCAGACCAAGGTTCACCGCCGAACAGGCCGTAGCGCAGGGACAGCCCGTTGGGATTAATCCCCATCTCCATCATGGTGTCGGCCAGGATCAGTGAGTAGGAGGGGGTGCAGACCAGGGCCGTGGTCTTGAAATCCTGCATGATCTGGATTTGGCGCTTGGTGTTGCCTGCGGAAATGGGGATGACCGAGGTTCCGATCAACTCGGCGCCGTAATGGAGGCCGAAACCGCCGGTGAACAGGCCGTAGCCGAAGGCGATCTGGATGACGTCGTTTTTGGTGACGCCGGCGGCGGTGATCACCCGGGCCACCAGGCTCGACCAGGTCTTGATGTCGTTGCGGGTGTAGCCGACCACCGTGGCCTGACCCGATGTGCCGGAAGAGGCATGCAACCGGACCACGTCACGCAGAGGCACAGCGAACAGGCCATAGGGATAGTTGTCGCGCAGATCCTGCTTTTCGGTGAACGGCAGCCTCCGAAGGTCGTCTAAGGACCGAATGCCGTCGTAGTTGAATTTGAGCTGATCGAATTTCTTTTTATAGAAGGGGACATGGGTCCCCACCCGATACAGCGTTGACTGGAGTCGCTCCAACTGGAGTTGCTCCAGATCCTCTCTGGCCATGCATTCTCGTTCCGGTTCCCAGTACATTGGTCTGTATTTTGTCCTTGGTTCGTCTGACAGGATAGCGGCACCCCGTAGTTACGTAATCTTTTCCCGCCCCAGGTAGGCCCGCTGCACATCGGCGTTGGCCAGCAGGTCGGCGGCAGGCCCCTGGAGAATGACCTTGCCCACTTCAAGCACATAGCCACGGTCGGCGACCCCTAGGGCCGCCTTGGCGTTCTGCTCGATCAACAGCACCGTGTTGCCCTCGGCGTGCAGCCGGCGGATGATCTGGAAGATGTCGCGAACGATGAGCGGCGCCAGCCCGGTGGACGGCTCGTCCATCATCACCAGCTTCGGCCGCGACATCAGGGCCCGGCCCATGGCCAGCATCTGCTGCTCGCCGCCGGACAAGGTCCCGGCCAGTTGCCGCCGCCGCTCGCGCAGGATGGGAAACAGTTGGTACTGGCGTTCCAGCTCCTTGATCACCTCAGCTCGGCCTCGCTCCTTCTGGAGCGTAAAGCCGCCCAGCAGCAGATTTTCCTCCACTGACATCGGGGCGAAGACCTGGCGCCCCTCCGGCACCAGCACACAGCCCGAGGCCACGATCCGTCCCATCGCGGCGCGGCTAGTGGCCTGGCCGAGAAACCTCACCTCACCCTGCATCGGCTGGATCAGCCCGGCTACGGTGTGCAGCAAGGTGGTCTTGCCGGCGCCGTTGGCGCCGATCATGGCCACGATCTCGCCCGGCTTGACATGGAGCGAGATATTCTTCAACACCCGGAGTTTGCCGTAGCCGGCATCGAGATTGCGGATCTTCAGCATGGCGCCCTTTGCTGGGAAAAAGGGGAAAGGTGCTGGTTGTCAACCCGCATCGTCCTCTCCCAGGTAAATTTTGATGACCCCGGCGTTCTGCTGGATATTGGCTGGCGTGTCCTCAGCCAGTTTGGCGCCGAAACTCAAGACCACGATCTCGTCGGAAATGTCCATGACCAGCGACATGTCGTGCTCGACCAGCAGCACGGTGACGCCCATATCCCTGATGGTGGTGATCAGCCGGGCCACCTCAGCGGTCTCGTAGATGTTCAGCCCGGCTGCCGGTTCATCCAGCAGGAGCAGCTTCGGCTCGGCGGCCAGGGCCCTGGCCATCTCCACCGCCCGCTGCTGGCCAAAGGCGAGACTGGTGGCCTCGACCTGGGCCAGATCGGCGATCTGGAGAAAATCGAGCAGCTCCATGGCCCGCGCCCGGCTGGCCCGTTCCTCCTTCCAGGTAAAGGGCAGGTTGAACAGACCGGCGAAAAATCCGCAACGGCTTTGCACATGCCGGCCGACCATGACGCACTCTAAGGCAGTCATGCCGTGGAACAGCTTGATGTTCTGGAAGGTCCGCGCCATGCCCAGACGGACGATGGCATGCGTTTTCTTCCCTTGGATCTCCTGACCTTGGAAGGTGATGGTGCCGGCGGAAACCGGTAGGTTGCCGGCGATCAGGTTGAACAAAGTGGTCTTGCCGGCGCCGTTGGGCCCGATGACCGCCTTGATGCTGCCCGTCGCCACCGCAAAGCTGATGTCGTTGACCGCATGCAGGCCGCCGAACCGCTTATGCACGCCGTGCAAGGCCAGCAGGGGCTCGCAATCGTCGAGGGCCCGGTCATTGCCGCTGCTCATGGCCGCCCTCCCGAAACCAGCCGGCGGGCCAGCTCCTTCAGGCGCAGGCCCACGATGCCCTGCGGGGCAAAGAGCATGACCGCGATCAGAATCGTCCCGAAGACCATGTCGTCATGCACGCCGAAGACGCCGCGCAGGGAGAGGAAGGTCAGCCCCACGCCCATGATCAGAGCGCCCCAGAGATTGGTCATGCCGCCGACCGCGACCAGGGCGACATAGCGCACCGATTTCATCACCGAGGCCTCGCTCGGGCCGATGCCGCCGTTGAAATGGGTGAGCAACACCCCAGCCACGGCCGCATAGACCGCGCTTAAGACAAAGACCTGGAGCTTGCAGCGGGCAGTGGCGATCCCCGAAGCCTCGGCCGCCTCCTCCGAACTGTGCAGCGAGCGCAGGGCACGACCGACCCGCGAGCCGATCAGGTTGAGCAACAGGGCCATTCCCAGAATGAGCACGCTCCAGGCCACATAGAAATTGAGCACCCGTTGGTCGGCGCTACCGCCGATCACCACCGGGCCGATGCCGCCCATATCGGGCAGCAGGGTAAAGGCGGGCACCTCGGCGATGCCGTCCGCTTCACCGAAATAAGGCGAGGCGAGCAAGAGCCGGTAGACGATGGTGCCGAAACCTAGGGTGGCCATGGCCAGATAGTGGCCCTTGAGCTTGAGTACTGGCACCCCGATGACCAAGGCCACCAGCGCCGCCGCCGTCACCGCTAGCACACAGGCCACCCAGGGCGTCACCGTGAGCAGGGCCTCGCCGTAGATGTCCTGGCCGTTGACCAGCAGCCCGAGGCTGTCCAGCGCCCGCACCAGGGGCGCCTCTTGAAACGGCAGTAAATTGCGGGTGGTCAGGGCCGCGGCCAGATAGCCGCCGATGGCGAAAAAGCCGGCATGGCCGATGGAAATCTGGCCGGCATAGCCCAGGAGCACCCCGAGCCCGATCACCACCAGGCCGTAATAGGCGGCCATGGTGAGCTGGGTCAGGTAGAACTGGGTCCCGGTGGCCACGGTGAGCAGATGCAGGGCCACCGTCGCCAGGCACAGCGCCGCCAGGGAGAGATTTTTCCGGAGGCGCATCAGAAATCCTTCAGGCGGGCCGCCTCGCTTGAGCCGAAGATCCCGTACGGTCTGACAAAGAGGATCAGCAACAGGATGGCGATGGCGATGGCGTCCTGGAAGGCGAGCGGCACCACTGTAACCGAGAACGCCTCGATGATTCCCAGCAGGATCCCGGCCGCCACTGCGGCCAGGGAATTGCCCAGACCGCCCAGGATGGCCACGGTGAAACCCTTGATCGCCAGCGAAGTGCCGGAATCGTACTGGGTATAGGTAATGGGCGACATCACGCAGCCGGCCAGGGCGCCGATACCGGCGCTGAGCATGAACGACAGGGTCACCATGTTGCGGGTGTTGATGCCGCAGAGCAGGGCTGCAGTGCGGTTGGCCGCGCAGGCCCGCATCTCCCGGCCGATGGGCGTGGCCTTGAAGAACAGGCTCAAGCCGGCCATCATCACCGCACAGGCGGCGATCACCCACACCACCTGTGGTGAAATGTGGACGCTGCCCAGGTTGAAGGTGGTGACCTCGTTGCCGTAAAAATAAGGCAGGCTGCGGATCGATTCCCCCCAGATATGCAGGGCCGATTCCCGCAGCAGGATGGAGATGCCGATGGTGATGATGATCATCCGCAGCACCGAGGGGCTTTCCAGCCAGCGGATGAACAGAATCTCGATGACCGCACCGATGGCCATGGTGATCAGCACCGCCGCCGCGATGGCATAGCCCAGCGGCAGGAAGGTCATCAGCGAAATGGCGATCATGCCGCCCAGCATCACAAACTCGCCCTGGGCAAAGTTGATGATGCCCGTGGTGTTGTATATGATGTTGAAGCCGATGGCGACTATGGCGTACATCGCGCCATATGTGAGGCCGGCAAAGAGGTATTGAAAGAAGAGATCAAGATCATACGGAATGCAAGGAATCGTCATAACTCGCTGGAATTGTTCATTTTAAAAATCAGAAAAACCCGATCTACCGCCAAATATAACCGCAAAAGATATTTTGACGATTTCTTGACATGCCCGTTATCCGCTGTCATTCAAGAACGTTTACCATAGTACGGCCATTCCCGGCAAGAGGATGCTGTTCCCGCTCCAGTGCCTTTGCTTGATAGCTTCAAGCGTATCGGCATTGTCCACCTCTGGCGGCTCAAACGGCTTCGGATTATTCGCGGCCGCAATGAACCGCTCAGCATCCTCGCCCCGCAAAATGGGTGTCGGCTCAATCGGTCTTGCCATGGTTTTCATCTCCTGGTTTCCATGTAGACGGTCGATCATGTCGGAATTGCCGACAGCATCGACGCGGCGCAAAACTGCGCCGGTTGACGCCTCAGTTTTAAGGAGACCCCGCCTGAGTTTTAAGGAAACGTCGCTCCCCATTTTTGGGGAATGATCTGACGGCGCAAAACTTCGCCGTCAAATTCCTCCAAAAAGAGG
>WRFD01000049.1 GCA_009778955.1 Desulfobulbus sp.
GAACTCCATCCAGGAGGCCTTTTCCAAATTTTTTCCCAAAAAAAAGCAGCCGAAAAAGATGAAGGTGCCTGAGGCCTTGGAATTCCTCCAGAAGGAAGAGGCGGAACGGCTGGTGGATACCGAATCCATTGCCGAGAAGGCCATCCGCCGCACCGAGCAGTCCGGGATCATCTTCTTGGACGAGATTGACAAAATCGCCTCGCGGGGCGGCGCCAGCTCCGGTTCTCCGGAGGTGTCGCGCGAGGGGGTGCAGCGGGATCTGTTGCCCATTGTCGAGGGCACCACGGTGTCCACCAAGTATGGCCCGGTCAAGACCGATCATATCCTGTTTATCGCCAGCGGCGCCTTTCACGTCTGCAAGCCGTCTGATCTGGTGCCGGAGCTTCAGGGCCGTTTTCCCATCCGGGTCAACTTGCATGCCCTAGGCGAAGAGGAGTTTTTCCGCATCCTGACCGAACCGAACAATGCCCTGATCAAGCAGTACACGGCGCTGCTGGCCACCGAAGACGTCCGGCTGGCTTTCGAGGACGAGGCCATCAGGGAGATGGCGCGGATTGCGGTGCAGGTCAACCAGAAGACCGAGGATATCGGCGCCCGACGCCTGCACACCATCATCGAGCGGGTGCTCGACGAAATCTCTTTTGACGCCACCGACCGGGAGAATCTGACCTTTACGGTCACGGCCGATTATGTCCGCCGCCAGTTGGCCGACATTTCCGAGAACGAGGATTTGAGCCGCTACATCCTTTAATTGCATACCTTGTCCATGGCCATCGAGCCCGAATACAACTATTGTCCGCAGTGCAGCGGCGAGTATCGTCCCGAAGTGCAAAGCTGCGCCGACTGCGGGGTTGCCTTGGTCGGCGGCGAGGCGCTGCTCGCCGGACAGAAACAACGTGCCGGCAGCCTGGCGGAGATCGGCCCTCTGGAGCCGGTGATTGTTGTCCACAGGGGGCCGGTTTTGCAGGTCAAGGCTTTACAGGCCTGTCTTCGCGCAAAAGGTCTGCCGTGCCGCATCGTCAAGGAGGCGGGGGGCGCGTGCGGCTGCCGCGGGCCGGAAGTGTTGCTCCATGTGCGCGAAGAGGACCAGGCCGAAGCGATGGCCGCCCTGGCGCAGGAGTATCGGGAAAACACGGGGCTGGCCGATCACGATACCCGCTTTGCCGGCGCGGTCTACGACGCCGGGGCCGACGAGGCGGTTTGTCCGGCCTGTGGTTGCCGATTTGCGCCCGATTCGAGCGAATGCCCGGACTGCGGTTTGTGTTTCGGCTAGCGCCAATTCAACATCAATGCTACGATACTAACCTCGTCGCTGTGAGAAGCCGCCCGCCATTCGGCACGTAGGGGCAGGATCCCGCGGCCCGTCTTTATCCTCAGGAGTAGCCATGGGAAACCAACCAACCTTTATTGCCCTAACCACCGATTTCGGTCTCCAGGCCGCTTACGTCGGCCAATTGAAAGGGGCTGTGCTGTCCGGCTGTCCGACCGCCACCATTGTTGATCTCACCAACGCCATCCCCCCTTGGAACGTGGTAGCCGCCGCAGCAACCATTCGCACCAGCTACCATTTTTTTCCGTCCGGCACTATCCACCTGATCGTGGTCGATCCCGGGGTGGGCAGCGAACGGGCTATCCTGGTCGCGGCCGGGGGCGGTTATTTTTTCATCGCTCCGGATAACGGCTGTCTGTCACTGCTGGTGGCCGACCAAATCCTCACCTCGATCCATCGGGTGGAACACCCGGCCCGCTTCGCCCCGGCCATCAGCGCCACCTTCCACGGGCGCGACCTCATGGCGCCGGTGGCGGCCGCCCTGGCTCGGACAGGCGATCTCGGTCAGTTCGGCCCCGCCATTGCGCCCGAATCCATCCGGATGACACCCGTTCCCGCAGTTGTTCGGATCGACGACTGCCTCCATGCCCATGTGTTGCGCATCGATCACTTCGGCAATATCCAGACCACGATCCGTGTCGACTCCGGGCAGTTTGATCCCACTCTGTTCGGTTTCGCTGAGATCGACAGCTGGCGGATCAACCGCTTTGTGCAGACCTACCACAAGGCGCCAGTGGGAGAATTGCTGGCCCTGGTCGACAGTGTGGGGTATCTTGAAATCGCCGCCAACCAGGCCAGCGCCGCCGCCCTGATTGGTTGCCAGCCCGGCGACCCGGTGACCGTGCACCTCGTTCGCCGAAAGACTGCCTGACCCCCTTGGAGAAACAGGCTGAACAATCCGGACGGCAAAATCAAGTAGAACGGAAGAGAGTATTTTAAGCAAACGATAACTGGGGAGCCTAGACGCTCAGCAAGGAGCGGATCGAAGTGCAGGAGCAGATCGATAAGCTGCTCGGCACGCCGACCCAGTACGAGGTCTTTGAAAACGCCTGATTGAAGCGGACGGTTGATGGGCTTTAAATCCGGTGTCGTTCAGGAGTGCGAAGGCGGTCCATCGAGACGATGGGCCGCCTTTTTTGTTCAGGTTTCACTCGATGACCACCCTGGCGCGGCGGCGCCTCGGGCTTTCGCATGTGCACGGCCACCGAACAGGAATCGCAGAGGCTGGTGATCCGGTGGAACAGATCGTTCAAGGACCGGATGGTCATGTCCTTGAACGCCTGGATGTCGACTTCGCCCCGGCAGTCGAAATGGAGGGCGAGCCCGGTAGGATGGGTTGAGCGGATCAGCCGTGCGCGTGCCTGCACGAGGCGTTGTCGGGAGAATTGCTGGCCCTGGTCAGCAGTATAGGGTATCTTGAAATCGCCGCCAATCAGGCGAGCGCCGCCATCCTGGCCGGTTGCCGTCCCTGTGATCCGGTGACCGTTCATCTTGTCCGCAACGAGGCGGCCTGACCAGGTGGAAATGACTGCAACCATGCGCTCATCCGTTTTGCCGCTTGATCTCGACAGGTACGCGCCAGAGACTATGAACTCCCTGCACAGATCTGCTCCCAACATCGCCGCCCCCGGCGGACACTCTGATCTGTTCGCTTATGTGCTGGAAAATGCGCAGATTCCGGAACATTCTCCGGCCTTCATGTGCGCCATGTCCGGCGGCAATTTTTTTGCGCGGGGTGACTATTGCTTCCTGACCGCGCAGGACTGGCTCATGGCGCTGGGCTATCCTCTGAGTGGCGCGTACTCGCCGGACGCGTTTGCAGCCGCGCTCCGTACAGCCTTGGATCAGACCGGCGCCCGGGATTGCTGGTGCATTGCGCCGGAACTGCCGGCTTGGCTGATCCCGCATGAGGTGGATGCCGATGACTTCTTCATCTTGCCGGCTGCCGCTGCCGTGCCCACCCGGCTGCGCCGTCAGTTGGAACGCGCGCGGACTTGCCTGCGCGTGGATATGACCACGCGCTTTTCCCCGCAGCACCGCCGACTCTGGTCGGAATTCACGGCGCACACGCCCCTCAAAGCCAATGCCCGTGAACTCTTCGCCCGAACGGAACAGGTCATGGGCACGCCAGACCTCATGTTGCTTAACGCTTGGGACCAGGAAGGCCGTCTGGCCGCCTGCCTGCTGCTGGATTTCGCGCCCAAACCTTTTGTCAGTTACCTTATCGGCGCGCACTCGCGCAGCCCGTACACGCCTTATGCCTCTGATTTGCTCATCGCCACGCTGCTTGACGAGGCGCGAAAGCGCGGCAAAGAGTACATCCACCTCGGCCTGGGCGTGAACGAGGGCATACGCCGCTTCAAAAGCAAATGGGGTGCTGTTCCCGCCCTGCCGTACCGCATGGCGGCCTGGAAAGAACAGCCGGCATCAAACCCGAAAGCGGGTATCGGGGACATGCTGCGGACCCTGACCGCAGACCCGACAACAATGTATTCAACGCAAGACATGCTCGACTTCGAGCCGCAGCAGCGTCCCTTTGCCATGCTCTGGGAAGTGGAGAAAAACGGCAAGTATTCCTGGATAGGAGGCAGCGCGCATTTTTTCTGCTGTTCCTTCAAACGTTCTTTCCGCCGCCTGTTCAAACAGGTGGATGCCATCCTGCTCGAAGGTCCGCTGGATGATGAAAGCCTGGATATCGTGGCGCGTTCAGGCCGTGAGCCCGATTCGGATGTGGAGCGCGTGGCGTCGCTGCTTACGGAAGACGCCATCCGCGTGCTGATGCGCGTGGTGCGTGGCCCTGAAGGCTTCTGGCCCCGCCTGCTGAATATCGAGACGAAAAATCCGGCTGACGTGCGTTTTTACCTCGAACACACCCACCCCTGGTACGCCCTCTTTTCTCTCTGGACCGCTTTTCTGGAGCGACAGGGCTGGAACCAGTCCGTTGATCTGGAAATCTGGCGGCTCGGTCATGCCATGGGCAAAAGTGTCATCGCTATGGAAAGCCTGGAGGAGCAAATAGCCTCCCTGGAAAGCGTGACCGCCGAGCGCGCGGCCAACTTCTTTTGCAACGCGCCGCGCTGGAAAGACTACATCCGGCAGAACGCGGCGGCATATCTGGCTGGAGACCTGGCGGCCATGATGGGCACCAGCATAGAATTCCCCACGCGCACGGAAAGAGTCATCGACCGACGCGACCAGCTTTTTCGGGAACGCATGCGCCCTTTTTTGGAAGCAGGACGCTGCGCGGTCTTTGTCGGCACGGCCCATCTCCCTGGTCTGCAACCCATGCTCGAACAAGATGGCTTTCGTCTGCGCCAGGTCATGCCCACATGGCGGCACAAGCTGCGCGCCCGGTTGCGGGCGAAGAAGGTTTCGTGATCCCGCGCGGCATCGGCCATTTCGCATCCCAGGCCGTCGTCCCCGAGCAGGTGCCCGCTTACGTGGAGGCGGTATCCGACAGCAAGGCCGTTGCCTGCGGCGCATGTATCGCCTACGAGAAAGAAGACGGTCTGGTTCTGATCGGATATCCGCTTCATGATCCTTGGGATGCCAAAGCCGTGGACAACGCCGTTGATCAGGCCTGCCGTCTGCCGGTTCTCGCCCGTGGCGGCCGCCTGACCGTACTCTGCGCCGCCCGTCCGGGCGCCGCGCCTCAGCACGCCGATTGCGCGGAAGACAACTGGTGGGGGGTGAGCTTGCCCCCACCCCCGCCTCCTTCCAGGGCGCGGCAGAAACTTCGTCATATGCTGCGCCGGGCAGAGCAGGCTGTTTGTATTGAACAAAGTCAGGGAAATTTTGACGCCGCCCATCAAAGGCTGGTGGATGCGCAAATCCGTAGCCGCCCGCTTGCTGCCGGCACACGCTATATTTATTCCCGCCTGCCGCATTACCTCGCGGCCAGCCCCCATGCCATCCTCTTTTCAGCCTACAGCCGCGAAACCGGTAAACTCGTGGCCTGCGCCATCGGCGAATACGCGAGCCTGCACACCGCCTTCTACCAGTTCGCCTTCCGTTTGACCAATGGACCGTTCGGCGCGGCGGATCTGCTCCTCAGCGCCTTGCTGCGCGAAGCCGAAGCGCGCGGGCACACGCGCTGTAACCTGGGCCTGGGCATCAACAGCGGCATCAGTTTTTTCAAACGCAAATGGCAGGCTGAAATCCTGCTGCCCTGTCAGGAATACAGTTGGGCGCCGCAAACAAGGAGATGGTGGAAATTTTGGGCATGACCAGGTGAAAAACGATGACCGACCCGCTCAACAGTCCGGCATATAAAGAACTCGGCGCCCTAGGACGCCTGTCCGCATTCTTTTTGGGCCTGAGACGACCGATTGACTGCGTGCAGGTGGAGGTCAGTTCCATCTGTACGGCACGTTGCGGGTATTGTCCGCAAAGCTCGCATGCTGGGCATTGGCGGGCGCGGAATATGGAAACAGGCACCTTTGCGGCCCTGTGGCCGCTCTTGCGTAGGAGCGCGCGGGTGCATTTACAAGGCTGGGGGGAACCCTTTCTGAATCCGCGCTTCTTCGATTTTGCGGCCTTTGCGCGCAAGGCGGGCTGTGCGGTATCAAGCGCGAGCTGCGGGATGCATATGGATGAAGACATTGCCCGCCGGATTGTGGAGAGCGGGATGGATGTGCTGGCGTTTTCCCTGGCCGGAACGGACGAGGCGAGCAACGCCATTCGGCAGGGAGCGCCTTTTGCCCAGGTCTGTGAAAACGTGCGGCTGATGGCGCGGGCCCGCAAAAAAGCCATGGCCGTGCCTCTGAGTCTGCATTGCGCCTATATTCTTCTGGCGGATCGCATGGAAGCCGTGTTGGCTCTGCCGGATCTGGCGGCGGAATTAGGACTGCAGGCAGCGGTGGTGAGCACTTTGGATTATATTGCCGCTCCAGGGCAGGAAAGCTTGGCCTTTGCCCCGCATGAGGCGGACAAGATCGCCCGGGCGCGGGATCTCTTGGAGAAGGCTGCCGCCCGGGCCGCGAAGCTCGGTCTCGGCTTTCATTATGCCCTGCCTTGCCCGGAACCTTGGGGGACCTGCCGGGAGCATGTGGAGCGCAGCCTGTATGTGGATGCCGAGGGCGCGCTCTCGCCCTGTATTTACGTCAATGTGCCGGTGAAAGACGACAATGCGCGGAGTTGGGTATTCGGCAACGCCAATGACGCCGATGCCTTTGCCTGCTGGCAGGGAGAACGCTTTACGGCGTTTCGCAAGGCACTGGAAGCTGGCCGGCCGGAGTCGGCCTGTGTGCATTGCGCCAAGCGTTTTGAAAAAACGGCATAAATAAGTAAATTCCCCGCGCCTCGAAACTATCGGATGCTCCCATTATGAAGGATTTGTACAGCATCTGCTCCATAACTTCACGTACTGCATCAGGGTGGCGGGCGGCTATCTTCATAACTCATAGCCACCTGTAAGAAGATTGAGACTATTGGGAACGATAGTAATTTGAGAATTATTTTCATCTATCTGATATTATAATAGTATATACATTTCTGTTTCTTTTTCCCATTAATTTTGTTTTTCCATGAACAACCGTGTTCTTTATTATTGGCTTGCTTTGGGAAGATAAAGGGAGAATCTAGTGGTGACAGTGATATGAGCGAGAAGCAAAGCGTTTACCTCTCCCAGGCAACAATGTCCTGACGGATTATTGTGTTTGCAGTCGTTATCTGACGGGCAAATATTGGTGACGGCCTTGAGCTTGTCTATGGTGTCATGCCCAGCGGCAATTGCTCTGAGGATGGTTTCCTTGCTCACCTTGCCGCAATAACACACCAAAGCATCATTTGGAGCATCAAGGATTGGGTTGTGCTTCATACGGGATAGACGGATGGTTTAATGCCGGTCATCTCTCCAAACATTTTTTGAGTTAGGCCACGCTCTTTTCTAGCACTTGCTATCTCAAGCATCATAGATGTCCTGAAGTCACAGACAGCAATTTTTTCCTGTGTTAATCGGTTTTCAATGGCTGCTGCGACCGTTGCCGTTGCGGCGCGGCTGCACCTCGGGCTTGCGCATGTGCACGGCCAGCGACTGCGGACCGCAGAGGCTTGTGATCCGGTGGAACAGATCGGTCGAGGGCCGGATGGTCATGTCCTTGAGCACCTGGATATCGACCTCGCCCCGGCCGTCGAAGTGGAGGGTGAGGAGCACCGGCGTGGCCCCATGGTGCTGGTAGAGCAGCTCCTTGAGTTCCATCATGTGTTGCCGTGAGGTCGAGGCGGCCCGAAGGCTGATCACCGCCCGTTCGGTGTACTGTTCGAGGGTTTCGGCCAGGCTGGAGATTTCTTGGGCAACGATTTTGGCCCCCCGCTCGTTCTGCTGCACCGTGCCGAGCACGATCAGAGGCCGGTCGCTGGTCAGGAGGTGGGCGCATTCGGCAAAGGTCGAGGGAAAGACGATCACCTCGATGCTGGAACTCATGTCCTCGAGCACGGTGAAGGCCATGCGTTCGCCTTTTTTCGATTTGTGCTCCTTGCAGGCGGCCAGCAGACCGCCGAGCCGCACCATTTGGCCTTCCCGCAGCTTTTCGGCCCCGGCGATGTTGGTGTCGATCACCCGCCGCAGGTCATCCATGACCCCTTCCAGGGGATGGCCGGTCAGGAAGAATCCCACGGTTTCCTTTTCATAGGTCAACCGTTCCAGCTTCGGCCAGTCCTCGACCTCCGGCAGGTCGACTTCCTGGTTCTGCTTCTGGGCGCCAGCCGGCTGGGCAATGGCAAACAGGTTCATCTGGCCGCTCATCCGATCACGCTGCGCCGCCTTGGCCCGCTCGAGGCATTGGTCAAGGGCTTCCATGTACTGCTTCCGGTTAGCGTTGAGGGTGTCGAAGGCCCCGGCCTTGATCAGGCTCTCGATCACCTTGCGGTTGACCTTTGAGGAATCGACCCGGCTGCAAAAGTCGGCCAGCGATTGGTAGGTGCCGCTGTTGTCCCGTTCGGCCAGGATCGATTCCAGGGCCGCGCCGCCGACATTCTTCACCGCAGCCAGGCCAAAGCGGATCCGGTCGTTGATGACTGTGAAATCGTTGACCGACTCGTTGATGTCCGGCGGCAGCACCTCGATTTTTTCCTGGCGGCATTCGTTGATGTATTTGACCACCTTGTCGGTGTTTTCCACGTCGCAGGAAAGCAGGGCCGCCAGGAACTGGGCTGGGTAGTGGGTCTTGAGATAGGCGGTCTGGTAGGCGATCAGGGCATAGGCCGCCGAATGCGACTTGTTGAAGCCGTAGCCGGCGAATTTGGCCATCAGGTCAAAAATGTATTTGGCCTTGTCCTCCTGAATGGTGTTCGCCTTGGCCCCGGCCATGAATTTGCCCCGTTCCTTTTCCATGACCTCCGGGATCTTCTTGCCCATGGCCCGGCGGAGGATGTCGGCGTCGCCCAGGCTGTAGCCCGCCAGGATGTTGGAGATCTTCATGACCTGTTCTTGGTAGACGATGACCCCGTAGGTCTCCTGCAGCACCGATTTGATCTGGGGCAGCGGGTAATCGGCTGGTTTACGGCCGTGTTTGGTCTCGACAAAGGTGTCGACCATGCCCGAATCAAGCGGCCCTGGCCGGTACAGGGCCACCAGGGCGATCAGGTCCGAGAACTGCTCGGGCTGCATTTTGATCAGCAATTCGCGCATGCCGTCGCTTTCCAGTTGGAAGACGCCCAGGCTGTCTCCCCGGCACAGGAGGGCGTAGGTCTTGGGGTCGTTCATCGGTATCTTGCGCAGATCGATCTCGGCCCCGACATCGCTGGCGATCAGCTTGAGCGCCCGGTCAATCACGGTCAGGGTCTTCAAGCCGAGGAAATCGAACTTGATCAGTCCGGTTTTCTCGGTGTACTTCATGTCGTACTGGGTCAGGATTTCCTTGTTCGGGCCGATGCACACCGGCAGGTATTCGACCATCGGCCTGGGCGAGATGACCACGCCGGCGGCATGGGTCGACTTGTGCCGGGCCAGTCCTTCCAAGGTTTGGGAGATGGTCAGCAGCTCGCGGACTTCGTCTTCCTTCATCGCCTCGCGCAGCCGGGGTTCTTTTTCGATGGCCTTCTTGAGGGTGATTTTCAACTCCTCCGGCACCAGTTTGGCGATCCGGTCCACCACGGGCAAGGGGATGTCGAGCACCCGACCGACATCGCGCAGCACGGCCCTGGCCTTCATCGAGCCATAGGCCACGATCTGGGCCACATGCTCATCGCCGCCATAGCGCTGACGAACGTAGTCGATCACCTCATCGCGCCGGTCCTTGCAGAAGTCGATGTCGAAGTCGGGCAGGGATATCCGCTCGATGTTGAGGAACCGTTCGAACAGCAGGCCGTAGGGAATGGGATCGATGTCGGTGATCGCCATGCAGTAGGCGGCCAGGCTGCCGGCGCCGGAACCGCGGCCGGGACCCACCGGAATTTTTTGTTGCTTGGCCCAGGTGATGAAGTCGGCCACTATCAGGAAGTAGCCGGAAAATCCCATTTTCTGGATGACTTCGACCTCCAGGGTCAGTCGGTCCCGGTAGGCGTTTTCGGTTTCGGCGCTGACCGGGCCCATTTCGTTCATCTGGGCGAGCCGATCCTTGAAGCCGTCCCAGCAGGCCTGGGCAAAGACTGAGTCCAAGGTTTCGTTTTCCTTGACCGGAAAGACGGGGAAATGGTGGTCGCCGAACTTGAGGTCGAGGTTGCAGCGTTCGGCCACCTCCAGGGTGTTGCTTATGGCCTGGGGACAGTAGCTGAACCGGGCGGCCATTTCGTCGCCGGACTTGAAGTACAGTTCGTTGGTGTTGAACCGAAACCGGTTGGGATCGTTAATGGTCTTGCCCGTCTGGATGCAGAGCAGCACCTCATGGGCATAAGATTCCTCCTGAGCAAGATAGTGGCAGTCGTTGGTGGCCACCAGTTTGATGCCCAGTTCGTCGGCCAGCCCCATCAACCCCTGGTTGGCGATGGTCTGCTCGGGCAGACCGTTCTCTTGGATTTCGAGATAGAGGCGATCGCCGAATACCTTCTGCATCTCCAGGGCGCGGACGCGGGCGCCGGTGGGATCGTTGTGGGTCAGTCGCCAGGGGATTTCTCCCTTGAGACAGGCGCTGAGCACGATCAGACCCTCGTTATGCTGGTAGAGGGTTTGGCGGTCGATCCGGGGCCGGTAATAAAACCCTTGGGTCTGGGCCAGGGAGGCCAGCCGCATCAGGTTGCGGTAGCCGGTTTCGTCCATGGCCAGGGCCACGAGGTGAAAATTGTGGCCGCTGCTCCGGTCATGGAGGCGCATGCCGTTCTCCGCCAGATAGAACTCGCAGCCGACCAAGGGCTTGATGCCGGCCTTTTTGGCCTTTTCGTAAAATTCCAAGGCCCCGTACATGGCGCCGTGGTCGGTGACCGCCACTGCGTCCATGTCGAAATTTTTCGCTGATTCAACCAGGTCTGAGACGCGGATGGCGCCGTCGAGCATGGAATACTGGGTGTGGACGTGGAGATGTGTGAAGGGTGTGGACATAGGGCGAGAGGAGTAAAATTAAGGGCTATTTGCTGACGTTTTTTTCTGACGATTGGGACTGGGAATGGTTTGCATATGTTGCCCAATCCGGTACGTATTCTTCGGATTGATCACCCCATGTTGTCCAACCCTTACGAGGCCCCCGTGCAAAAAGTTCGAGAAAAGGGCCAGGGCTGCACGATTCGATGATTTGGTATTGCTCGTCAGGTTTACGGGAGTGTTCCCGTTTCAAGGAGCGAATGATATTGACTTGGCTTCTTCCAGGCTGAAGCGTTCTCACGTTCTTGCCCTTAACGCCAAACAAAATAAGTTCCGTGGTATTGCGGAAATAGAAACCAACACCTCGCCCGTCCGGTCCTCCATCCTTACGGATCTTGTGCCAGACCAGGTTTGTTTTGTAGGTAAATCCCCAGGCGGTTAGAACAGAAAGCCCCTCGGGCAAAAGGGCGTTTGGCGCCCACAGATACAGATGCGCGGTTTCCTTGACCAGCTTTCCTATGGGCAGAGCAAGGATATCGCCGAGAGACATGGTGTTGTAGCGATTCAGTCTCTTATGTTCAGGCGCCATCTTGCCCGTGCGATTTTGAAATTGCCACGGCGGGTCGGCGAGAATGGCGCCGAATTTTTTGCTGCCAATTTCTGCTAAGAGGTTTTGGGAGGCTGAATTCATAGCTGCCTGTCCCCAATCAGCTTCGGGGTGATGCCAAGAACAAGCACGGGAAAACAGTGCATTAATTGTTAGGCGCAAAAATGACGGACCGATAGGGCGCTTCGCATACTACACCACCGGCCACTTTTTGCACCTTTGTTGTTGCGTGAAGGGTTTCCCGGCTGCAGTTCAGTAAACTGCCGGTCCGGGGCGGTCATCCGAGGCATCGAGATCGAAACGATCGTCGACCTGAATGTGGAACCGTTCCTGAATCCGGGAAAGCGGCACCAGGTCGGCCCGCCGGTCCGAAGGGGTGAGGAAGGAGAGCAGCTTAGTGCGGAGCACCGTGGGGTTGAGTTCGCCGTGAATGGCGAGAATGCCTTCCATGATGATCTTTTGGAGCAGCAATTCCCGGTTGGTGCGCTCGCGCAGGTTGGCGGCAAAGGGGATGAAGAAGAAATTGGCGAAAATCAGGCCGTAGAGGATGGAGGTCAAGGCCAGGGGAACGGTCTTCAGGATGATGCCGGTGTCGTCGATGCCCGCCAGCATCGGAATGAGTCCGGCCACCGAACCGACGATGCCGAAAGCCGGGCAAAAGTCGGCGATGGTGCGCAGCACCCGCTCGCTGTCCTCGCGGCGCAGCTTGAAAAAATACATCTCGGTGTTGAGGATGTCACGGATCTGATGGGGTTCGTAGTTGTCCACCAGGCAGCCGAGTCCCCGGCGGAGGAAGTGGATCGAGGTCTCGTCCTCGTCTTTTTGCAGGGAGAGGATCCCCTCTATCCGGGATTTGATCGCCAGATTGATGAGGATATCGACAATTTCGGCCTCGGATTTCAACTGGCTGCGGTAGGAGGAACGGACCACCCGGAAGACGATGGTCAGCCGTTCAAGCTGAAAGCTGAGCAGCGCCGCGGTGGCGCTGCCGCCGGCCACAATCATCAGGCTGGCGATGTTGAAGTAAAAACTCAAGTTGCCTTTGAATAAAAAGCCGCCCACGAAAATGAGACCGCAGAGGGCAAGGCCGGTAAAGTTTTTTCGTTCCATGGCAAGATGGCGGAATTATTGAAGGTTGGCGGGGGTAGCCGTTACGGCCTGCGGCAGCTCTTTGGACAGGATGATTTCCACCCGTCGGTTGGCCTTGCGGTTTTCCTCGCTGGTGTTGGGGTGCAGCGGCCGGAACGAGCTGTATCCGGCAACAGCGAACTGGTTGGGCGGCAGTTTGGTCTCCTCGATGAGAAAGCGGGCAACCCGGCTGGCCCGAGCCAGCGACAGTTCCCAATTCGAGGGAAAACGGGAGGGTTTGACCGGTCGATCGTCGGTATGGCCGATCACGTTGATCATGTAGGGGGTCTCTTTGATGATGGGCGAGAGCTTTTTCAGGGAATCGATGGCCGTGCGGGTCAACTCCGTCTGTCCCGAATGAAAGAGCAAATCACCGGTGAGGATGATGCGCATGGTCTTGTCGGGCACCAGCTCAACCGAGGCGAACCGCTCCAGTTTTTCGCTCTTCAGGGTGTGTTGGGACAGGTCGTAGATTTTGGTGATCGCCTCTTCCGGCTGGTGAAGATTGGCGGGTTGTTCCGGCGCCGGCGCGGGAGAAGGAACCGGCGCCTCGGCCCGCTGCCCAGGCGGCTCTGCCGGTAGATGCGGCGGGTGGCCGATTTCCGGGATCGGGTCCACTTCTTGATTGACGGCGGGCTGCGGCAGTTCCGCTGTCTGGTGGCGGATCAGGACATCCGCCCCTTGCAATTCCTGTTCCGGCAAGGGGGCCTCGTGTTGGTCGCCGAGCTTGAGCGAAATGTCTTGGGTGATTGGATGGAAGAGCAAGTTCGATTTACTCGGACCGGCATTGACCGGGACTGTTTCATCGGCGACCTTGTTCGCTTTGCCGTGGGACACAATCTCCTGATGGGTGCGCAGGTGGGCAAAAAGGGTGAGGAAGAGGATGAACATGGTCATCATCAGGTCCGACCAGGCAATGGACCAATGGACCGGCCTGGGTGGC
>WRFD01000050.1 GCA_009778955.1 Desulfobulbus sp.
ACAACAGCCGGAGCCGGCTGCCCCGGATCTTCGAGGTAGAGGCCACCCCCTCCGAGAGCACGCCGGTCAGCATTGCCAAGCCCAATATCCTGCCCATAGAGATGCCGCGCATGCCCCCACCGATCTTCGATGAACACGACATCAACAACGACTACGACGAGCCAGCCTATTTGCGCAAGAAGGCCAACTGAAAACAAGAGCAAGCCGGCGGACGGACGCCGGCGCCATTCTGGTCCGCAACGGGGGAATGTCCACGGGACATTCCCCCGTTTTGTCTTGGCTGGCCGCAGCCGGTTGGGCCGGCCACCACCGCATCTCGTGCACCGATCTCTTGTCGCCTCCGCCTCCTGCCCATGACTGCCAGCGCCCTCTTATCCCTTGCCGCTGAAACGGGTACGGTCCGCAAGAAATGGAAGGACCGGATTCCCGTGGCCTTGCTTTACCCCAACACCTATCCGGTGGCGGTTTCCAATCTTGGTTTTCAACTGGTCTACAGCCTGCTCAACCGCGACGAGGGGGTGGTGTGCGAGCGCTTTGTCTATCCCGCCGACGGCCAGCCCCTGCGTTCTCTGGAATCTTCCCGGCCGCTGCACGATTTCCCCCTGGTGTTCGGCTCGATCAGCTTTGAGCACGATTATCCTCGGCTGGCCGTCATGCTGGCCGCGGGAGGCTTGCCAGCCTATGCCGCTGACCGTGCCCGGACCGTGGGGCCAGGCAATCCCCTGGTGGTGCTGGGCGGGGTCGGGGTCTTCCTCAATCCCGAGCCCCTGGCCCTGTTCGCCGATTTGATGGTGATCGGCGAGGCCGAACCGATCCTGGGGCCGCTCATGCAGGCCCTGGCAGAATATGCCGACACGCCCCGCGCCCGGCTGCTGCTGCGGATCGCCTCCACCCTCCCCGGCTGCTATGCGCCCGGCTGCTACCGGTTCACCTGGTCGGCCGACGGGGCGGTCAAGGCGATCGAGGCGCCGGCAGAACTCCCGTTCCGGGTGAGCAAGGTCATCACGCCGGAGACAGATCGGGCCGCCCACTCGACCCTGCTGTCGCCCGAGGCGGAGTTGGGCATGTACATGGTGGAGCTGGGGCGAGGGTGCAGCCGGGGCTGTCGGTTTTGCGCCGCTGGCTTTATTTACCGGCCGCCCCGCTTCTGGTCGGCCGAAGCCATCCTGAACGGATTGGAACAGCGGCCGCCGGCCGCCGACCGCATCGGCCTCCTGGGCATGGAAATGGCCGGCAGCGAAACCATCGACCGGATCGCCGGCTATCTCCGGGAGCACGGCTGCTCCCTTTCCTTTTCGTCGCTCCGGGCGGACCACATCTCTGACCAGACCCTGGATCTGCTTGCCGCCTCGAACCTGAAAAGCGTGGCCATTGCCGCGGACGGGGCCTCGGAGCGGCTGCGGCTGCTGATCAACAAGGGGCTGGACGAAAACGATCTCCTGACCGCGGCCGAGCGCCTGGTGCGGGCTGGCATCCTCCACCTCAAGCTCTACGTGATGATCGGCCTGCCCACCGAGACCCGTGCCGACCTGGACCAACTGGTCCGCCTGGTCGAGCGGCTGCAGGCCGGCATCCTGCCGATCGGCCGGAGTCGGGGCCGGCTGTCGATGCTGACCCTGTCGATTAACTGCTTTGTCCCCAAACCGTGGACGCCGTTCCAGTACTGTTCGTTCGGCGGTTTGACCGCGGTCGAGGCGGCCACCGCCGTCACCGCCGAGGCCCTGCTGGCGCTGAAGGAAAAAATCAGGTATCTTCGCCGGATGTTGAACGCCAAAGCCAATCTCCGCCTTAAATTCGACCATCCCGAGCAGGCCCTGCACCAGGCGGTATACGCCCGGGCCGACCGCAGGATCGGGCCAGCCCTGTTGGCCATCGGTTCTGGCCAGGGGTTCAAGCGAGCCTGCAAACAGAACCGGATCGATCCCTGGCAGTTTGCGATCCGGCCCCGCGGCCGGGAAGAACGGATGTGCTGGGAGGTGATCGATCAGGGGATCCGGCCCGGTTATCTATGGGAGGAGTACCAACGGGCCTTGATCGAACGCGCGACCGGCCCGTGCGAGCCGGCGGTCTGCTGCCGATGTGGAGTTTGTCATGCACGTCCGTAGACGCTCTCAATCCCCCAAGAAGGACAGGTTTGTCCGGTTGCGGAAATTCCTCGGATCCCTCAAGCTGCCGTTGTTGCCAAAATCATCGAACCTGGCGAAGCTGCCGGACTCTTCGCCGCGACGGAGTCGATGGCGATGGCCGAATGTGCCGCGCTGGTGGCGAATGTTCCAGGTGGCCTGGATAAAAAACCTGTACAAACGGCCACGAATCCCGGTTGTGGGCCGAATCTGGCGCAAAATCCTGCATCGGAGCAAAAGCAACACGCTCCTGCCGTTCGAACTGGTCAAATATTTCGCCTTCACCTCGCTGGTTCTCATCCTGATCGCCTCCTTCCTTTTGTCCTGGATGATCGCCGCCAACGCCAAGAGTGTGCTGCTCCAGCGCAGCGAGGCCTATTCCCGGCTGTTTGCCGACTATGTCAACCGGCAGGTGTTTTTGCAGTTCGTCTTGCCCACCGTGGTGCGTTCCGGCAAAATATCCCTCTCTGAAAAGGACCAGTTTGATCGCCTGGATCAGATCATCAACAACATCACCCGGGGCATGCGGATCGAATCGGTCACCATTTACGAACCCCTGCAAAACCGAATCGCCTATTCCACCATCACCGAATCGATGGGCAAGCGCGACATGGGCGGCTTGGAGTACCTGAAGGCGGCCAAGGGCGAGAGCAATTCGATGCTGATCACCGGCGGCAGCCTGCTCAGCCTGCTGCCGGGAAATGCCGAGGTGTTCTGCACCCTGAAGACCTACGTGCCCTTCCGTCAGGAAAACAAGCTGGGTGAGCGCACCGGCGAGATCATGGGGGTGATCGAGGTTGTTCAGGATCTGTCCGACGACTTTGAGGCCATCATCAAGCTCCAGGCCCGGGTAATAGTGCTGTCGCTTGTGATTATGTCCGTGCTGTTCACCATCCTCAGCCTGATCGTGGTCCGGGCCAACCGGATCATAGCCGAGCGGGCCGAGGAGCGGCTACGCCTGGAAGAGCAGTTGGGCGAGGCCCAGCGCCTTGCCTCCCTGGGCAAGATGGTGGCGGCCGTCTCACACGAGATCAAGAATCCGCTGGGCATCGTCCGCTCGACCGCTGAAATTCTCGGCAACCGGATCGGCAAGGTGGCGCCTGGAAATGAAAAATTGGCGGACATCATCGTGCAGGAGACCTCGCGGCTGGACGGCATTGTCCGCCAGTTCCTCGATTTTGCCCGCCCTAGGGATCTGCACCGCTCCCCCGGTTCGCTCAACTCGGTGGTTGAACGGCTGGTGTCGTTCATGGAGCCCGAATTCCAGCAGAAGGAGGTGCGGGTGCACATCGACTTGGCCTCGGACCTGCCCGATATCCTGTTCGATGCCGAGCAGATGTATCAGGTGGCTCTCAACATGGCGTTCAACGCCATCCAGGCCATGCCCGAGGGCGGCGATCTGTATCTGCAAACCGCCTATCAGCCGCTGGAGAATGCGGCGGTGCTGGAAGTGACCGATACCGGCCTCGGCATCCCGGAGGAGAAGCTCGGCCAGATCTTCACCCCCTTCTATACCGACAAAAATCGGGGCACCGGCCTGGGCCTGCCCATTGCCAAGAATATCGTCGAAAAGCACCAGGGCAGCATCAGGGTCAGCAGCCGGGCGAGTGAAGGCAGCACCTTTCGGGTCATCCTGCCGCTGGAGGAGTAAACTGCGTTGCTTCGCCGCTATCCGTCAGGCGAGCAATGCGGAGAGATGATCCTGCGTAGGCATCTTTCCTGATCTGGGGCGGGAAGCGATTGTCTCCGGTCGTGTTCCCTGCTACAATAGAAATTTTAATCTGGCTGGCCGCTTCTTCTCAACCGTATCTTTGCTTGAGCGCAACTGCAAAAAAACGGTTCTTCGTCGTTTTGCGTGAATTTGATCAATATAGGGATCAAATTCACGCAAAAATAAAAAAAATCATAGCAAAACAGCACGTTCACAAGAGTTGACGGTGACCGTAAGCACCAGGACCTTTTCAGTCGGTCGCCTTGTTGCTTCTCATGAAAACAAAGAGATACATGCCATTCCGCTCAAATTATTCCATTGAGCGGCATTGCCATCGCTCTATTTGTGGCCTCAGAGTTCCAGATGAATTCCACACCAAATGACGAAGAGCCAAAAAACACATGGAAAGAGCTAATTCAAGAGTTCGGATTCGGAGGCCGCTCTATAAGGTTGCCCTGTATCTGGCCATTGCCATTCCTTGGGTCCTTTTTTCCGACTTGGCCGTCGACTTGCTTATCAACCGACTAGCACTCCACGCCGCGACCAGCGTCCTCAAAGACTGGCTGTTTGTCCTGGTGATCGCCTGGCTGTTGTACCTTATGCTGAAACGGGAGATCAACGTCAACAAGGGCATCATGGACCATCTCCGTAAAAGCCGGCAGGAACTTCTCGACATCCTCGATGCCATGCCCGTGGGGGCCGTCCTGATCAACGACCACACCATCGAATATATCAATATCAACTTTTCCGAACGGTTCGGCTACGGCCTCGACGAAATTCCCACCGACGCCCAGTGGCGCCAGTTGGCCTATCCCGATCCCGAGTACCATAAGGAAATACTCGCCCGCTGGCAGGACGAAATCGAGCGGCTGGCGAGTCCCGGCGAGTCCGGTCGCCCCATCGAGGTCAAGGTGGCTTGCAAGAACGGCCAGATCCGGCATGTCATCGCCAACGCCCAGTTGATCAACAACCGGATTATCATCATTTTCACCGACATCACCGAGCGGGAACACCTGCACAACCAATTGGTCAATATGCAGAAGCTGGAATCCATCGGGGCCCTGGCCGGAGGTATTGCCCATGATTTCAACAATATTTTGACAGGAATCATGGGCAACCTGTCCTATGCCAGGACCTTGCTCGAACCGGCGCATGCGGCCCTGCCGACCTTGAATATGGCCGAGGACGCCACCAGACGGGCGACTGAACTGACCCGCCAGCTGTTGACCTTTGCCCAGGGCGGTGGGCCGGTCAAGGACGTGATGACGGTCCGTCCGCTGATCGACAAGGCGGCGGCCATGGTGCTGCGGAAAACGAATGTCCGGGCCGAGATCCAAGTGGAGGGGACTGTGCGGTTGATCGAGGCCGATGCCGGCCAGGTGGCCCAGGTTCTCAACAATGTCATCGCCAACGCGGTCCAAGCGATGCCCGGAGGCGGCACGATCAGGATCAGTGCCGACAATGCCCGGCTCGAAGCCGACAACACCCTGGCCCTTCCTGCGGGCGATTATGTGCGGATCACGGTCGCCGACGAGGGCGAAGGCATTCCCGAGGCGATTTTAGGGCGCATTTTCGATCCCTTCTTCACCACCAAGGTGGCTGCCAGCGGGTTGGGACTTGCGGCGGCTTATTCGATCGTCAGCCGGCACAGCGGCCATATCGGCGTCGAGTCGACCGTCGACAAGGGAACGGTCTGCACCATTCTGCTGCCGGCGACCACCAGAACCCTGCCGGAGGCCGCGCCCCCACCCTCGGCCGACGACCCAAAGGCATGTGGGCCGCAAAAACGCTCCATCCTGGTCATGGACGATGAGGCGCTCATCCGTAACCTAGCCATGACCATGCTGAAACATCTGGGATACGAGGCGCGCGCCTGCGCCGACGGCGACGAGGCTGTCCGCCTGTATGCGGAGGCCATGGAGCAAGGAGCGTCCTATTCGGCGGTGCTGATGGACCTGACCGTTCCCGGCAGCATGGGAGGGCTGGAAGCCGCGAACCGCATCCTGGCCCTAGATGCCGGCGCCCGCCTGATCGTGTCCAGCGGCTATTCCCACGACCCGGTCATGGAGGAATACCAGGCCCACGGATTTGCGGGCGTGCTGGCCAAACCCTACGCCATGACCAACCTGCAGGAGTCGTTGGACGAGATTTTTGCAGCCGCACCCGCTGATTGATCGTCGGGCGAAAAAACAGCAGCCGGAAGGGGCAAGGGCTTGTCCCGGAGGTTCCGGCTTCCCGGCCCGCCCCGTTTATTGCACGAGCAAGGAAAGAGGCCGGATGAGATTTCTCCGTACGCTCAGGGGGCATTTTCCCCCGATTATTTTGTTGTTGGCGCTGCTGTCGGCCTTTCCGCCGCTGGCCACCGACATGTATCTTCCGGCCCTGCCCCTGTTGCAGCGCGAATGGCAGGCGCCGCTGGTGATGATCAACCTGACCCTGGTCGCCTTTTTTGTGACCTACTGCGCCTTTCTGTTGCTGTACGGTCCGCTTTCCGACCGCTACGGCCGCAGGCCGCCCCTGTTGGTCGGTGTGGGGGTGTTCATTTGTTCCTGCCTGCTCTGTGCCGCCGCGCAAAGCCCGGGCATGCTCATCTGCGGCAGGATTTTCCAAGGGACGGGCGCGGCGGCGGCCTCGACCATCGTGTTCGCCATCAGCAAGGACCGGTTCACCGGCCTGCAGCGGCAGCGGGTCTTTGTCCAGATCGGCGCCATCGTCGCCGCCGCGCCGATGATCGCCCCTATTCTCGGCGGTTGGACCCTCACCTTGTTTTCCTGGCGCTGGATCTTTCTGCTCCAGGCCCTTTTGGGGACCGTCGCCTTTATCGGCGTGTGCCGCATGGACGAATCCCTGCGGCAGCAGATCGCCCCCAGCCTCGTCCATGTGGCCGCCGGCTACCTGCGCCTCTTTGCCAACCGCCGCTACATGTTCCTGCTGTTGACGCTTTCCTTCACCTGTGTGCCGGTCTTTGCCTTCATCGGCGGTTCGCCTGATCTCTACATCACCCGGCTGGGGTTCAGTGAGCGCCAGTTCGGCTATTTCTTCGGCTTCAACGCCCTGGCCTTTGTCCTGGCGCCACTGACCTTTGCCCGGGTGGCGCGGCATGCGTCGGTCATCCGGCTGTTGCCCTGGGCCTTCACCGGCATGCTCACGGCCTCGCTGCTGTTGCTCTGCACCTGGATTCCACTGCCCTGGCGGCTGACTCTGCCGATGTTCGGCCTCACCTTTGCCTTTTCCTTCTGCCGGCCGGCGAGCAACAACCTGATCCTCGAACAGGTTGATCGGGATACCGGCGCGGCCTCGTCGCTGATGGTCTTCTTCTATTTTATGGTCGGCGCTCTGGCGATGTGGCTGTTCTCTCTCGAATGGCAGGACAAGATCCGGATGCTGGGCTGGATGGGAGTGGCGGCGGTCGGCTGCACTCTGGCCCTGTGGCCGGTGGCGAAGCGGCGGCTGCGGCAGGTCTCTGGCTGACGTCATTTTCCGTTTTTAATGCAAAAATATACTTATTTATTAAAATTCAATACGTTGCCTGTTGCGGCAGACTGCATCGGCAAGGGGAAATGGTATGAGACGGGAGGGAAAAGCGGGCGGTCAGGTATCGCCGATGAACATCTGGGTGGTCAGGTCCCAGCAGGTGACGATGCCGTTGCGCCACTTGGCCAACTGGATGTTGCCGTCCTGAGAGACAACGATGGCCATCACTTGATGGAGGGCATTGCACAGGTGGTAGACAGAGCGGTGTCTTGAGCCGTAGCCCTCGATTTTGGTCAGGCTGGCCATCTTTCCTTCGGCGTCGTTGGCCATGGCGACTTCGGTGAGTTTGTCGAGCGACCCGACGATCATGGCCCCGAAGCCGATCGGTCCCCGGGTGCTGGTCACCACCGCGCCGTCGACCGCAGCCAGGTTGGCGACGAACTGGGCGTGCTCGTACAGCGCCTCCTCGACATCATACACCGAGGATTCATGGCGGAGTTCCACATAGTCCTTCCAGGTGACGATTTTGTCCGGATCCTTGATGTCGCCCAGGGCTGTGGTGGCCAGGCGGATGGTCCGGATCATCAGGTTTTGCTGCCGCTGGATAGCCTCGTCCTGCCGGAAACGGTACTTGATCAGGAGGTAGGGATTGCCCCCCGTGGCCCAATCGGCTGGATGGCTATCGGGAAAGATGATGAAGGTTCCGCCGTGGCGTGATATCCGGCAGACGCTCAGCACCCGCTTCAAGATCTGAAACTGCAGGTTCTCGATGAAGTCCTCCTGAATTTTGGCCACCGGATAGAGCACGCTGGCCCGGAACTGCTCATGCAATTGCAGCAGGATGGCCCGCTCCTTGGCGAACAGCTTGTTCATCCATGTGGAGTGGAAGGCGTTGGCGGTGAAATCGAGGATGCTGCCGCCGTTGAGGGTGGCGATGATCTTGAGCCCCCGGCAGAGGGTGAGCATGCCCGGTCCGGTGACGTGGATGACAAAGACATCGGGCAATTGCTTGGTCTTTTTGTTGCCGCCGCGTTCCTCCTGGAGCCAGCGGATGCCCGAATTGACAATGCCCCAGATCTGGAACACTTTTTCCGGATGCGGCTCGACCGCGACCAGAGAACGCTCGAAATCCACAGCCGGCGAAAGCCGCCGCAACTCGTATTCGTGGAAGGGGCGGGGTGTGGAGAAGAGCAGGCGCAGGAATCCCTTGGGCGGCCCCTGATCGGGTGGGAAGAGAGAGGATGGCGCCAGGATGAGGCGCAGGGTGACCGGGCGGTCTTCCTCGCGCATCATGCTGACCTGGTAGCAGGTGGAGATCAGCCGCTCCAGCGCCTCCTTGCCCGGTAAGACCCCGGTACCCGGTTCTCCGCCGCCATCGGTCAACGCAGATATGGCCTCCCAACGCTGGGTGATGAGCGTGACGAGTTCTGAGGGGTAGACATGCATGGTCAATCACGGGGAGACAGGTTGCCTGGATGTGGACAGTATAACGTAGGATGCGCCGACATGAAACCACGGAGTTGACTTTGTGCATCTGCCTGTCGTGCTTTCCGGGCAGCGGGGCCTGGCAGGGCGCTCTAGCGAAAATGGTTGTCGTGCAAGGTGTTTTGCGGTAGTAGGGAGCCTTGCGTTGCGCCCGGCGGCGGGAATGCCCCGGTATGTTGATCGAAATCATGACCTTGGAATTTGCCATGAAAAACGGAGCACGAGAAACTCTGGCGGATGTCAGCCTTCCCCGGATCACGGTCCCCCCGCATCCTGATCAGCCGGATATGTCCGCACTGGAGAAGGCGGAGTTGAAGGCGCGGATCGCGACCATGCTGCGCCAGCAGAACGCGGTCCTGGTGGCCCACTACTATACCGACGGGGATCTGCAGGATCTGGCCGAAGCCACCGGCGGTTGCGTGGCCGACTCTCTGGAAATGGCCCGGTTCGCCGCCGCGCATCCGGCCCAAACCCTGGTGGTGGCCGGAGTCCGATTCATGGGCGAGACCTCCAAGATCCTCAATAACGAAAAGCGGGTGCTCATGCCAGCGCCCGATGCCACCTGCTCCCTTGACGAGGGGTGCCCGATTGATCTGTTCACCGACTTCTGCGACCGCCATCCCGACCATACCGTCGTGGTCTACGCCAATACCAGCGCAGAGGTCAAGGCCCGTTCCCACTGGGTGGTGACTTCGGGCATCGCCCTGGCGGTGGTCAGGCATCTGGCCGAAAAGGGGGGGAAAATCCTCTGGGGTCCCGATCGGCACCTCGGCCGCTACGTCCAGCGTTTGACCGGGGTGGAGATGATGCTCTGGCCGGGTTGCTGCGTGGTGCACGAGGAGTTCAAGGCCCGGGAACTGGCGAGCCTGCGAGCGCTCCATCCCCAGGCGGCGGTGCTGGTGCATCCGGAATCGCCGGCAGAGGTGGTGGCGCAGGCGGATGTGGTCGGCTCCACCACCGCCCTGATCCAGGCGGTGCGGGATTTGCCCAACCTGGAGTTCATCGTGGCCACCGACGCTGGCATCTTCAACAAGATGAGGCAACTGGCGCCCGACAAGCTCCTGTTGATTGCGCCGACCGCCGGCGAGGGAGCCGCCTGCGAGAGTTGCGCCCACTGCCCCTGGATGGAGATGAATAGCCTGCATAAACTGGCGAGGGTGCTGGAAACCGGCGAGGGTGAGATTCAGGTGGCGCCGCACCTGGCGGCCAAAGCCCGCATCCCGATTCAGCGGATGCTCGATTTCGCCGCGACCTTGAAGAAAGAGTAAGCGCGGCGGCGTCCGGCAAACCCGGCGTCCCTTGCGTTCGTCGAGATGACAAGACCGACAGCGACCGGGCTGGGCGCTCCTGCGGCGTCGTTGTTCGTCGGTTGCGGTGTTGGATCGTAACATGGGCGTCGGTGCCCAACAACAAGGCCGCTCTCTCCGGAGGGGCATTCTTTTTTTGCTTGCCCCAAAAAAGAATCAAAAAAAGTGCAGCCATGCCGCTGAGACGACCCCGGCCGACGCACTCCGCAACCGGCGGGGCAAGAACTCGCTGCGCTCAAACAGCTTGCCCCTTCTTCCGGTTGCGGAACCCGCCGCCCGGCTTAGCAGCAACGGCGCTGCTCATTGAATATTGACCAGGTCATTTTCTGTCATTTCGATGAGCGCAGCGAAGAGAAATTTTATAGTTATTTCTGCTGGTTATCGTGTGGCCAAGGGGATTTCTCTCTTTGTTCGAAATGACACGTTCGCTTCGCTCAGTGCTGCAGGCTCCGCAAGGGATGTTGTTCGGTGCTGAATGGCCGCATGAGTAAACCCGGCGCCCGCTACTAGCCTCAGCCGCTTGTGTCGTGCTCCTTCAGGCCTGGATCGACTCCCGGTCGGGCCGGAACCGGCCCGTGGCCAGGTCGAGCCCCTGCACCAGGATGTGCCGATCCTCATATAGAGCGGCGATCGGGCCGCGCTGCCGCCGGTTGAGCAGCAGGCGGATGTCGACCTCGGGTAGGGTCAGCATCTCGTAGTCGGTGTCGGCGTCTCCTGCCACGAGCATTGGGCGGGCGCCGATCCAGCGGTGGATGACTTCGGTCTTGCCCTCGCGGTAGGTGATCGGATAATCGGGAGGATCGCTGATGGTGAGCACCTCGCCCGCATCCAGGCGGACCCGGATGCCGAACACGTGGTCCGCGTCCACCGGAAAGCCCAGCCACCTCGCCGCCCCCTCCACCAGCCATTCGGCGCTCGCCGAAATGACGTACCTCTCAATCCCCAGCCCGGCCAACCGGCGCATCAGCGCCAGCATCTCCGGATAGGGATGCATTCCCCGGGGATAACTCGCCTCGATGCGGCCAATCGGCGTCGGCCCCTCCACGGTCAAGGTGGCCCGGTCGAGCGGCTCTGTGCCCGCCGCCTGGACCACGTCCACCGCCAGAAAACGCAATTCATCGGTGGTGAATCCGGCCAGCAGCTTGGCCATGAACGGCAGCACGTAGAGCGGCCCCAGCCGTTCATCCTTGCGGGCCTGGATGGTGAACCAGAGCAGCAGGGCGGCGAAGAGCCGGGCCTGGGGCAGGCTCTGGGCCTGGGCCGTGCGGCCGACGAGCAGCAACGGGAACAGGGTCCGGTAGGCGTCGACCAAAGTGGTGACGATGGCATCGAGCGGCCGGCCGGCCAGTTGGCCCCCGGCTCGGGGCAGGATGGCGGCCAGTTGCTCCGGGATCAGGCGGTAGTGGAGGTGTTGCAGTTGATGGCAGAACACGGCCTGGCCCACGTCGCGGAAAATGCACGTGTTGTCGAAATCGAACACCGCCACCGGCCTGACAATGGGGGGATGGGCGGCAATCTGCGTCAGCCGTTCGTTGATCCGCGCCAGGTTTTCCGGAAACCAGTCACCGGCATCGTCGGCCTTGGCGGCGGACTGGGCCGCCGATGAAGAGGAGGGAGTGGGCATCGCTTCGGTGTACAGAGAGTATCGACGAGCGGGCGGCATGCCGCCAGGGCAGCCAGCCGATTGTGTCGGCTTATATACGATAAATAAACGGATTTTTAAAGCGTTGTTTGTGTTCTCTCTTTCTTTGTGTTGTATGGTCTTGGAAATAATCTGGAAAGGGAGATGATGCGCTGGGATTCGCTGGCTCACCCACGCCTTAAGCTACATCTCTGATATGTTCATGGCACACGCCCATCCGGTTGCATCCTCGCGAAAAAATTGTTTCGCGGCCAAGCTGGCCGATTTCGATGCGGGCAGCGGTCGTGATTGCGGTTATCGGGGCGCTCGCGCCTGATCTTGATATGCTCTTTTTCTATCTGGTCGATGATCGGTAAACCGATCATCACCGCTATTTTTCCCATTGGCCGATATTTTGGATAGGTTTGACCTTGCTTTTTTATGCGCTCTGGCGACTGTGCAGACGCGACAACCTAAGCGCCTTGGCATTTGGCGGGTTACTGTTCGTCGTGGCGAGTTTTTTTGCATCTCATCCTCGATGCCTTGGCGGAGGATATCCGATGGTTTGTACCATTCATAGATGATGCCCGCAGGGCATAGGTTTGGGTAAGCGGAGCGAACCCCGACATGTCGAGGCTTCGGGATAATATATGGCGTTGCTGGTCGATGGGTCATTGCATATTGGGGCTTAACAGCACTGAAAACCCATTTTCATACCCTGCTGGGGTCCAGGTTTGAGCGCACGCCCGATCAGGATGGCCGTTTCCGGGAAGATGCCGGATTCTTTCCCGGCCGCCGTGCTGACCGCTGTTGCGCCGTGCCGGTGATGGCCGCCTTCTGCCGTTCCCGGCCTGACTCGCTTTTTTCGACGAAACAGGCCTCGCCCGTGAACGGATTGATGCCGGTCCAGTACATGAGGGTGGACCAAGTGCAGGGCGTGGGGGTGAACAGTTGCACTTGGCGGGGCAGCAGATGCAGCCTGCGCAGGCAGAAGGCCCGCAGTTCCTCCATGTCTGCCTGGGTGCAACCGGGATGGGCGGCGATCAGGTAATAGGTGAGATATTGCGCAAGCCCTTCTTCCCCGGTCAACCGGTTGAACAGGCTCCGGAAGCGGAGCAGCGCCTCGGGGCTCGGTTTGCCCATGGCCGCCAGCACGGCCGCCCTGCTGTGTTCCGGCGCGATTTTCAGTTGCCCCGAGACATGGTGGCGGACGATTTCGCGCAAATAGGTGAGGCCGTGGGCGCGGTCGGCGAGGATCAGGTCGTGGCGCAGGCCCGAGGCCACGGCGATTTTTCTGATCTTGGCGATGGCGCGAAGCCGGCGGAGCAGCTCAATCAGCGGTCCGTGATTCGGCTTAAGGACTGGGCAGACTTCGGGAAACAGGCAGCGCCGGTCGCGGCAGGGACCCAAGGTCTGTTTTTTGGCGCACTCGAAACCGTACATATTGGCGGTTGGGCCGCCGACATCGGCGATCATCCCCTTGAACGCCGGATGTCCGGCCAAGCGGGTCGCTTCCCGGACCAGGGAATCGATGCTTCGGTTCTGGACCGTGCGGCCCTGGTGCACGGCGATTGCGCAGAAATTGCACTCGCCGTAGCAGCCCCGGTGGGTGGTCAGGGCAAAGCGGATGGTGTCCTGGGCTCGGACCGGTCCGTCCTGGCGATGGCTGGGGTGGAGATCGCGGGTGAATTCCAGT
>WRFD01000051.1 GCA_009778955.1 Desulfobulbus sp.
GAAACCGCCCGGCCGTTGTAGCAGCGGGCCAGGCTGACCGCGCGCTGGAGAGTCCGGTTGGCGACCACCACTTCAGCGACTCCTTGGCGCACCAGATGCTCGGCCGCCAGCTCAGCCATCTCGCCGGCCCCGACCAATAGGACCTTTTTACCGTTCAGCTCGCCGAAAATCTTCCGGGCCAGTTCCACCGCGGCATAGCTGATCGAAACCGCATGGGCCCCGATCCGGGTTTCCGTTCGCACCCGCTTGGCAACCGAAAATGATTTGTGCAACAGTTTGTTGAGGATGAAGCCGCTGCTCCCGACCTTGGTCGCATGACGGTATGCCTCCTTCAATTGCCCCAAAATCTGGGCCTCGCCGACAATCATCGAGTCCAGGCTGGCGGCCACCAGAAAAAGATGCTCCACGGCATCGGCATTGACATGACGATACACATACTGCCCTACCTCGGAGGCAGTGATGCCTCGCCCAAACATCAACTCCAGCACCCGTTGTTGGGCTTGCTCCACATCCCGGCAGGTGAACAGCACCTCCACCCGGTTGCAGGTTGAGAGGAGATAATATTCCCGCAGTTCGTCCAACTGCCCCAAGGCTCGCAACGGTTCTTCATATCCGGCGGAAAGGGCGATTTTTTCCCTGACCGCCAAAGGCGTCGTCTTGTGGTTGACGCCAAGCAGGACGATGGCGTCACGAGACATAGGTATGGACTCCTTCCAGCAGGAAAGAAACTCCCCAGAGGGTAAACAGAACCGCCAGAAAGGCCACGATGCTGAGAATCGCCACCCGCCGCCCCCGCCAGCCGACCGTGAACCGCTGGTGCACGGTCGCGGCATACAAAAACCAGGTGATCAACGACCAGGTTTCCTTCGGGTCCCATTGCCAGTAGGCGCCCCAGGCCTGCTTGGCCCAGAGCGAACCCGTGATCAGACCAAGGGTGAACAGAGGAAATCCCATGCTCAGGCAGTGATGGTTCAGCTTATCGAGCGTCTCCAAGGAAGGCAGGCGTGAATAGAAGAGGCCAAAGCGCTTCTGCTTGATTTCACGTTCCTGCAGCAGATACATGATGCTGCCGATGCAGGAAAGGGCGAGAAATCCGTTGGCCAACAGGGCGATCGAGGCGTGGACCGGCAGCCACAGGGATTGCAGGGCCGGGGGCAGCGGCAGCATGCTGCGCGATGAAAAAGCCGCCACCAGCATCAGCGCGAGCACGAGCAGACTGACAAAGACGCCAAGGTTTTTCACGGCGTGCCGCCAGCGAAACGACAGATAACAACAGCCCAGAGACCAGGCGAAAAACGAAACCGCCTCGTGATGGCTGGTCAGCGGGGTGTGACCGGTTTCGATGGCCCGGGCGATGAGGTTGGCGGAGTGCAGGATGAAAGCGACCAGGAAAATCGCCCTTCCGGTCTGGCGCAGCGGATTTTTTTGGGTCAGAAAAAAGACCAGATAGGCTGCTGTGGCCAGCAGATAGACGACGACGCAGGTCTGAAAAAGCAGGAAACTCATGGATTCTCCTTGAGCAGCGATTCCGGATCGAAAGGAACCGGGCGGCCCATCACCTTCTCCACATGCCGGCGGACATCGTCCCATCGCCGGTCCCGGAGCCAATCGACGATATCGTCGTGGAGGAGTTGCTGAAACAGCTCTCTGGTCTGGTCGGAGTCGAGTTCCTCGGCCAGGATCTGTTCGCGAAGCAAGGCCGCAAATGCGGTGAGCCAACCGTACTCTTCGCCAAAGAATCGGTCAAGCCGCCGCTTGACCATGGCGGCCACCGCAGGACTTTTGCCGCCGGTGGCGACGCTGATCGCCAAATCGCCCCGGCGAATGGTTGCCGGCACTTGAAAATCGCACAACTCAGGGGCATCGGCGACATTGACCAGCTGACCGGCTGACCGGGCATCGCTGTGCACGGCGCGTTGCACATCAGCGTTATTCGTCGCCGCCAAAACCAGGAAAGCCCCGTCGAGGTCCGCTCGGGCGTACGGCTTGCAGGCCCATTCGATGGCGCGGTGGTCAGCTAGGGTTGCCAATCCCGGCGTCACGGTCGGGCTGACCAGCCTGACTCGGCCGCCAGCCGCCAGGATGCCCCGGACCTTGCGCTCGGCAACCCGTCCTCCACCGACAACCACGCACAACCGTCGACCAATATTGAGTGCAAGAGGATACATCTCGATTCACCGGTCTCTTTCCGATTCAGCCGCCTCTTTCTGCTGGCGCCCCCGTTGCCGCGGTTGGCCCCGCTCAATGACGCGGCTGCAACCGGGTCAGGAGAATGATTTTGTCCTGCTCCAGACTTTTCAGCTTCCGCTGCGAAGCGGCGATGCGATATTCCTGCTCCGCCATTTTCAAGAATGGCCCCAGACTTTGGCGTTTGGCATCATGCGCCAGATAAACTACCCCGCCGGGTTTGAGGGCCTTGCGGAGTATGCCCAACAAGGGCTCGAAAAATTCTTCCCGGAACAGAATCTCGGCTCCGAGAATGACATCGTAGCGCTCCATCTCCGGCGGATTGAGCCAATCGAGCATCGTGAACCGCACATTGGTCACCTTGCTCGCCGCCGCGTTGATGCGCTCGACATCAAGAATCATCTCTTCATAGTCGGAAAGGGTCACAGTATAGCCCGCCGCCGCCGCGGTCAATCCCGGAGCGCCCAAGCCGGCGCCAAGCTCAAGCACGCTGGTCTCCCGCTCGCAGGGCATGCCGGCGATGAACTCGGACAAGACAATGGCCGCTTCCCACAACTTGGTCCAAAACGGGAAGGCGGACACATCCTTCAGCGGATCCTTGCCGCCAAGGATTTGCTCCAAATCGGTGAGTCTCAACAGGTGCAACTGATGCTCCCTGATTCGAAGCGGTTCAAATGCCACTGTATAGCGCGCCTTAATGGTGTTGTACAATGCCCGCTCGCTCTCCGGCAGGGTCTGTAGATCCATTTCCGCTCCTCTGCAAAACCTGATTCGCGCCCGCCAATGGACACATAAAAAAAGAGCGGGCCGACATCATCGACCCGCTCTTTACGTTCTCAGCTGCAAAACTTCAGGCGATCAGCAGCCTTCCAGACCTTTCTTCGCCTTAACGGTCACGGCGTCGCCAGCTTTTACATCAACCTTATCGCAAGTTACAGTCACTTTGTTGCCATCAACACTGTCAACTGTACATTTAGCAGCAAAAACCGCACCTGCACTCAACACAAAAGCCGCAACCATCACTGCAACTCCAACTTTTTTCATGACAGACTCCTTGTTCCATGTGGGATGTCAAAACAAAATAACGCCTCTTGCCAACTATACAATTTAAAGAATGCCGCTCTGGTTGTCAACAGCAAACCACCGGTCCTGCGATGTTCGCTCGTGGTCACAGGACGGATTCGATATCCCGTTCAAGCAGGCCCCGCGCGGTATAGCCCGGATATTTCTTCACCACTTGTCCGTTTTTATTGACCAAAAATGAGGTCGGCAGCGCCGCCACATCGCCGAAATCATGGGTTGTCGATCTGTTCGCCATCAGTACCGGGTAGTTGATGTGAGCCTGGCGCACTAACTGCGCCACCACGTCGCTTCCGCCTTCGTCAATCGCCAGGGCTACCACGGAAAAACCCTGCTGTTGAAATTTGGCCTGCAGCGCGTTCAAGGTCGGGATCTCCTGCAGGCATGGCGGGCACCAGGTTGCGAAAAAGGTGATCAACATGACTTTGCCCTGATAACTTTCGCTGGCGACCATTGAGCCGTCGATTGCCGCCGGCAACGAAAAGGCAGGCATGTTGACGCCCCCCCTTGCTTGCATAGCGCAGGCAAGCAGACACAGACCGATGACCAGTCCTTTGATCGTTTTCATCGTCAACGCCTCAAAAGGCATAAAGAAAAGAATTCAGTTCCCGCGACCACAACCAGGCCCGCTCAATTTTCCCGCAACCGCGATCCTGTTAAAAAAACAGCTGGCCGTACGCACGACAGCCTTCGCGACTGGGCCCCGCATCCTTTTCCAAAACAACGGGGAGATTGTTTTCGTGGCATGCATCCTAGCAAGCGAAACGCCACGACGCAAGCCATGTCCGCCTTTTTCTTGCATCAGGCTGGCCCCATCCTTGAAAACCATTGCGCCCTTACCGTGTTCCGGTTAGATAATTCACGTACTGTTCGTTATGAGCGAAATTCCCTGTTGTCAAACCTCCTCGCCCTTCTGTGCCCATGCTATCGAGAACCGCCTTTTTCTCTGTCTTGTTTCTGCTGCTGCCGCCCGTGTCCGGTTTTTCAGCCGATGTCGTCGACCGTAGCGTTGCCGTTGTCAATAACGACACCATCACCCTCTCGGAGGTCAACGAATTCGGCCAGCCTCTGTTCAAAAAAGTAGCGGACGAAATACCGGCGGACCAACAGGAGGCCGCATTGCAGGAGGTCCGACAGGCGGTCATCGACAAGCTGATCGAAAAAAAACTCCTCCTGCAGGAAGCCAAAAAACTCGGCGTCCAAGTCAGTGACCAGGACGTGGAAAACGCGTTTCAGCGGATAATTGCCAGCAACAAAACCACGGAAGAACAGTTTCGCAAGGAAATCGCCGAAGAAGGGATGAGCGAAAAACAGTACCGCGAAGGATTGCGGGAGCAGATAATGAGCTCGAAACTGGTCAACCACGAGGTGCGCACCAAGGTGGTCATTCCCGAGACCGCTATTCGCGATTACTACAACACTCATTATGTCGCCATGGCCGGCGACGGCGAGTACTATCTCCTCCAGATTGGATGCGCCTGGGGAACCGAAACTAAAAACGGCCTCCCCCTTTTACAGGAAGAGAGCAAGCAGAAGATTGAAAAAGCCCACGCTCTTGCGATGGAAGGGAAGGATTTCAAGGAACTGGCCAAGGAATACTCTGATCTGCCCTCTGCCGCTGACGGCGGCGATCTGGGACATTTCCGCCAAGATGAGATGGCTCCCTTCATCCGTGATGCCGTCATGAATCTCAAGCCCGGTGAGATCAGCCGGATTGTCGAAAACGATAACGCGTACCACTTTTTCAAGCTCGTTCCCCCGCAGCAGCAAAGTCAAGCGGCCGCCAAGGAACCTTTTGACGAGGTCAAGGACCAAATTCGGGAGAAGCTGTACCAGCAGACCCTGGAACAGCGCCTCAAGGATTGGTTGATTTCCATCCGGGAAAAAGCCTACATCAAAATCCTCTAATGCCCCTGCCAGGCCGGATAGACTCCGTTGTTTTAACAAACGGAATGCCGGCTCCTGGCAGGGATTGCTCCCATCCTTTGATCGATTGTATTGCGTATGAGCACTGAGGAGACTTCGCCCCTACTCCCCGCCAAAGAATCGCTTTCGGTGGGCGAGCAGCTTCGGCAAACACGCCAGGCCAAATTGCTGTCCCTGGAGGATGCAGCCGCAGCCACCAGGATCTCGCGGACCAACCTGGAGGCGATTGAGGATATGGATTTTGGACGGCTTCCGGCCGATTCCTTCACCAGGGGCCAGATCACGCTGTACGCCGCCTTCCTGGAGATGGACGGATCCTCGCTCGCCGCCCGCTTTTTCCTTGAACGGGACGGGGGCAAGCGCCCTCAGCTGACGCCCCTGCAGCAAAGCCTGCGCAGGCAGCACCTGACGCCGAAAAAAATGGCGGAGCCGGCCCATGTGTCCTCAGCCACTATCGCCAGCCTCCTCTTCCTGCTCATTGTCTGTTCCTTCACCGCCTTTTGTCTCTACTTTTCCTGGAATCCCTTTGCCTTCCTGACCGACAAGCTCTTCCCTGCCGCCGCCTCCACCACGCCGCTCTTTCATCCAGCCGACCCGGCAACCAGCAACGGCGGTCAGCGCAATAACGTCCAAGTCCAGGCATTTTTCAAGCAAGACTGCCGGGTGCTCGTCACGCTCGACCAGAAGCCCGCCTTTGAGCATACATACCCCAAGGGAGCCAGCGTGCTGTGGGAAGCGGACAAGCGGATGTCGCTTGAATTTTTCCAATCCGGCGGCGCCGATTTGCAGCTGAATGGGGCGCCGATCTCCTTTCCCGCCAGTTCCGGCGGTCGTTATCTGCTCCATCTGCCCCTCTCTCCTCCCCCTTCAACGCCCGCTCAATGACTCTTCGCAGCGCGTGCGGAATCATTCTGCGCGTTGTTGACTTCGGTGAGGCGGACAAACTGGTCACCCTCTACTGCCCTGATCTCGGGCGGATGACGGGCATTGCCAAGGGAGCCAAGAAAAGCAAACGGCGCTTTGTCAACAAGCTCGAAGCATTCACCCTGCTCCGCTTCTTCTACCGGCCGCCGCGTGGCCTGGCAGGATTGGTCCTGATCAGCGAGGCGGAACTGCTGGACGCACACTTGTCGCTTCGCCTCGACTTCCGGCGGTATGCCGCCGCCATGTATCTGGGTGAATTGACGTTGCGGTTTACCAGCGACAATGACCCTGACCAGCGGCTGTACATCCTGCTCAAATGGGCGTTTGCCGCCTTGGACCAGGGGAGGACGCCACAGCAGATCATCACGCTTTTCCACCTGCATCTGCTGGAAGCCGTCGGCTACCGCCCTGAACTGAACCGCTGCGCGGCCTGTCATCAATCGGTTAAGGCGCAACGCAGCTACGCCTTCATGCCAGGCTCGGGTTCGCTCCTGTGCGATACCTGCTCTTTGGGCAAGACCAGCCATGCCCTGCGCCTGTCGGTCCAGACCCTCCGCCTGCTGGCCAGCGCGCAGTCCTTCGAACTCGATCGGCTGTGCCGTCTGCGCTTTTCCCAACAGGCCCTGGTCGAAGCGATGACCGCCCTGCATTATTTTTCTCTCCACCTCCTGCAGCAGGATGTCCACTCGTGGCGGCTGCTCCGCCCGCTGATGAGCGGCCTTCCTCCGATCCAGTCTGCCCCGGATTCGGAGATGCCGGACGCCATCGAACCGAACCGGGCGGGACAGTAGCAAGGCCAGCACCAGGACGAGATCATTCTCATTGTTATTATCAGCAATTAGACAAGATGCCTCTTGACTGTACCGGGGTTTTCATTTAATCATCGCACAATCCGTTGCCGCGCCGGCGCGATTTGCCAACACATTTTTCCGGAAAATCCGGGCAAAGAAATCGCGCTCTGTTTCGTGTTCAAGCCTGCAGTCACCCTATTGCTCATTCCTCAACCCACACACGCCCTATGAACCGTTCCGGCCTGATCATAACCATTCTCATGGGTTGCCTTGCCATTCTCCTATGGAAAGTGGTCAATGCGCCCGACATGGAACCATCCTGGCCTTCGAAAATCCAGGGGTTTTCCTTCTCTCCCTTCCGGGCGGGGCAATCCCCCAGCAAACGGATTTACCCGACCGTCGAGCAGATCGACCGGGATCTCGCCATCCTGGCCGGCGATGTCCACGCGGTGCGTTCCTACACCGTGGAGGATACCCTGGCCGAGATTCCGAGGCTGGCCGCAGCCCGGGGGCTCAACGTCACGCTCGGCGCCTGGATCACCGACGACATCGAGAGAAACGAGCAGGAAATCGCCAAGCTGATCAAGCTGTACCAGGAAAACCACCGCAACATTATCCGCGTGCTGGCGGGCAACGAAGTCATCCTCCGGGGCGAGCAGACCGTGGACCAGATGATCAAGCTTATCGACACGGTCAAGAAATCTGTCTGGGCCCCGGTGAGCATCGCCGAGCCATGGCATGTCTGGCTCCAGCATCCGGAGCTGGTCGAGCATGTCGATTTCATCTCTGTCCATCTCCTTCCCTACTGGGAGGGTATTGCCATAGACGAGGCGGTCGATTACTGCGTGATGCGCTACAACGAACTCAAAGAGCGCTACCCCGGCAAGGAAATCGTCATCTCCGAGATAGGCTGGCCGAGCGGCGGCCGCATCCGCCAGAAGGCCGTGGCGAGTCCGGCCAACCAGGCCAAATTTCTGCGCCGCTTTCTCGATGTGGCAGAAAAGAACAACTATACCTACTACATCATGGAAGCCTTCGACCAGATCTGGAAAAAAGATCTGGAAGGCGAGGCCGGCAGCCTTTGGGGGGTGTACAACGACGAACGCCAGCAGAAATTCGAACTCATCAATCCGGTCATCAACATCCCCCAATGGCGTGGACTGGCGGCCCTCAGCATCGTCTTGGCGGTCTTCCTCCTGCTGTTTTTGTTCCGGGACAGCAGGGGCCTCCTTGATCGGGGCCGAGGCTTTCTCGCCATCATTGCCTATGCCATCACCACCTTTGCCGTATGGTTGGCGTATGACTTCCAGCGGCAATACATGACCCCTTCCACCCTGGTGGTGGGCGTCGTCCTCTTGTTTGCCGCTACCGGCGCCATTTTGGTCATCCTGGCCGAGGCGCATGAATGGGCGGAATCGCTGTGGATCAAAAAATGGCGGCGCCTGCCCCAACCAACTCCGCCCGAAGCGGTGCTCGACGACGCCCTGCCCATGGTTTCGGTCCATGTGCCCGCCTACAACGAACCGCCGGACATGATGATCGAAACGATCAATGCACTGGCCGCCCTCAATTATCCGCGGTTCGAGGTGCTGATCATCGACAACAACACCAAAGACCCGGCTGTCTGGGAGCCGGTTGCCGCCCATTGCCAGACCATGGGGCAGCGCTTCCGCTTCTTCCATGTCGATCCGCTCTCCGGCTTCAAGGCGGGCGCCCTCAATTACGCCCTGCAACGGACGGCCCCCGAAGCCGAGGTGGTGGCGGTGATCGACAGCGACTATATGGTTGACCCCGACTGGCTGCGAACCCTGGTCCCCCAGTTCGCCGACGAGAACATGGCCATCGTCCAAGCGCCCCAGGATTACCGCGACGGTGACGAAAACGCCTTCAAAGCCATGTGTATGGCCGAATACCGCGGTTTCTTCCAGATCGGCATGGTTACCCGCAACGAACGCAACGCCATCATCCAGCACGGCACCATGACCATGGTCCGGCGCCGGGTGCTCGACGAGGTCGGCGGCTGGGCCGAATGGTGCATCACCGAGGATGCGGAGCTGGGGCTGCGCATCTTCGAAAAGGGGTATGCGGCCAGTTATACACCCTACAGCTTTGGCAAGGGGTTGATGCCGGACACCTTCCTCGACTTCAAAAAACAGCGGTTTCGCTGGGCCTACGGCTCGGTGCTCATTCTCCGGCATCACATGATGACCATGTTCGGCCTGGAACCGACCCGGCTCACCCGGGGCCAGCGCTATCACTTCCTGGCCGGATGGCTGCCCTGGTTCGCCGACGGCATCAACATGCTCTTCAACATCCTGGCCTTGGGTTGGTCTTGGGGTATGATCTTCTTCCCCGACTATCTGTCGCCACCGCCCATCGCCTTTGCCTCCCTGCCGGCAGTGCTATTTTTCTTCAAGAGTTTCAAGATGTTCTTTCTCTACCGCTCCAGGGTGACCGCCACCTTGCGGCAGAGTCTGGCGGCGGGACTCGCCGGTCTGGCGCTGTCGCATACCATCGCCCGGGCCATGCTGACCGGGTTCATCACCCGCCGGATAGGATTTTTCCGGACCCCGAAGAATGCGCAGGCCAATGCGATCATCAAGGCCCTAGGCGACGCCCGCGAGGAACTACTGTTCGTCGTCGCCCTGGTTCTGGCGATCATCGGGGTTCTGCTGCGCAAGGACAGCGACATGCTCGACATCCGCATCTGGACCTCGGTGCTGGCCATCCAGGCCATTCCCTATGCGGCCTCGGTGCTCGTGTCCCTGGTCAGCGGCATGCCCAAATTGCCTGCCAAGTTGATCGGCGTGATGGCGCCGTTGAGGGGGTTGGGAGAGAAATGAATCAACGCCACATAAAATGAGCAAAATTGCACATGAGGCTTACTTATCGGATAATGTAGAACTATGTAGAAATACTTAAAAAGTTAGACTATGACGACAGGATGTGATGAACCATAATTTTTTCAATTGGCGCGGATCAGTTCGAGCAATTCCTCGGCGCTGATCCGCGAACTGACATCGGCCCCCTCAAGCAGCGAGTTGGCCAGATCGCGCTTTTCCTGATGGAGGCGCACAATTTTTTCTTCAATGGTATTGGCGGTGACCAGGCGGTAGACGGTCACCGGCCGTTTCTGACCGATCCGGTGCGCCCGGTCGGCGGCCTGATCCTCCACCGCCGGATTCCACCAGGGATCCATGTGGATGACATAGTCGGCGGCGGTCAGATTCAATCCCAGACCGCCGGCCTTCAGGCTGATCAAAAACAGATCCCCCTCTCCTGCCTGAAAACTTTCCACCTGTTCCTGGCGCTCCTTGGTGGGGGTGGCGCCGTCCAGGTATTTGTAGGTAATGTTTCGTTCGTCAAGAAAATGCCGGATCAAGGCCAGATGGCCGGTGAACTGGCTGAAGACCAGGGCCTTGTGCCCGCTGCCCAGCAATTCCTCCACCGTTTCCGCGAAGACCTGGAGCTTGGTTGAGGGAATATCGACTTGTTCGTTGATCAGCCTGGGGTTGCAGCAGGCCCGCCGCAATCGCATGATCTCCGCCAAAATGCGCAGGTGGCGGCCTGTCTTCTCGCCGCTGCCCTCGATATTCTCGATAGCCTGTTGTCGCAGGGCTTCATAAAACCGCATCTCATCGGCCTGCATCTCCACCCGCAGGGTAATCTCGGTCCTCAGCGGCAATTCCTCCAATACCTGCGATTTGATCCGCCGGAGCATGAAGGGCCGGATCAATTTCTTCAGGGTGCGTCTCGCTTCCCGGTCGTGATATCGCTCGATGGGAATGCCGAACCGCCGGTTGAACTGTTTATAAGTGCCAAGCAGGCCGGGGTTGATGAATCCGAACAGATTCCACAACTCCCCGAGATGATTCTCGATGGGCGTGCCGGTGGTGATCAGGCGGAAACGGCCGTCCAGGCGCATTGCCGCCTTGGACCGCTTGGTCGCCGCATTCTTGATCGCCTGAGCCTCGTCCAGCACGATCGCCTGCCACCTGACCTGGCTCAGCAGCTCGATTTCCTGCTGCATCAAGGTATAACTGGTGACCAGCACGTCGAACTTCCCCAAGGCGGGGATGATCTCATCCCGGTTCGACTCGGAAAACATATGAAAGGCAAGCGTCGGTGCAAACCGGTTCACCTCGGCCTCCCAATTCATGCATACCGAGGTGGGGGCCACCACCAGCGACGGTCCGAGGTGCGCCAGGCTGAGGATCACCGCGATCGATTGCAGGGTCTTGCCCAGCCCCATATCGTCAGCCAGGCAGGCGCCAACCCCAAGATGCGCCAGCCGGCTCATCCAGATGAAGCCTTCCTTCTGGTAATCGCGCAGATCCGCCTTCAGGGTCGTGGGGACCTTGGGAGTCAACTGCTGGGCTTCGGCAATGGCCTGCAACCGCTGCCGCCACCCCTGGTCTGCCTTGGTCTGGGCCTGGTGGGTGAGCTCCTCTAGGGCGATGGCCGCCAGCGGATGAATCTTCACTTCCAGCTCGTTGCCCGGCTGGCTGGTTCCGTAGAGGATGAGCTCCTCCAGTCGATTGCGGAACTCTTGGGTCAGGGCCAGAAACTGCCCCTCTCCCATAGGGATGAAGCGGCTTCTGGTCTCTCGAACCTTGTCCAGAAGGGTTTTGAGCTCCATCACCTCGTCCTGATCGATTTTGAGCTGGCCTGAGAGTGAAAACCAATCCTGTTGGCTGGTGCGGATATTCAGGTTCAGTTGGTTAATCCCGGCTTGGCGGCGAACAGCCAGTTTTTCCCTTCCGGCCATTCCAAGATGACCCTGTCCCTGATTTCCTCGATTTCCAGCAGCACCTGCAAACACTCCTCGGGGTCGACCAGATGCCACTCCCGCTTGTTCTCCTGCTCGAAATCGATCGCCAGATCGAGAATGGGACACGATTCCTCGATCTCCCGCGCCTTCTGCTCCTCCAACCTCAGGTTGCGCTTGGTCCGCAACCGTTTACCGTTGACCTCACACACCAAGTTCGCCACGCCGACGCCGGGCTTGAGATAGGGGCCGCCGTCCCCGAACGGCCGGACAAAGAGTTCGATCCTAAACCCGCTGCCATAGGGGATGATGTGCATGCGGGGGGTGGAGTCACTTTCCATCAACTCGGCGGCGATGGCCTCGCCAGGGACTTCGATGGCCGAATGGACGGTCATGAAGGAGGCGATGTTGCCGATGGCATCCAACAACTGGCGGCTGGCGGCAAGAGGAACGAGCAAGCCGTCGCGGCCGGTTATTGCTGCGACCTTCCGGTGTTCCTCCCCAATCCGGACGATGCGGAAGCGGGTGGGCGTCTCGGGCCAGACTGCCACCGATCCTTCGCCGATGTCTTGGAAAAAGTGAATAAAGAGCGACTCGCCCCTCCGTTCGACCACCAGCTCGGGTTCGCCGGCAACGATCTCGACCGGGGTCTGTGGCGAGCGTTTGAGAAACACCAAGGGGTGGCCGACCAGAGCGGGCAAGGCTTTGTCAGGATCGAAGGCATGGCCGCCATTTTTGCCCCCGTTTCCCTCCATGAGGACGAAGGCGGCGCAGATGGCCCGGTCCTGGCTGGTCAGATAGTCGACCTCGCGATCCAGCAGCAGCCGCTGCAGGGCAATGCCCCGTCCCTTGGTCCAACCGCCGGCGGCCGAACGCTTCTGCTCCCTGGGGCTTAATTCCAAAGAGCCGTTTACATGGTCGACCAGCCAGCACAATCGGGTGGAGCGTGCCGGTTCGCGAATCCGGCTGGTTACCTCGATCAACTCCTGCAGGCTTTCCTTCCAGGAGAGGTCGGGTACGATTATGTGGGTCAAGAAACGGCAATTGAGCTGTTCGGCCAGGTCCCGGGCACACTCATGCATGCCCGTCTGGGACGAGTCCAGGTTGGCAAGCAATTCCGCCGATTCCATCGCTATCCAGAGAAAACCGCTCTCAAAGGCCCTATGGTGCAGGCGCAGCAGCATATCCTTGAAATCGGCGGGCACCTCCACCCCCATCCAATACAAGGAAAGCAGGGCGATCAGGGAGGTCAGGCTGCGTTCGTCGGCCGCCAGCTCCTCGGTAAGGACCAACATATCGGGGAGGATTTCGATATTTGACCGGAGCACCGCGTCAAGGAAGTGGAACGGCACTTTCTCGGCGCAGCCGTGCCGGCAGCGCTCCAGTACTGCAGCCACTGCCTCGCGGGCACGATCGCAGTCACCCTTGTCATTGCGGGCCAAGAGGGCAAAAATGCAGAACAGGCCCGTGATACCGAAAAAAAAGCAGGAAGCGTCGCCGGTATATTGCTGTAGATGGTGAAGATCCTTGGCAAAAAACTCCAAGGCCAGACTGGTGTCACCGGCCAGAAAAGCCACCGTTCCCGCAAACCCTGAACCGAGGAAGGAATCGCCGTGCCGCTCCAGCAACAACCGCAGA
>WRFD01000052.1 GCA_009778955.1 Desulfobulbus sp.
CCCGATCCGTCACCGCGCCTTGCAGCCGTTCCCGGACCTCTTCGGCCGCCTTGTTGGTAAAGGTAATCACCGTACAGGGGCGGTCTGGCCGAACGGCCAGCCGTTCGGCCCGGCTCACCAGGGTATGGGTCTTGCCGGTGCCCGGTCCGGCCTGAACCAGAATCAGGGCGGCGGCGCTGGACACCGCCTGTCTCTGCTCGCTGTTCAGCTCCCTGGCCTTCGGGGCTGTTGCGCTGGGATTTTCTAGCCGCGATTCCAGTTGCTGCCGTTTTCTGGCCGCTTTCCGGGCTGGACCGGCAGCCGCGCCGAACAGGCTGGCCTGTCCGCACAGCTTGGCGCGTTCGCCCTCGGAAAAGACGGTGATCGCGCCGAACTCTCCGTCATAGCCCGGCTTGCGGATCACCCGGTTGGAGCGCACCCGTTCGATCGCTTCGGCCAGGAGCGCAAACCCCTTGGCCCTGATATCCCCAACCGGGGTTTCGAGCAGCAGTCCGAACTCGGAACCAAAGGCGTTGATCAGGCGGACATAGCCTTCTCCCACCTTCTTGCTGGATGGTCCGCAGTCGAGCAACTCGGCCACCATTTCCGCCAGGGGAATCAGGCTGTGCACCCGCGGGCTGCCCGGCGGCAAGACCGGCCGCTCCCGGTCGGCCAGCTCCATCACCCGATGGAGCACGCCGACGGTCAGGGGCTTGCCGCAAACCGGACAGAGCCCACCGGAGGCGCGGGTTTCCCGTGGCTCCAGGCAGACTTCGCACTTGCGATGGCCGTCGCAGTGATACTTGCCCTCCTCGGGATAGAACTCGACCGTGGCGTCGAAGACCTGCTGCCCCGCCGCGTTGACCGGCGATTGCATGGCTGCTTTCATGGCGAAATAATCGAAGTCGGTGGCGAACAGGTTTGCTTCTCGACCCAATTTTGCCGGAGAATGGCAGTCTGAATTGGAGATGAGGGTGAAGCGGTCCAGGGCGGAGATCAACCGGTTCATCTCCGGGTCCGAAGAAAGGCCGGTTTCCAGGGCAAAGACATGGGGGCTGAGTTCGCCGAAGCATTCCTCGATCGAGTCGAATCCAGACTTCGAGCCGAAAAGCGAGAACCAGGGGGTCCAGATATGGGCCGGGACCAGGAAGCCCTGCGGCGCCTTTTCCAGCAGAATCTCAAGCAGGTCGCGGCAGTCGAGCCCCAGGATCGGCCGGCCGTCGGCGGTGATGTTGCCCAAAGTGGCCAGGGTGGCGTTGAGGCGGCGGACGGCGTCGAAATCCGGCACATAGAGCAGGTTGTGCACCTTGCGGACCTTGCCGCCGCGTTTGTAGATGGAGCTGATCTCGGCACTGAGGACAAAACGGATGGCGGTCAGTTCCACTGTCGGCCTGATGCCGGGCGGCAGCAATTCGTCGATCTTGGCGGCCGGCTCGTTCTTCAACCGAAAAAATCCCGGTTCGGCGGCCTCCAGGCACTCGTGGAGATGGGCAAACCAGGCAGGATGGGTAAAATCGCCGGTACCCACCACGCCGATCCCCTTGACTGCAGCCCAGGCGGCCAGGCCGTACAGATTACTGGCCTTGCTGGTGGCCCGGGAATAGTGGCTGTGGATGTGGAGATCGGCAATGTAGTTCACCATCACAAAAAATCCTTCCATCCATAGAGTTGATGGCGCCGGACATAGGCCAGCACCGGCGGCGGCAACAGGGGCGACGCTCTTCCCTCGACAAGTTCTCCCCGGATGGCCGAGGAGGAAACCGGCAACTCGGTATCGTCGAGGTAGAGCGCGATTCGGCCGCCCCTGCCATGCCATTGGCCGCTGCCGTCATCGCGGGCAAAGGTCGGACCAAGGGCGGCAAGCGCCCGGTCAACGCCCGCCCGGTCAACCGAATCTCGCTTGACCACGATCAGGTCAACCGCTTGCAGCAACTCGTCGATCCTGTGCCAGTTGGGCAGGTCGAGCAGCGAATCGGCCCCGATGACCAGGCTGTACCGGCATCCCGCCTCTTCCCGCATCAGGGCCTCCACCGTGTTGTGGGTGTAGGAGGGCGCCGGCAACCGCTCCTCGATGCGCGAGCAGTGGATGCGGCCCCCGGTTTCCCGGCAATCGGCCAGGGCGACCTCGATCATGGCCGCCCGATGAACGAAGGAAGCCACCGGCTGTCGTTTGTGCGGCGGCAGCAGGGCCGGGATGAACAGCAACCGGTCGAGCTGGCAGCGGACGAGCACGTGCAGCGCCAGCTCGATATGGCCCTGATGAACGGGATCGAAGGTGCCGCCAAAAAGTCCGACCCTCAGTGCTTCCTCCGGTGCAACCACGGATCAGGCCCGGGTTTCTCCGGCGCCGTACACGATGAACTTCTGGGTGGTCAGCTCTTTCAAACCCATGGGACCGTAGGCGTGCAGCTTGGTGGTGGAGATGCCGATCTCGGCGCCCAGGCCGAATTGGCCGCCGTCATTGAATCGGGTGGAAGCGTTGACCAGCACCGCCGAGGCGTCGATCTCGCGCAAAAAACGCTGGCTGTGCGCATAGGAGCGGGTGATGATGGTCTCGGTGTGTCTGGAGCCGTACCGGTCGATATAGTCCATGGCCTCGTCGAGGCCCGACACCACCTTGACCGTCAGGGCCAGGTCGAGAAATTCGACGCCCCAGTCGCTGTCGGCCGCCGCCTCGATTGTTTCATCGCAGATCAGGCAGCTGGAGTGGCAGCCGAGGATGCGCACCCCTTCCTTTTTTAGGGCTTGGGCGGCCTTGGGCAAAAACTCCTCAGCGATTTCCCGATGGATGAGCAGTCCCTCCAGGGCGTTGCAGGCGCTCGGCCGCTGCACCTTGGAGTTGAGAATGATCGGGATGGCCATCTCCTGGTCGGCGTCGGCGTCGACAAAGCAGTGGCACACTCCCTTGTAATGTTTGAGCACCGGAATGCGCGATTTTTCGGTCACCGCCCGGATCAGTCCCTCGCCACCGCGCGGGATGGCCAGGTCGATATGGGCCTCCTGCCGGAGCAGGACATCGACCCCCTCCCGGTCGGTGAAGTCCAAGATCTGGGCAACGGCAGGATCGACCCCGTGTTTGGTCAGCACCTCCCTCAGCACCTTGGTCAGGGCCAGGTTGGAATGGATGGCTTCGGAGCCGCCCCTCAGGATGACGGCATTGCCGGCCTTGAGGCATAGTGCCGCCGAGTCGATGGTCACGTTGGGCCTCGATTCGTAGATCATCAGAATGACGCCCAGCGGCACCCGCATCCGGCCGACCACGATGCCGCTGGGCCGGCGGCGCATCTCGCTGACCTCGCCCACCGGATCCTCCAGAGCGGCCACCTCGCGCAGGCCCTGGACCATCTCCCTGATGCCCTTGTCGGTGATCCGCAGGCGGTCGAGCATGGCGGCGGACAGCCCCTTTTGCTCGCCGGCGATCATATCCTTGAGATTTTCGGCAAGAATATATGGCTGCTGCGCGATCAGCTCCTCACCGACATCGAGCAGGACGGCGTTTTTCAGGGCCGCCGGCATGGCGCTGAGACTGCGGGCCGCACCCTTGGCTTTCGTTACCATTTCCAAGACTTTTGCTTCGATCTGTGCCCGTTCCATCGCGGTCGTCTCCTCCTCGCGTGTCGTCAATCTTGATGCCTGCATGCCAGCGCCTCCTACTATGACGTGAAGCGGGGGCCTTGTAAAGCTGCTTTACAGCACTCCTTCTTGTCCCATGACCACCAGGTTGTCGCGGTGGATGACCTCGTCGGCATCCTTGGTCCCGAGAATGGCGGCGATCTCGCCGGTTTTGCGGCCCTTGATCTGTTCGATGTCCGTTGCGCCGTAATTGCTCAGCCCGGCGGCGATCATCGTGCCCTGGCGATCGAGGCAATGGACCGGGGCGCCGACCGCGAAACTGCCACGGACCTCGACGATGCCCGAAGGCAGCAGGCTTTTGCCCTGTTCGACCAGGGCCCGGCAGGCGCCGTCGTCAACCACCAGGTAGCCCTGCGGCTTGAGCACGTAGGCGATCCAATGCTTGCGCCGGTTGAGGGCGCCCTGGCCGGGGAGGAAAAAGGTGCCCACCAACTCGCCGCTGAACAGGGCTGTGAGAATCTCGGGGTGTCGGCCGGGGCCGATGAAGGACGAGCCGCCGCAGGCCGCCACCATCTTGGCGGCGCGCAGTTTGGCCATCATGCCGCCGGTGCCCAGTGCGCTGGCCGAGTGGCCGGCCATCCGTTCTATCTCCTTGGTGATGGCAGCCACGGTGTAAATGGGCCGGGCGCCGGGGTCCTCTGCGGGATGGCCGGTGTAAAGACAATCGACATCGGTGAGGATGATGAACATGTCGGCGCCGATCATGTTGGTCATCAACGCGCCCAGAGTGTCGTTGTCGGAAAAGCGCAGCTCCTCGGCCGAGACCGTGTCGTTCTCGTTGATGATCGGGACCACCCCGAACTCGAACAGGGTGCGGATGGTGTTGCGGACATTCAGATAGCGGCCCCGGTGGGACAGGTCGGCGCGGGTGAGCAGCACCTGGGCCACTGGCTGGTGGAACCCGGCGAATGCCAGCTCGTAGGCCTGCATCAGCAGGCCCTGCCCGGTGGCGGCCAGTGCCTGTTTGACCCTGAGCTCCTCGTGCGGCGTCTTGACCACCGAAAGCCGCTTGCGGCCGGCGGCCACGGCGCCGGAACTGACCAGGATCACCTCGCGGCCCGTTGACTGAAGAAAGGAAATCTGGCGGGCGATATTGGCGATGACCTTTTCATCAAGACCGTTGTCGCCAGTCAGCACAGCGCTGCCGACCTTGATCACCACCCGTTTGGCCTGATCGAAAAGGGTCTGCCGGTAGTAGAGCCCGTCTTCCTTATTCACCTGAAAGGTCATGGCGCGCCTCCGCCCGCTGCCGCTCCAGCAGGTCGCCGAGCAGCTCTCGCAACGATTCCAGACCGTCCCCCTCATCCGCTGAAACGGCGAGCAACGGTAGATCAAGGTCGGCAAACTGTTCTTTGACTTGATCAAGCCGCTGGGCATCAATCAGGTCTATTTTATTGAGGACAATCACATGGCGCCGCGCAAACAGTTCCTGCTTGTAGGCGGCCAATTCACTGGCCAGAGTCAGGTAATCCTCGTAGGGTCGCTCGCCTTCGCCTGCCGCATCGATGAGATGGAGCAGAATCGAGGTCCGTTCGATATGGCGAAGGAACTGGTGCCCCAGGCCCACGCCCTGATGCGCCCCCTTGATCAACCCCGGAATGTCGGCGATGATGCAGGGATCGATGAATTTGAACGAAAGCACTCCGAGCTGCGGCTCCAAAGTGGTGAACGGATAGGGGGCGATCTTGGGGTTGGCCGCCGAAAGCTTGGACAGCAGCGTCGACTTACCGGCGTTAGGCAAGCCGATCAGACCGACATCGGCCAGCAGCTTGAGTTCGATCAACAGCCAGCGTTCCTCGCCCGGCTGCCCCGGCGTGGCCTTGCGCGGCGTCCTATTGGTCGAGGTGGCGAAACGGGCGTTGCCCAGGCCTCCCCTGCCGCCCTCGGCCGCGCAAAAGGTCTGCCCGTCCTTGGTCAGGTCGACCAGCATTGCGCCGGTTTCGGCATCCTTGATCAAGGATCCCACCGGCACCCGCACCACGCAATCCCCGCCGCTGCGGCCGTGTTTGTCGCTGCCTTGGCCGCCGATGCCGGCTAAGCCCTTGAAATGGGATTTATAGCGAAAATCGATCAGGGATCGCAGGCTGCGGTCGGCCCGCAGCAGGACATCGCCGCCCTTGCCGCCGTCGCCGCCGTTGGGACCGCCCTTGGGCACAAATTTCTCCCGCCGGAAACTGACGCAGCCATTGCCGCCGTCACCCGCCTTGACGAAAAATTTGGCTTCATCGACAAAACCCATGGAGTTTATCCGCGATCTGCAAGGAAGACTATACAAAAAAACCCGGCATCAACACATCGTGATGCCGGGTTGCAGCTTGATGCGGGAAACTGCGCCGGACAAGGCGCCGCGCCTCCCGGAAAAAGACGATCAGTCCTGCTCGAGGGGATAGACGGAAACGCGCTTGCGGTCCTTGCCGAAATCCTCGAATTTGACCGTGCCGTCAACCTTGGCGAACAGGGTATAATCGCGGCCGCAACCGACATTGGCGCCGGGATGGATCACCGTGCCCAACTGCCGCACCAGAATATTGCCGGCCTTAACGACCTGGCCGCCGAACCGTTTGACTCCTCGCCGTTGGCCGGCGCTGTCGCGGCCGTTGCGGGAACTGCCGCCTGCTTTCTTATGTGCCATGGTACGCTCTCCAGATGGACTTGTTACTTATGCCGAAATTGTCTCGATATTCAGAGCGGTGTACATTTGCCGGTGGCCTTTCTTGACCTGATAGCCCTTCCGCCTCTTCTTCTTGAAGACGATCACCTTCTTGTGCCGTCCCTGCTCCACAATTTTGGCCACCACTTTGGCGCCGTCAACCACGGGCTGACCGATCTTGACCGTCTCGCCGTCAACCAGCAGCAGAACATCCGCCAGTTCAACCGTATCGCCCACTTCGCCTTGCAGCTTCTCGACGCGAAGCGTGTCACCGGCCTCCACCTGATACTGCTTGCCGCCGGTGCGGATTATTGCATACATGCGACTCCTCCTCTTTCTCCTCAACTGGAACGTCGTGCAGTGGAAATAATTATTCGTAGAACTTAGTATTTAACTCGATAGCGCCCGAGCTTGTCAAGAGTTATATTCACTCACCGGCCCTTTTCCCACGCATTCCGCGGCCTTTCCATAAAACTCAAACCAGCGGCATGGGATCTGCTTTTGGATGCAGCCCAAAATGGGGAAATTAAGTCCGTAAAGATGGTTTTTCTTGTCGTGGTCTGGAAATAATTATACTGTACCGGCAATGAGTTGGCTGTCTTCACCCATTTTTCCGGGCAAAAGCGACGGAAAGTTTTCATTAACCTCTATTTCAGGAGAAGCTCCATGCAGAAGATGGAATGTCCCTGCGGTTACATCTACGATCCTGCCGAAGGCGATTATGAAAACGGCGCGGCGCCGGGTACGGCCTTCGCCGACCTGCCGGACGACTGGGTTTGTCCAAAATGCGGCGCCGAAAAGGAATATTTCTACGCCGTCGATTGATCGTTTCCCCGCAAACCGGTCGGCAACACCGGTTTGCGGCTGTTTGCCGCAGCCGTTTCCCTTCCTCCGCCTCGCCCCTTGTCGGCCCAGCGTTCCGGGCCGTCCGCGCCGTTCCGCCAGTCGGCCATTTTTTCCTTGTGCAAAAAAGATCGATACAATAGCATCATTTTTTCCGGCAGCAAGAAACGCTCCCCGTTTTCCCTGGAGACTTTCGTCATGTTGTTTTCCCGTCGCTTTTTCCTTGTCGCCACGGTCACCGTGCTTGCCGCGGCGTTCATCCGGATTCCGGCCAGGGCCGACTACTCCAGTGAGCTGGCGGATCGGGCGACCTCGGCGTACAAAGGATTTCTGGCCGATCCCAACATGGAATGGTTCCGGAACAATGCCAGCGCCGCCCGCGGCATTCTCATCGTGCCGCAGATGCTGCGCGGCGGCGCTGGAGGACGGGGCCTGCTAGTTGCCCAAGATCCCGCCGCCAACAAATGGAGTCCGCCAGCCTTTTACAGCTTGAGCTCGGTTTCCCCGGGGCTGCAGACCGGAGCCGACGCCTCGGAAATCATACTGCTAATCATGACCAACCGGGGGCTCGGCGCCATGCTTTCCACCGACTGCAAGCTCGGCGCCGACGTGGCCGCCGCCGCCGGACCGATCGGTGGGCCGGCCAAGGCCCAGACCGCCGATATCCTCGCCTTTGGCCGTTCACAGGGCGGCGCCTACGGCGGAGTCAGTCTCGAAGGCGCCTCCATTTCCCCGCTGGACGACTGGAACTGGAGCTACCACAGTCAACCGAAGCAGATTTTCGACATCCTCGTTAACCAGAAATGGAACAACCCTCAGGCCGAGCCCCTGCGCCAACTCCTACCCAAACCGCAAAGCAACGCGCAGCCGCTCGACAGGTAACCGGACCATCTTTATGCAGCAGGAGCTTACCCGCCTCTCCGCCAGTTCCACAGCCCAGCCGCCGGTCTTCACCTTGCAACGGTCCCAACTGGGCGATCTCACCGTGACCCTGGCCGGTTCCTGGACCCTACATGCCCATCCTCCGGCCCCGGCCGATCTGCTCGCCGCCCTCGACGAGACCGTCTACCGCCTGGGTTTTGCCTGCGACGGCCTCGAACACTGGGACACCCGACTGCTCATCTTCCTGACGGCAGTCCTGGAGATCGCCGGGCAACGGAAGATCGTCGTGGACCGCGCCGGGCTGCCTCCGGGTGTGCGGCGCCTGTTGACTCTTTCGGAAGCGGTCCCCGAACAGGTCACCTACAGCCCGCCGGGCCGGGATTTCCTGCCCACCCGCATCGGCCGCAGCGTTCTGGCCCTGATCGGGCAGATCCGTGAGGTGGCCACCTTCACCGGGGAGTTCTTGCTGGCTCTGCTGGCCCTGCTGGCCGGGAAAAAACCGTTCAACCCCCAAGATTTCCTCTATTTCATCCAGAATTGCGGCGTCAGTTCCCTGCCGATTGTCTCCCTGATTGCCGCTCTGGTGGGAGTGATCCTCGCGTTCGTGGGCGCAGTGCAGTTGCAGATGTTCGGGGCCCAGATCTATGTGGCCAACCTGGTCGGCCTGGGCATGGTCCTGGAAATGGGCGCCCTGATGAGCGGGGTGATCATCGCCGGCCGCATCGGCGCCTCCTATGCGGCACAACTGGGGACCATGCAGGTGAACGAGGAAATCGACGCCCTGCGGACCATGGGCATTTCGCCGGTGGGCTTCCTGGTGCTGCCCAGGATCCTGGCCCTGATGCTGATGCTGCCCCTGCTCTGCGTCTATGCCGACATCATGGGCATTTTGGGCGGCTCGGTGATCGGCGTGACCATGCTCGACCTCTCCCTGGTGGAATATCTGGAGCAGACCCGGAAAACCATCCAGCTCAGCCAGTTCGGCCAGGGCATCCTCAAGGCCTCGGTGTTCGGCGTCCTCATCGGCTTTGCCGGCTGTCTGCGCGGCATGCAGTGCGGCCGCAGCGCCCTGGCGGTGGGCGAAGCCACCACCTCGGCGGTGGTGACCTCGATCGTGCTGATCGTGGTCTCGGATTCGTTCATCACCTATCTTCTCTATCGCTGAGATGACGCCATGACGCCGCCCGTTCCCACCATCGCCGTCAAAGGGCTGACCATGGCCTACGGCAGTTTCGTGCTCCAGCGGGATCTCGATTTCACCATCAACCAAGGCGATATCTTCGTCATCATGGGCGGCTCGGGCTGCGGCAAATCCACTTTGCTGCGGCACATGATCGGCCTGAAGCAACCGGCCGCAGGTTCGGTCTGGTACGGCGAGGCCGACTTCTGGACCCTGGCCGAGGACGAGCGGGCGGCGATCATCCGCAGGGCCGGCATCCTCTATCAATCCGGCGCCCTGTGGAGCTCAATGACCCTGGCCGAAAACGTGGCCCTGCCTCTGCGGCACTACACCGACCTGCCCCCAGAGGTGATCGCCCATTTGGTTGCCTTTAAACTGTCGCTGGTAGGGTTGGCCGGCTTCGAGTCGTTCTATCCGTCCGAGCTGTCAGGAGGCATGCGCAAGCGGGCGGCGCTCGCCCGGGCCATCGCCCTTGATCCTGACTTTCTCTTCTTCGACGAACCTTCAGCCGGACTCGACCCGGTCAGCGCCCGCAACCTCGACCAACTGATCCTGGAGCTGCGCGAAAGCCTGGGGGCCACCGTGGTCATCGTCACCCACGAGCTGGCCTCGATCTATGCCATCGCCACCAACTCGGTCTTTCTCGACAGCGAGGCCAAGACCATGCTGGCCACCGGCGATCCCAAAACTTTACTGAAGGAATGCGCTGATCCCACAGTGCTTAATTTTCTTACCCGGGGAACCGGGCAACGGGAGGTTCGAACGGTTTGAGCAAAAAAGCCAATCCCACCCTGGTCGGTGGTTTCGTCCTGGTTGCCTTGGTCTTGACCCTGGCGGCCGTCGTCATTCTGGGCAAGATCAAATTCAAGGACAACCGGCTGCGCTGCGTCGTGTACTTCACGGGTTCGCTCTACGGTCTCGATGCCGGCGCCCCGGTGACCTTCCGCGGGGTGACCATCGGCCGGGTCGCCGCCGTCCAGATCGACTTTGACAATGAACACAACAACTACGTCATTCCGGTCTACCTGGACATCGAGCAGAAGCCCGATCTAGCCGACAAGCGCAAAACGAAATGGGCCCCGGAGGAGCTCCGCGCCATGCTCCGGCAGATGATCGATCAGGGCCTGCGCGCCCAGTTGAAGATTACCAGCCTGCTGACCAGCAAGCTCTACATAGAACTCGCCTTTTTTCCCGACGCCCAAGCCCCACAGCCCGCCAAGGAAGACGCCCTGTTCGAGATCCCCACCCAGCCCTCCGGCCTGGAGCAGATTACCCAGAGGCTGGAACGCCTGCCGCTCGACGAGATTCTCAACAAAACCGCCACGGCCCTCACCGGCATCAGCAACATCGTCAACTCCAAGGAAACCCGCCACATGCTGGAAGCGCTGGATTCCACCATGGATCGGCTCAACAGTCTGCTGGCCCGGGCCGATGCTGAATTTCCCGCCCTGGCCGCCGAGTTGAAAAAGGGGCTTGCCAATCTCTCCACGCTTTCGGCCACAGCCACCGCCTTTCTACGGACTGCGGACAAGGAAATGCCGGAGGCGAGCGCCGAGCTGAAACACCTCCTGTCCGAAATGAACGCCACCGCCGGGGCACTCACCAAAACCCTGAACAACATCCAGCGGTTGACCGAGAAGGATTCCATGTTCGCCTACCAGGTGACTGCCTCCCTGCGGGAAATCGAGCGCACAGCCGTCTCGGTCCGGCAGTTGACCGACTACCTCCAACAGCAGCCCAATGCCCTGATATTCGGCCAGCGGGAGGAAAAACCATGAACCGCCGCCTTTGCCCGCGTTTTTTGTGTTTGTGTCTAGCCGCGCTCTGCCTGTTTCTGCTCAGCGCCTGCCTGGGGCCGGTCGCCACCACCCTCCACACTCTGCAACCTGTCCGTCAACAGCCGCTGGCCCGGGATTTCGCCGATTTTTCCGAATTGATCCTGTTGATGCCGGTGCAGTTGGCGCCCCAACTGCAGGGTCGCGGTCTGGTCGACCGGCTGCTCAATAACACGACCCACGCCTCGACCACCCATCTCTGGTCCGGCGCCCTCGACGAACAGATCGGCCAGCTGATGGTCAGCGGCCTCAGGGACCTGCTGGCCACCGACAATGTCGCGCTCTACCCCGGACCGCGATTCGGCCGCATCCGCTATCAACTGGAGATAGAGCTGAACGAGTTCAGCGGCGACGGCCAGGCCTTCGCCATCGTCGCCGTCTACACCGTCAGCGACAACGTCGCCAAGGCCATCCTCACCAGAAAAACCTTCCGTCAGACACGGATTATCGACAAACCGGACTATTCCGGCTATGTTGCCAGCGCATCCCAGGCCATTGCCGATCTGAGCGCAGAAACCGCTACAGCCCTGCTGGCCGCGCACCGCTCCCAACCAGCAGCCAGGTGAGCTTATGTTGCCATTACCCCGACACCTCGTTTCGATCCTGTTGCTTCTGTTCGCCCTCTCCCAGTCGGCCGCCGCCGACACCCTTGGCAAGTGGCGGGGACAAACAGTTTATGTTCCCGTTTATTCACATATTTATGGCGACGACCGTTATCGCGGCACCCCCTTTCTCCTCACCGCCACCTTGAGCATCCGCAACACCGACCCTGATAGTCCCCTGACCTTGAAGAGCATCCGCTACTACGACTCCGACGGCGCGCTTCTGCAGGAATACCTGGAAAAGCCGGTGTCCATCGCTCCCTTCGGTTCCATCCGGTACATTGTACCGGAATCGGAATCTAAGGGCGGCGCCGGCGCCAAATTCCTGGTGGAATGGGAGGCCGGCAGCCCGGTCATTGAGCCGATCATCGAATCGGTGATGATCGGCACCAAGATGCAACAGGGCATCTCGTTCATTTCCACCGGCCGAGCGATCAAGGGAACCCCGGCCCACTGACGCAAAGCTCCGCCAGGCAAACAACCTTAAAACCGAAAAAACACCGACTCGCCCCAAGATAGATATGGCCCGTTTCTTCCGACTCCTTTTGCTGCCGCCGTTGGCGTCCCTTCTTCTTCTGGCCGGCTGCGCGCCCAAATCAAACGACCTGCTCGACATGATCATGCCGGCCAATACTCTTAAAGTGGGCACGGTCACCGACGCGCCGCCGCTCGCCTATGCCAAGAACAACACCACCACCGGGTTGGAAGCGCTTTTTGCCGAAGGACTGGCCACCGCCATGGGCCGCCGCCTGGAACTGATGCCGCTGCCCAGGGAGAAACTGTTTTCGGCCCTGCGAGACAAGAAGATCGACATTATCATGGCAGGGATGACCGCAGCAGAGGCGCAACGCCACAGGATCGCCAGCACCCCCCCGTATCTGGTCTCGGGCCAGACCACTTTGGTTCGGCTTGGCGACTACGACGGGATGGGCAACGGCATCAGGAATTTGACCGAACCTTCGGTCCGGTTGGGCGTCGTCGCAGGCAGCACCGCCGACGCCTGGATCAAGGGGCTTCGTCCCAAAGGTTCGATCAGCCGGTTCGCCACCGCCCCGGACGGAGTGCAGGCCCTGATGAAAAAGTCCATCGACGTCTTCATCTTCAACCAGACCGCCAACTACTACTACGCCTCGCTCTATATCGACAAGGGACTGACTCCCGGCGCCATCTTGCTCACCAGGGAAGAGCTGGCCTGGGGCATACGGGCCGACAACGACGATGTGCGCGAGGCGGCCAACAAGTACCTGGCGGCTATCAATCAAAGCGGCGCCCTGCTCAGGATGCTGGAACAGACCATCCCCTTCTACCGCGACACAGCCTACAGCCCGGTGCAGCAATAAGACAACAGACGATCAACGAAGCTGTACCGGCTGAACGGTTAGCGCGTATTAGACCGAACTTTGACCTAGCTTTTGACGCAACCCAGCGTCATGTTGGGTTTTTTTGCAACGGCAGCCTGTGGCTACTGGGTACAGGCGGGATTGACTGCGAGGAGTTGGAAGGCTTTATCCTGTA
>WRFD01000053.1 GCA_009778955.1 Desulfobulbus sp.
AAAAAAGAGTAAAAAACGACCAATAATTTACCCCGTCCAACAAGGAAAAAATGCCGCTTTTAGTGGCTCCATTAGGGCGATCAGTGACAATAAGCTTCCCGAACGGGAGATGCGGCTTGTTGCCGGGGCTTTGTGAAAAAAATCCGAGTCCGGCTGATGTTCCAAGATGCAGCCCTATTTGGCCGGATGGCGCGCATCCGGCGATGTTGGTTCCCTGCTCCATGACGTCCTTCCGCGTCAAACGGATGCGAACGGGACTTCGTGCATGTTTACGCTGCCGTCAGCCCCATTGAAGGAGAAATGGACTGGATGAGCAGCCCAAAAAAATGAACGCCGAACAGATGTCGATCTTCCTTTCTCAGGCGGCTGCCGCCCCTCTGGAGGATTTCATTATCATGGCGCTTGATGGGGCAAGTTCACACAAGGCAAGAGATCTCCAGCGACCGGAAAACATCAGGCTTGCGGCCCTACCCCCTTATGCCCCAGAGCACAATCCGCAAGAGCATGTGGGGGGATGAACTCCAGGAAAAAGAGTTCCCCAATAGGGTGTTCAATGATCTTGCCGCACTCGCCCGGCAGTTGCATGGTGGGCCGCCAAGGTTGAATGCTGGCCGAGAAGGTTTACGAAGCCTGACCGCTTGGCCATGGATTGTTGGTCTTAACTTGAAAGCTAATTAGAATGAGCGCCCAATTGCCGCTGACTATCTGGATGCAGATCTACCTGATCGTCGCCCACGGTGAGGGGGGAGATGCCAATCCCCTGCCCGACAAAATCATGTTGGGGATGGCCGGCGCGGTGGTGTCCGGGTTGGGCGTGCTGCTGTGCATCATTTCTTTCCAATAATTTTCCGGGCAAGGGCCTTGGCCTGGACCAGACCGCATTAAGGGGAAAATCCATGGGCAAATGTATCGGCGTACTGACCGCTGGCGGAGACAGCCCCGGCCTCAATGCCGCCATCCGGGCTATCGGCAAGAGCGCGCTCACCGCGTTCAACCTGCAGGTGATAGGCTTCCGCGACGGTTTCCGCGGCCTGATGGAAAACCGCACCGTGCATCTGGAAGGGGAAATCCTCTCCGGCCTCCTCACCCAGGGCGGCACCATTCTCGGGACGAGTCGCGACAAGCCGCACAAGATGCCGGTCGGCTCCAAGGTCCTGGACATGACCGAGGTGATTATCGACAACTACCATCGCCACAACCTCGAGGCCCTGATCTGCATCGGTGGCGGCGGCACCCAGAAGAACGCCCATCGCCTGACTCTGGCCGGGATGAACGTGGTCACCCTGCCCAAGACCATTGACAATGATGTCGCCATGACCGACATCACCTTTGGCTTCGACACCGCCCTGTCGATCGCCACCAACGCCATCGACCGCCTCCATTCCACCGCCCACAGCCACCACCGGATCATCGTGGTCGAGATCATGGGCCACAACACCGGTTGGCTTGGCTTGGGCGCAGGGTTGGCCGGCGGCGCCGACGTCATCCTCATTCCCGAAATCCCCTACGACTTGCACCAGGTGGCCGAGGCCATCCGCAGGCGCCGGCACCGGGGCAAGAATTTCAGCATTGTCGCGGTGTCCGAGGGAGCGCTGGCACAGGAAGACGCCAGAGAACTGGCTGAGCTCAAGGAAAAGAAACAGGAGGCCAGGGACGAAAAAAAGCAGAAAAAGGTGGCGGCCGCCCTGGATGCCTTCCAGGCCAAGCACGCCGGCAACACCATGCGGCTGTCGGCGCACCTGGAGCAGCTTACCGGCCTGGAAAGCCGGGTGACCATTTTGGGGCACGTCCAACGGGGCGGCACGCCCACCGCCGCCGACCGCATCCTCGCCACCCGTCTGGGTTCGGCCTGCGTCACCGCCATCGACGCCCGGCAATACGGCTGCATGGTGGCGGTCAAGGGCGAATCAACCACACTGGTGGACCTAGCCGAGGTAGTCGGCAAGCGCAAGGTGGTGCCGCTGGATCACCCTTGGATCAAAGCCGCCCTGGAAACCGACACCTGTCTGGGCAACCAAGTGTCGTAGGGCCAGCCATTCCAGACGCCTCGATCCTGCCGCGGCAGCATGGAAAATCTAACAGGATGTTGAAAGACGAAGGAAGAAAATCGAGCCCCGCAGCCCGAAAGGTCGCGCCCATTGTCTCCTCCGCTTTTTGCCGTGGCCAAGGCCGGTCCTTCAGGCGTTCCGCCCTGGCCTCCCAGGCCGGAAACTCCTGACTGCCTGGCGAAAGGCCGCAAGCGTCTCTGCGGACGCCTGTTCGCGGTAACGGATGGCGATATAAAAGTTGATGATGACTTCCGCCTGGGGCCGCAGATCGGGCCGTGTCGCACCCACCGCCTCCAGCAGATCGGCAGGCCCCTGATAATCGTGGACGATGACGCCAGAGCGCACAAGTTTTTCCCGAAAAATCCACCAGGCCCGCCCCACTTGATCGCCTTCCCGAGGCGTTTTCCGCATGAAAGCCAGAGTCAGGAAAAAGAACACCGTTGCCCCGACCATTGCTGCGGCGATGAGCAGAAATTGGAAGATCCCCCTGAACTTTTCCAGGTCAATGCCCAGCGAAGCAAATAAACGGAACTGGTCGGCGATGGAATACTCCATGACCCACTGGTTCCAGCGGCTGTTGACCATATCCCAGGCGTTGAACAGGCTGGCCGCCCACTGGCCGACGGCACTCAGTTTGAACCGGGAATAGAGCGAATCCCGCTCCTCAGCGCCGCTGGCCGCCCTGGCGTTTTCCTGGCCGCGTTCCGGGGCGACGGCCAGAGTTGGATCAACCCGCCGCCAGACGCCGCCATCCCGCACCTCGGCCCAGACATGGGCGTCGGACTGACGGATCAGCCAGTAGCCGCCAAAGGGATTTTCCTCGCCGCCGAAATAGCCGTTGACCAGCCGGGCCGGGATGCCCGCCGCCCGCATCAGGAAGGCGAAAGATGCGGCGAAATGCTCGCAGAAACCCTTCTTGCTGTTGAACAGGAACCAGTCGATGGTCTCTGTTCCAGGAGGCGCAACCGTTGGGGTCATGCTGTAGGTGAAGCGATTTTTCCGGTAAAAATCGAGGACTTTTTCGATGAATTCCGCATCCGATCCTGCTGTCTGCCGGAGGCGAGCCGCCAGTTCCCGCGCCTGGGGATTGCCCCCACGGGGCAGTTGCAGGCCGAGCCGGTCGTCCCGGGCTGGTTGATATCCAGGCTGGAGGGTAAGGACCGATTCAGCCTGGTAGCTGATCCGCGAGGTCACTGGCCGTAACCGTTGGATGGCGAAATCGTCGCGCAGCCAGCTTCTCTCGCTTGTGACCCGTACCGGCAGGTCGAGGGCAAAGAGCCAGCGTTGATTGTGCGGCTCCAAGGTAAGGGTATAGCCAAGCCGCGCCGTCAGATCCTCCATCTGCCGCGCCGCTGAGCGCATGTCTGGCCCCTGTTTCCAGGTATCGCCCTGGCAATCCCACAACACGATGCCGCGCCAGTAGAGTTGGTTTATTGCGGGGCGGAATCCGTCCTCAAAGGTGACGCGGAAGGCGGCGGCGCCGCGCGCAGCCAGTTGGGCGACAGCGCCAAAGGAAATTTGGTCGGCAAAGCCGGTGTTGCTCTCCAACAAGGCCGGCCGCCCCCACAAGCCGCCTTGGATACGCGGAAAAATGAGGAACAACAGCAGCATCAGGGGGAAGGCGCGGGAAGCGAGCCGCCATGACAAGGCAAGCGACGGCGTCAGCGCCAGGGCCGGAAACTGGATGTGGATGAGCACTGCGGTGGTGAACAGGATGCAGCCGAGGATATAAGCGGTGGAGAGGAGGGAATCATCGAAGAACATCCCGGAAACAATCAGGAAATAACAAAGAACGACTACTGTCAATTCGTCGCGCTGATGCCGCTGTTCAAACAGCTTCAGGGCAATCATCATGGTCAGGAGCGAGACAAAGGCTTCAAGCGTCAGCCCCTCGTTGGTGATGATGGCCGCCGCGAACAGCAAGACGCCCAAAAGGGTTCTCGCCATCAGGCCCGCCCTCGGCAGGCCCCAGCGATGCGAGGCGAAATGGTAGGCCCAGAGCGTCAGGCAGAGCAGGATGGCTGAAACTGAGATATTGAAGAAGTGCGGCAGGGTGCAGAGGATGACCGTGTACAGCACCAGATGAGCTTCCTGGCGGCTGGGGGCGAAACCCGGCGTGGCGCTCGCTGGGACGATCATGATGATGTGTACAGGGCCAAGGCCCGCAAACAGGCGCTTTTATGAGACAGGCCACGACCCGTCGCTATCAGTTGCCGACCCAGGCGCAGGCCGTAGCGGGCGCCGCAGCTGTCGGCTCGCAGCATGAGATAGCAGAGTTGGCCGAGCTTTTCCTCAAGATCTTTGCCCGGCATGTCTGCCAGGGAAAAGATGGCGCCGCCGCCCTCGTCTTCTTCGTAAAACCTGGCGAAGAGCCCCCGCTGGGCGGCCAAACTCTTCCAGTGGATCCGCCTTGGGTTGTCGCCGGGGCGATAGGGCCGCAGGCCATCGAAATCGTGGCCCAGGGCGCGGACAGGCAACTTGTCGTTCTCCTCGCGCTCGCCTTGGTTTCTTTCGCTGCCCGCCTGGGTCGAAAATGGCTTCGGGTACACCAAGCCGGTCAAGACCACGGGCATCTCCCGGGTCGCCCGTAACAGCCCCAACGGAAAGGCGCTGGCGGCAAAAATTCGGCGCATCTCGACTCGGCCCCGACTGCTGACCGGCAGGAAAACCTGACAGGCCACCGGCAGCCTGTCGGCCTTTTCCATTCGGACCCAGTTGTTGCCGTCAAGCGACAGGTCCAGGCCATAACAGGGGCCGTTTTTAGTTTGAAGCGACAGGGAAAAGGGCAGGGCCTGCCCGGCGAAGACCGCGGCCTCGCCGTGCCCCTGGCAGACAAGATCGCGGATATTGCGGAGCGTCAAAGCAATGGAGACCAGAAGAATGGCGCTCAACAAAAAGGTCAGCAGATAGCCGAGGTTGTTGTTGTGGTTGATCGAGCCGACCAACAGTGCCGCCAGCAGCACGACGTAGACGATGCCGTGGCCGGTCAGGCGCAGGCGGACGTCGAAGGCGGGCAGGGCAAAGCGGGCGAAGGACGTGGTTTTCTGGCTGGCGCCCTGACTGGTCATTGCCTGGTTCATGCCGGGACCGGAACCGCCTGGAAGACAAGCTCCAGTTCGGCGATGGTCATGGCGGCCAGGGAATCGGCGGTTTTCAAGCGGTGGATGGCGATATAGGGCAGCACCCGGCGTACATCCTCCGGCAGCGCGAAGTTGCGCCCATGCAAAAGGGCGTGCGACTGGCTGGCCCTGGCCAGGAATAACCCTGCGCGCGGCGAAAGGCCGATGGCGAAGCGGCCACTGTTGCGGGAAAAATCAAGAATATCCTGGAGATAGCCAACAAGCGTTTGAGAAAGACGCACCTGGCTGACTTGCTCCTGCAACTGGGAGACGACCTGGGCGTCCACCAGCGCCTGTTCGTCATCGCTGACTTCGATCCCTCCCGCTGCCAGCAACCGTCGCTCTGCATCGCGATCGGGATAGCCGAGGGATATTTTCATCAGGAAGCGGTCGAGTTGCGACTCCGGCAGCGGGTAGGTTCCAGCTTGTTCCAGTGGGTTTTGGGTGGCGATGACGAAAAAAGGCGTGGGCAGAGGGCGACTCTCGCCCTCAATCGACACCTGCCGCTCTTCCATCGCTTCGAGCAGGGCGCTCTGGGTCTTGGCTGTCGCCCGGTTGATCTCGTCGGCCAAAAGAATCTGGGTGAAGATGGCGCCGGGATGGAAGGAGAACGAGCCGCTGCGCTGGTCAAAGACGGAAACGCCCAAAATGTCGCCCGGCAGCATGTCGTTGGTGCACTGGACCCGACGGAATTCCAGGCCCAACACCTTGGCCAGGGCTTTCGCCAGGGTAGTCTTGCCGATGCCGGGAATGTCCTCGATCAAGAGATGGCCGTTGGCCAGAAGACAGCACAGAGACAGCCTGATCTGCTTCTCTTTGCCGAGGATATGGCCGCCAAGCCGCTGTTCCAGGGCGGCGAATAGTAGTTGTAGTTGGGCTGGAACATCGGCCGGAGCGGCGATCTGGCCTAAGGACGGTTGGCGCTGGTTTGCTTGCCGGATATCCATGGCAGGGAAGTGGTCACAAGGAAGAGTTGCAGGGATAAGACGGTAGGGATGGAAACGGCGCCGCCTTGGTCATAACCTCTCCATCATAGCAGGAAAAAATGGATGGACAAAGACAGATGCGTTTTTCCGGCGCCAATGGCGCGTTACGTGGCCAAAAAAAAGTGTGGAGCAGCGATTCAGAGGATGGCGGCCGCCATCACGCCCAACCAAGCCGCGCCACAGCCGAGTAGGGCGGTGCGGGTCATCAAGCGGCAGGCCAGCGGGATGTGGGCGATCTCGACCGCGCCTAGGCCGACCCCGATGTAGGGTTTCTCCACCAAAACGCCGTGGTAGTAATTCGGGCCGTTGAGGCGCACGCCCAAGGCCCCGGCAAAGGCCGCCTCGGGATAGCCGGCGTTGGGGCTGGCATGGTGCGCGCCCTCGCGCCAGGCAGTAGCCAGTGCCTGGTGGGCCTTGAGTCCGGAGGTCAGCCGGGCGGCCAGCCCGATCAAGAGCGGGGCCAGCCGGGCGGGAATGAAATTGGCAACATCGTCGATTTTGGCCGCGGCCCGACCGAAGAGCAGGTAGCGCGGATTCTTGTAGCCCACCATCGAATCCAGGGTATTGACCATCTTGTAGGCCACGGCGAGCGGCGCTCCGCCGATGGCCGCGAAAAAGAGCGGCGACAGCACGCCGTCGACCAGGTTTTCGGCCACGGTCTCCACCGTAGCTCGGGCAATGTCGCCGGCCTGGTAGCGTTCGACATCCCGGCCGACGATCATCGCCACCTCGGAGCGGGCTTGGTCAACGCTGCCCTCGGCCAGTGCGCGGTGAATCGCCATGGCCGCCTGGCCGAGCGAACGGGCCGACAGGCAGTAGAAGAGCAACAGGGTTTCGACCGTAAAGCCAATCAGCCCATGCAGCCGCCACCCCACCCCGACGATCAGGGCGGCTAGTCCCCAACAGCCGGCGATCAAACTGAGCGCGAAAAAAAGGCCGGCCAGCCGCTCAGCGGCAATCCACCGGCGAAATAACGGCTCCGCCTTGGTGATGGTCCAGCCCATCCAGCGGACTGGATGCGGCAGCCAACGCGGGTCGCCGAGTATGGCATCCAAGGTAAAGGCCGCCGGAATAGTCAACCACGGCAGGAGATCGGCAAGGGTCATGGCAGCCTCACTCTTTTTCGCCGACCACGGCCAGCAGATGGCGGGCAATGGTTTCGTTGGCAGCCGCATCCTTGAGGGCGATGCGGATATACCCCTCGTCAAGGCCGTGGAAATTGGCGCAGTTGCGGATGAGTATTTTTTGTTCAGCCAGGGCGCGGCAGACCATGGTGGCGGTGCGATCCGCCGGCAGGCCGATCAGCAGATAGGAGGCGGCGCTCGGATAGAGGATCAGCCTGCCGGTGTACAGGCGCTGCCGGAAGAGCCGTCCCTCCTCGGTCAGGTAGGCTCGGGTGCGGTCGATGAAGGCCGCTGTCGCCACCGGGTTTGCGCCTAGGAAAAGGACCGCCTCCTGGGCCAGGCTGTTCATGCTCCAGGGCTGCATCAGGCGGCGGAAGCGGTCGATAATCGGGATGTTGGCCACGAGAAATCCGGCCCGCAGGCCCGGCATGCCGAAAATCTTCGATACTGACCAGAGGACCGCGACATTGTTCAGGCCGCAGCCGCTCATGCTTTGGCCCTGATCTGACGGGGCAAAGGGCAGGTAGGATTCGTCGATGACGAAGCGGATATGGGGGTGGCGGGCGCACAGATCAAGCAGCGTGACATGGTCGGCGAGATGGCCGGTGGGATTGTTGGAGTTACAGAGAAAAACCGTGTCGTAGCCGGGGAGCCTTGCCGCCAGCTGTTCAGTGTCCAAGGCGAAATCATGCTCTGCCCTGGTCAGGAAAAAATCGGGTTCGATGCCGCAGACCCGGCAGCCGTCGGCGTAATCGGCATAGGTCGGGCCAACGATCAGCGCCTTCCGGGAGGCAAGGGCCGCGCAGGCGGCGTAGATGAACTGGGTGGTGCCGCCGCCGGCCAGCACCCGTTTCGCATCCACCCCGAGCAGGGCGGCGATGGCGCGGGCCGCCGAGCGGGCATCGACCTCGGGCAGCATACTGATCTTCTCCATCCGGTCCCGGAGGTGTTCGATCAATCCGGGTAGGGCGCCGAGCGGATTGATGTTGCTGCTCATGTCGAAGATGTCCTCCGGCCGGCAGCCCAGTTGCTCGGCCAGGCCGAAGATGTTGCCGCCGTGTCCTTGGATCATGGACGCCTCCTTCTGGAAACGGTTGACGCCTCGCGCCGGACGCGCGGCAGATGATATGGAACGGTCTTAAGTCTCATCGCATCCGCTCCCGCAGGCCGGTCGGCAACAGCGACGTCAGCGCCTCTATCTCTAGGTGGGCCAGGGCATGCGCCGCCAACTGCTCGTAGGCCTGATCGCGGGCCGCCAGGCCGTGCAGTCGGTCGACCTTGACCCGTGAAAGGCCAATCCCAGCAAGCCAGCGACGGGTGATGGCCGGGGTGTCGAACAGGCCGTGCATGTAGGTGCCCATGATCCGGCCCTCCCCGGCGAAGCAGCCGTCGTGGTCCACGCAAGCCGCGCCGTTTCTGGCCTGTACCGTCATCAGGCGGCAGCCCTCGACCGCTTCAGTCCGGCCCATGTGTATTTCATAGCCCTTGCCGGCGATGCCGTCCCAGGTGAAATCGGTCAGAGTGGTGGTCTTGGGGGCCTTGAGCACGGTCTCCACCGGCAAGAGGCCAAGCCCGGCGGTGGCGCCCGGCGCGCCCTCGATGCCGTCGGGATCGCGCACCCAGGCGCCGAGCATCTGATAGCCGCCGCAAATGCCGAGCAGATGGCCGCCGCCGGCCGCATACTCGAGCAGGCGCCCGCGCCAGCCGCTGTCGGCCAGCCATTCTAGATCGGGGCGGGTGGCTTTGCTGCCGGGCAGGATGACCGCGCGGAAGGAGCCCAACTCCTGCGGCCGCTCCAGGTAGACGAGTTTACAGCTGTCCAGTTTTGCCAGGGGCTCGAAATCGGTGAAATTGGAGATATGGGGCAGGCGGATGACCGCGATCGCCTCTTCGGACTCCCCTGCCGGCTGGAAGGGCCGGGGGCTCTCGATCTCCACCGCGTCTTCGGCCTCGATGCGGAAATGCTTGTACCACGGGAGCACGCCGAACACCCTTTTGCCGGTGCGCTGCTCGATCCAGTCGATTCCCGGCTGAAAAAGGCTCAGATCGCCCCGGAAGCGGTTGATGACAAAGCCGCCGATTCTCGCCTGCTCTTCAGGCGGGATGCAGGCCAGCGTGCCGACGATCTGTGCGAAGACGCCGCCTCGGTCAATGTCGGCCACCAGCACCACCGGTGCTTCGGCATAGGCGGCCATCCTGAGGTTGACGATGTCGCTGGCCATCAGGTTGACTTCGGCGCATGACCCAGCCCCTTCAAGAATGATCAGGTCATGGGTGCGGCGCAGCCGGTCCAGCGCGGCCTGGCTTTCGGCGAACAAAAACTCTTTCTTGCCGTAATAGGATTGAGAGGATGCGTCCATCCAGGCGACGCCGTTGAGCACCACCTGGGAGCCGACGTCGCTCACCGGCTTGAGCAGCACCGGGTTCATGTCGCAGTGGGGTGCGGTCCGCGCCGCTTCAGCCTGCACGATCTGGGCCCGGCCCATCTCTGCCCCTTCAGGCGTTACCCCGGAATTGTTGGACATATTCTGGGCCTTGAACGGCGCCACCCGCAGCCCTTGGTTGGCGAAAATCCGGCACAGGGCGGTGGCGACGACCGACTTGCCCACATCTGAGCCGGTGCCGAGCACTGCCAAACAGACGGCTTTATGCGTCATGACTGTCTCCTGCGAGTGGCGCGGCGTGTCCGGCACGCCGGCTTGTCCGCCGCGCCCGCCTAGCCCTCAATGCCTTTACGGGCGGCTATGCCCCGCTCATAGTAATGTTTGACCGCCCGCATCTCGGTGACCAGGTCGGCGCGCTCAAGCACCGCGACCGGAGCGGCCCGGCCGGTCAGCACCAGTTCCACCGCGGGCGGGCGCCGTTCCATCAGGCCGTGCAGTTCCCCCTCGGCCAGCAGGCCCAAAGCGCAGGCGACGTTGATCTCATCGGCAATGACCAGGTCGAACTTGCCAGAGGCCATGGCCGCGTCGATGGCGGCCAGACCGCGACGGGCCGCGAGGATATCCTCCTGGGTGGGCGCGTGCACCAGCATGCACCCCAGGCCGTATTGCTCGATGGTGATGGCGTAGGCCAACCCTTGCAGAGTGTTCAGTTCGCTGTAGTCGGCGTTTTTGATGAACTGGCCGATGTACACCCGCAGCCCCGCACCAGCAGCCCGAACGGCCAGACCTAGGGCGGCGGTGGTCTTGCCCTTGCCGTCGCCGGTATAAACCTGGACAAATCCCTGCATGCTCAACCACTCCTCCGTCAGCGGCGCTCATCTGCGGCCGGAAAGATATCCCGGCCAACGTGTCGTCTTGGCTTTCTTGCTCCACGAGCCTCTTTAGAGAATCGCACCAGAACAGTCAACAGCTTTTCACCGGTCTCGGCCACTGCCCGCCTCAAAATGCAACGGGGTTTTACCTCAACCAACGGGGAGGCCGCTCGCGCCGGACAGCCGGCCCCTCTGCTTCGATCATCGCCGTCTTTTCCCCAAAGCAGTGGCCTCCTGATGTGGTCTAAAATGCGCCCCATGGAGTCTCCCTGCCTGCGCCTGGCCGCCCTTCTCCTTTCTCTTTGTTTTAATTCAATAAAAATTCATCGCTGCACCCCTCTATTTTTTTTCTTTCCCGCCTGCTTGCCGAAATCATGGAATGAGAGGGGCTTATACGATGCACGTGCTAGGTAAGAAGAAAACAGAGATTTATCGAGCTTTCGCGAGAGAAATTGAACTATATGCGGATTTGATATTGTGGACATCTTGTTGATAACCCCTAAGTTATTAATATAATGCAGCGATTTTATTGTATTTATTAAGATTATTAATAAAACAGACGTTGTTATTGAGGGTTATACGATTTTCTCCTCGCAACGCCCTATAGCTCCAAGGAGTTCCATGCTGTTGTCAATCACCCTGTTTGTATCATTAAATCGCCGCAAACGGTTTTTGACCGGCCGGTGGATTTTCGGTTAGATCATCGCCATTCGCTCGTTTGCCCGGTTTCCGGGAAATCCCCTGTAACTCAAAGGAAACGGCTCTCTATGACGTGGAATGCAATCAAGAAGTCCCTGCACAACACCCTGCCGGAAAGTGAATACGGCCTGTGGATCAAACCGCTTGAATGCCGAGAGCAGGAAGGGCATGTGTTGGAACTTTCCGGACCTGACCGTTTTTTTTGTGCCTGGGTGGAAGATCGCTACCTCGAGCGCATCCGGCGCGCGGCAAGCGAGATCGGAGGGATCGAGGAAGTCCGCCTGGCCGTCGCCGAAAGCCGGGCCCGCTCCTTTGCCGGCGGCAAGGGCGGCCAACTGCTCCTGCCGGGAACCAAGCCTCCACCCCGCCCGCGCTCGCTGCATCCGGCCTTCACCTTCGAGCAGTTCATGGTGGGCGAATCTAATCTGCTGGCCCAGTCCGCTTGCAAGGCCCTGGCCACCGGCGACTCCACCTTTGGCAATTGCCTGTTCATGAACAGCAGCACTGGCCTGGGCAAGAGCCACCTGACCCAGGCCGTTGTCCACCAAGTTCTGCGCACCTCCCCCTCCACCCGGGTGCAGTACCTGACCGCCCAGCAGTTTTCCGCCGAGATGGTGAAAAATATCCGCGCCCACTCCATGGAGCAGTTTTCCAAAAGATTCATCAACAACTGCGAGATCCTGCTGGTCGAGGATGTCCATACCCTCACCGGCAAGACCAAGACCCAAGAGGAACTCAACACCATCCTCGATTATCTGATCAAATCGGGGTCCAGGGTGATCCTGACCTCGGCCCTGGCGCCGGTCAAGCTGGCCGGCATCGACGACGACTTCCGCAGCCGCATGACTTCTGGGCTGGTCACAGGGATCGAATCGCCGGATTATGAGACCAGGACCCGGATCATCCGCCACAAGATGCAGATCCACGGCCTGGCCACAGACGAGGATCTGGTGGCATTCATGGCCGAAAACCTCCACACCGACATCCGCCGAATGGAAAGCGCCATCATCGGCATCAAAGCCAAGTCATGCCTGCGGGGCGCCCCGCCGGATCTGGCCATGGTGCGGGAAGTGATCCTGGGGCTGACCGGCGGCGCCATGGAGGAAATTACCGGCGAGGCCATTCGCGACCTCATCGGCAATCAGTTCCGGGTCAGCGTCGAAGAGTTGCGGTCGCGGTCGCGCAAGCGTTCCATCGCCTTTCCCCGGCAGGTGGCCATGTATCTCACCCGCAAATACACCAACCATTCCCTGGCCGACATCGGCAACATCTACAACCGCGATCACTCCACGGCCCTGCACGCCATCAAGACCATCACCCGGGACATGAACCAGCAGGATTCGGTGCGCCGCCAGGTGGAGATGCTCTGCGCCAAGCTCAAGAAATAGCGGCTGATAGGCAGTGGGCGGCAAGCAAATCCGCCCTCTTATCGCTCTTGCGGTCGTTCTGATCCCAAGTGGGAGGAATTCGATATTACAATGAATGTTAAAGGCACAGCGATTAGTTTCGGACGGTTCCGACTAAAAAATGAAACAGCTTGTTTTATGGACTTTCATAAAATCAACAGGGTTATTAAACCGAACTTTGGGCCACAGAATCACCCAACCCCTTGAGCTGGCGTAAATAATGGGTTTTTCTAGCAAGATTTGTACCCATGTAAAATGTATTTTTATGGAGTACGCTTTGATTGGTATATGCAAACTCCATGTACATCGAATCCGTCCCCAACCGCAACTCGCCACCAGCCATCCTGCTGCGCGAATCCTGGCGCGAGGACGGCAAGATCCGCAAACGCACTCTGGCCAACCTTTCAGCCTTGAGCGCTCCGGTCATTGAGGGGCTGAAGGTGCTCCTGAAAGGAGGAGTGGCC
>WRFD01000054.1 GCA_009778955.1 Desulfobulbus sp.
AATTCCGTCCCAGCTTGCCGTCGTTCTTCATGTGACCGATCACCGGCTCAACGGCGCTTCGTCTTTGTAGTTCTTCTTATGTGGTATGCAAAAAAAACAGACGTGCGTCGCATTTAAGATCGGCTGACCAGATAGCGTGAAGATGGTCCGCGGCCGAATTTCTTCAACAGCCCCTTGGCTACCAAATCATGTAAATCGTACTGAGCAGTGCGCACGGATATGGCATCGCCCACAACCGTCTGGTATTCGTTGCGCGTTATCATGCCGTTGCGGACAATCGTGGACCATACCTTGCGCTGGCGATGGTTAAGCAGATGCGATATCTCTTCAACCGCAGCACCGTTCAACGTTCCAGGCGGAGGCAGGTGCGCCGGTAAAACGGGTTGCGGCAAAACGGGCAGCACGGATCCTAATCCCAATGCCGGTTCCACTTCACCGATGCCATCAGCAACACGCTCGTCGAACAGAATATGTTCGGCCAGCAGTAAATCTTCCTCGGCAAAAGCCAATGAACGGGTAATGCAGTTACGCAACTCCCGGATATTGCCGGGCCAATCGTGCCGCATCAATTTTTCCAAAGCCGCCCGGCTGATCTGTACAGGCTTTGCACCAGTCACAATTGCATTTTCTTCCAGAAAGGCCTTGATCAGGACTGGGATGTCCTCTTTGCGATCGCGCAACGGCGGCGTGTTGATGGTGATGACCGCCAGCCGGTAATAGAGATCCTCACGAAAAGAACCGGAGATCGCGAGGTTCAATAGGTCGACATTGGTTGCCGCAACGATTCTGACATCGAAAGCAATATCCTGATCAGAGCCGAGCGGTCGGATGCGTCTGACCGACAAGGCGCGCAGCAACGCCTGCTGAACGCGAGGTGAGGCGTTGCCGATTTCATCGAGGTGCAGGGTCCCGCCCGAAGCCGCCAGAAACGCCCCCTTTCGGTCGGTGTGCGCCTCGGTAAAGGCCCCCTTGACATGCCCGAAGAGTGCGTCCATCAACAGATTTTCGTCCAGCGCCCCGCAGTTGATGGAAATGAAAGGGCTCTGCGCCCGATGGCTGACCAGGTGAATGGCTTCCGCCGCCAGTTCCTTGCCGGTTCCGGTTTCGCCGATAATCAAGACATCGGCGAGCACCCGCGAAGCCTTGTCAATCTGCTGCCGCAAATTGCGCACCACCTTGCTGCCGCCGATGATGCTGCTATGCAGGGGCGATGCCAGTTGGTGGGCATCGAGCAGCGGGTTCATGTTGATCTCCTTGTCAAGATCAACGGGTTGCCTGGCGCGATCGTTTTCCATGAACCCTTCATGCAACAATGAATCATTCCGCGCAATGCGCAACTGGGCCAACAGGATATTGATCGTTTTCTGAAACAGGTTGATTTCATTAAAGAGCGAGCTCAATGCCAAGGGAGAAACATCGCCGCTGCCCACCCGCGCTTCAACCGCGGCGCGCAAGTTCGCCAATTGGTTTTTGAGGCAATTGCTGACGAAGTACATGACGATGAAGATAAGACTCACGGCAACGAGCAGACAGACGGCCAGCGTCACGACAATCCTGTATGTCGTGGCCATAAAATTGAAACTGGAATCGACGCACCCTATGCCGCCAATGATGCGGGGGGACTCGGGGTTTTCAAAAAATACTATGGGGACATAACTGAGATACAGGGTGCGGTCATTCGAAGAGAGCGCAAGAAATGGCCTGGGAACAAGCTGCTGCCCTGATCTTCCGGCCTGGACGTCAGTCACCATGGCCCAGTACCGATCATGAACCGGTCCGGGACGAAAGGCGGTGGCGAATCCGGGGCGACCGACGTCGCCGGGCAGTCCCATGCGTAACTGATCAACCGAGAGATCTCCCTTCGGCTGATCAAGCGGTTCCGATTGAAAGAGCAGCCAACCAGCCGCATCAAAATAAAATGTCTGCTTCTGTTCATTTTCCTGAGGGTTGAGAAAGAGCGGGGATTGGTTGGAAGTATGAAGGGAGATGATATCGCGCAAACTCAGGAGATCAACTGAGAGAGTCAGTTGTCCTTTGTATTGATTGTTGTCGCCATACACGTCCGTGGTCAGCCGAATGACATACAGATTGAGCGCATTCATGCCTCCTTGAACGGGAACAGAAGGATACACCACCTCAGTGGCGTCACTGATCTGCACCTGACGGATCCTTCTCTCTGCCACACTGTTTTTGCTCAAAAAAACTCCAAATTTCCCTCCCATTGCCTGATCAATCGGCATATTGACAATCTCGGTGCCGGTATTCAGCAGCACAAAACGCTCATCCGGGGTCAAGCCCTGAAAGGCGATTTCACGATAACGGTTCCGAACTTGCGGCGCCAGGTCTTCCCAATGGCGCAACATCGCCTGCTGGTTAAGCGGCAGGCGTGACAGAAAATCCAACTCGTGGCGGGCAGCAACCAGCAACTGGTTGATCTCGTAGGCCTGGGCCATGGCGCGGGTCTGGGCATTTTGTGAAAAGGCCCGCTCCAGATAGTCCACAACAATCACATAGATGAGCACCATGATGGCGGTCAAAATCACTGTCATCAACAGGGTTCCGATCACCATCAGGAGTGTGCCGATGCTCCAGGTGGTAATCGATTTATTGGCCCGGATGACCGGGGCCGGCAAGAACAAATACGAATATCGCATGACTTTGCCCTTTGCAGTATTTTGCGCTTTACAGTCTGTCTCGTCACGGTGATTAGCAATAAAAGCGCAAAAGCGCAAATTATTTAGCAACCCACTTGCTCAACATGCTGAACAGAAAGGAAAAAAATTTTTCGTCGGTAGCGGGCGCACTTTTTGATAGGTACAATACGATCAGGCTCGCATGTACACAAACTCCGGGAACCGCTCTCCCCCGTTTTGGATGCACAGCCGGCCAAAGAGATCTGAGTGCGCAGACACCCCCTCTGCCGTTCACAGGTCTCATCTCTTTTTGTTGCGGATTCTTCAGGCTCAACCCGAGCGAGGGAGACTGCATCGCCCCCCCTCGACAACAAACACCCATAAGGAGGAAAAACAATGCCGGCAACGGCGAATACAGGCGGGCCGAAGGAGAAACGCCTGTGGCTTACGGTTTATTTTTGCGCGTAGTGCAGGGGGGCGCTTGCTTTATTGCTGAGTTGTATCTGAATGTTAATTGCGCATTAGGGCGCACATGGAGTCACAACCAGGAGGAATTGAATTGACATGAAAAAATACATCACAATTCTTACCACCTGTCTCATCCTTTTGCCGAGCTGGGTATTGGCGGCGGGCGGCGGCGCGGCCCCCATTACCCTTGTTTCCGATACGCGGAAACTGAGCGGCATCATGCTATGGTGGGGCAACATCTATAACGATAGCCATCTGGATTTCACCATCTTGACATGCCTCTTGATCCCCGTGGTAGGATGCATACTTGGCTTTCTCGCCGACTGGATTTTACACTGGATCGGACTCGACCTGACAAGCCGCGACCTGGCTGAACATTAATCAGGCCCTCAGGAGGTAACCATATGGATTTTTTTTATATCTTGATGCCTATCTCAGGCATAACCATATTCTGGCCCGGCCTGGTCATCCTCGGCTTCGGCGTGGGCGTCCTCGGAGCCTTTTTCGGCATGGGCGGCGCCTGGATGGTGACACCCGGCCTTAACCTGCTCGGCTTCCCCATGGCCTTCGCCATCGGGACCGACATCGCCCACATGGCGGGCAAATCCCTTGTCTCTACCCTGCGCCACGGCAAGTTCGGCAATGTGGACTACAAGCTCGGCTGCATCATGATCTTCGGGACCATTGCCGGCTTTGAACTCGGCGCCCAGATGGTCATGTGGCTCGAGCGCCTCGGCAACGTCACCGTGGTGGTGCGCTGGATCTATGTCGCCCTGCTGGCTTTCATCACCTGGATGGTCTTCTATGACGTGTATAAGCGCGTCCAGAAAGACAAGGCCAACATAGCCGCAGGCAAAGAGGTCGACGCCATGTCTACCGGGGTAACCTGGGCCGCCACGCTGCATAAGATCAAAATCCCGCCGATGGTGCATCTGAATGTCGCCGGCATTTACTGCTCCCTCTGGCTGCCGGTTTTCGTGAGCTTCATGACCGGCTGGCTCGCAGGCATCCTTGGTATCGGCGGCGGTCTTATCCGCATGCCCTCGCTCATCTATTTTGTTGGCTGCCCTACCCACGTGGCGGTCGGCACCGATTTGTTTGAAGTTATGATCTCCGGCCTCTACGGCGCGGGCTCCTATACCTACAAGGGCCGCACCGAGCTGGTCGGCGCCATGATTATGCTGGTCGGCGCCGCCATTGGCGCACAGATCGGCGCGGTAGCCACCAAGTACATCAAGGGCTACGGCATCCGCATCGCCTTCGGCCTCTGCGTTGTCGGCTGTCTGATATCCATCCTCATGCGCCTTGTGCAGCCCTACGTGCCCAGCCTGACCACCTTCTTGGACGTCGCCTCCACGGTGCTCGTCCTCGGTTTTGTGTCCGCTATGGCTCTGTACATCTGCGTCCGCATGGTCCAGGGCGCTGCTAAAGAACTTGCCATGAAAAAGGCCCGCTCTTAAGCGGAATAAAAATGTAAGGAGATTGCTTATGGCGCGTAAATTACTGCTCCCACTCCTTGTCTTGGCGGGCCTCATGCTCGCGGGCTGCGGAGAGTACGGCAAGGTCGAACAAGGTCGCACGGTGGCCTTTGATAAGGAAAAAGGCATAGTGACCATTATTGTGGACAGCAACACCGACCCCTCGAAACAACCAAATTATTCAGTGCTGCCCTCGCATGAGTACATCCTCCCCGCCGACCCGGTGGAACGCGGCGCGGATCCCACCCCTGCCCTGCGCATGAACCTGGATGTGGATAACAAAACCATCACCATGTACAACCCGACAACCAAGGCTTTTGAAGTATTATCCTTCGAAGTCGTTGAAGACCACAAGGATGTGGATCAGCGCCGCCGGCATCCGCTGGTGTGGGACAGCGCCACCGGCAAAGCCAGACCGTTCCCCGTTGTCGAAGCGGCAAACAAGACCGTCACCATCTATTCCCGTCGCCAGTTGCGGCTGACGACCATCAAGTTGTCCGACGCTGACTTCGGCAAGTATAAGGAGAAAGACTGGAATTCGGGCGACGAAGTGCGCATATACTACAAGGAACCTGGCAAGGCCCTGCGTTTCATGAACATTACCAAGACCGACATTACCAGGCGTTGATGCCAAGCTTCTGTTTCCGGGTGCGGCCGGCGGGTCGCGCCCGGACTTGGGAGTTCAGGTAGGCGCTCGGTTTGGCGTGAGTACACCAAACCGAGCGCCTACCTTGTGTTTTGCGCATTGAAAAAAAGCCGCATTTCAGGTATGAGCGTACAGTACGTTCAGCCTCCAGCAACGCAAAGTGAGAACGCCATGTCCGGTTCGCCCCTCCCTTCTTCCGACGAAGACGCGCCCGCGCAGTCGGAAGCCCCTATGGGCGCTGCCCAGCAGGTGCAAACAACCCTCTCCCTACCGCACATCATCCGGCTGGTTATCGTCAATGTGCTTGTCCTCGTGGAACTTTGCATAGCCATGTACATGGCCAACAAAACCCCCGAGGAATTCACCCCTGTCTTTTTCAAGACCTTCTTCTCGCTGCTTGTGCCCACCCTGATCCTGGGCGTCATCAGCAAACGCTTTATACCGAAGGCGCAACAGTGAACAGTTCCCTGCGCCGCCACGCATTTACAGTTCTGCGCAAAGCGCGCATTGCTGGCTATGCCAGCGCCTGCTTCTGCCTGCTGGCCGCCCTGTTGCTGCTCGACGGCCTGCAGGCTCTGATGCGCGACGATTTTAACCGGATCAATCTACCGCTGGGAGGGCAGGTGTTGATCAGCGGCGCAATGCCGCTTCAGGCCAAAGAGCACACGGACCTTATCGCCGACATCGAAGGCCTTGACGGGCTCAGCTTTACGCCGCACGCCTCATTCAAGGGCTTCTGGATGGGGGCGCCTATGTGGCGCGCCACGCTGGACGCAAGCGCCGCGACCAAACCCGGCCAGGCCGTGCTGACCATCTTGGATCTAGTGCCCGCCAAAAGCGCCTCCGGCAAGGCCACGACCATGGTGCAAAACCCCAGCCTGGTTTATAACATCACTCTATGGGCCTCGGAAGAAGCGATGCAGGCGGCCCATTTTTCGCTCACCCGCCGCCTGACGGGCCTGTCCGCCTTTTTCCTGGCCAGTCTAAGCGTAGCCTGCGCTATCGGCATCGGCGGCTGGCACGTGTTCTTGAATCATGTGGCGGGGCGTGCCCTGGCTGCGGAAGGCCTGTTTCCGATCTACGCCCTGCAGAAGACGGACGCGGGCTATCTGACAAGTTTTTCTCCGGACGGCAGAGAGGATTTACAGCCGCAGCAGCCTGTGTTGTTGCTCACCCCGCAAGGAGTGGAGATGAGAAGCGGGGTGCTGGGCGAATGCTCACAGTCCAAATGCAGCGCCCTTTTTTCTCTTGACGGTGTAGAGCCCCGCTACGGCTGGCTGCTGTACTATGCGCCCGACGCCCAAGCCGCTTTGGCGCACAACATAAAAAACACGCTACCCACATGAGCCTTGGATAACAGATAACCGCATTGAAGGACACCGGAGGGGGATGCCGCTGGTTCCGCTCTCCATTTCTCTCTCCCCGGGGCCGGACAACCAGAACAATCTGACCGGAGTCAGCACAAAAATACCGCCATGGAACGAAACTATCGCAAACTCTGGTGGCAGCACTGCCTGGCCATCATCGGCTTTTCGGTTATCCCCCTGCTCGTTGTCAATTATTCCCTCTACATGCTGTTCGACAAGATCTACACCGAAAAGGTCGAGGACAGCCTGCGCAGTGACGCCGAGAACCGACGGGATGCCATCGATCTCTTTTTCAGTGAGCGGGTGGCCCAGCTCTACACCATCGCCAACACCAACACCTTTGCCCAAATGATCGACGAGGGATATCTGGGCCGGATATTCAACATCATGCATGCCAAGTCCGATTCATACATGGACTTCGGCATCATCGACAGCGAAGGCCGGCACCTCGCCTACGTGGGCCCCTATTACGATATGCTCAAGCAGGTCAACTACAAGAACGAATTCTGGTTCAGCGAGGTCAGGGCCAACGGCATCTACATCAGCGACATCTTCATGGGCTTTCGCAAGGCGCCCCATTTTGTCATCGCGATCATGGTCCGCGAAAAGAACACCTCTTGGATTCTGCGGGCCACCGTCAACCTGAAAAATATCGACGACATCGTGCAAAAAGCCTGGACCGGCGCCTTCAGCGACTCCTTTATCGTCAACCGGAAAAATGTGCTCCAGACTCAGCCCCGATTCGGCGGCGCCTTCTTCGAGACTCCGGCATTGCCCGAATACATGTCGGAGACCCACAAGCCCCATCCCTATCCCGATTACAGCTCGGCGGTGGCCACCAAACTGGAGCGGGTGACCTCCGGCGGCATGGATGCCTTCTTTGCCGCTGTTCCCTTCCGCAACACCAAGTGGATCCTGGTCATCAAGGAAAATCCCGATGAAATCCTCTCGCAGCTGGTGCAGGGCCAGCACTGGATGCTGCTGTTCACCGCCGCGGGCTTGGCGATCATCGCCACCGGCGCGGCCCTGTTCACCAACGTCCTGATCAACCGGATCAAAGAAACGGACCGGGAAAACGCCGCCAACTCCGACATGCTGCTCCAAGCCAACAAGATGATCGCGCTCTCCAAGATGGCGGCCGGCATCGCGCACGAGGTCAACAACCCTCTGGCATCCATTGCCGAGAAGGCTGGCTGGCTGAAGGATCTCCTGGCCGAGGAAGACATTGCTGGCAGTGCGAATTTCGCCGAGTTCAACGAATCGGTCGATAAGATCGAGCAGCACGTCGCCCGGGCGCGAAAAATCATCCACAATCTGCTCGGGTTCGCCCGCCGGATGGAACCGGCCAAGGAAAAGATCAACATCAACAACCTGCTCGACGAGACCACTGGCTTTCTGGAAAACGAGGCCCGCTACGTCAATATCCGGATCGATAAAAAATACGAGGACAGCGTGCCGGTGATCACCAGCGATTTGTCCCAGATTCAGCAGGTAGTGCTCAACCTGCTCAACAACGCCATTGATGCCATCGACCATGACGGCACCATCACGGTGTTCAGCAGCTACCACGAAAAAACCAACGAAGTGGAAATCAGTGTCGCTGACACTGGCAGGGGCATTGCCGAGAGCGATCTAAACAAAATTTTTGATCCGTTCTTCACGACCAAGGAGGCCGGCAAGGGGACGGGGCTCGGCCTGTCGATTTCTTACAGCATCATCGAGAAATTGGGTGGTAAGATGAAAGTACAGAGCAAGGTAGGCAAGGGAACGGTCTTCACCATTCTATTGCCCAAACACTAAAGGAAGACGATGGATACATTGCGGGTGTTGATTGTTGACGACGAGGACGATTTCCGGGAGACCGTAGTCAAAAGGCTGAATGCGCGAAAAATTCAGGCAGAAGGCGCCGCCAGCGGCATCAAGGCCCTGGAGGTTCTCAAGGACAAGGATTTCGACGTCATAGTCCTAGATGTCAAGATGCCGGGCATGGACGGCATCGAAACTCTGCGGCATGTCAAGAAGCTCAAACCAGAGACCGAGGTCATCATGCTGACCGGCCATGCTTCGGTGGAATTCGGCCTCAAGGGGATGCAGTTGGGCGCCTTCGATTACGTCATGAAACCGGCGCCGCTCAACGAACTGCTTGATACCATCGGTCAGGCCTACAACAAAAAACGCGGAATGATTCACTGACCTCCATGCACGCGCGGCGGCGGATATCCGACGAACGGAAAATCGCCCGGATGACTGCGGCCACGCGCCAAAGCAGTTTGACCAGTGACTTAAAGAGGCGGAGAACAGGTTATGAGAGTCTGGGACACCAGCCATCTGCTTGACGACATACCGGCCCATAAACAGGCCTCAGCCGGGCATATCTACGCCCCTGCCGACAGCCAGGCCAACCTGCAACGGATCAGGTTCCATTTCAAACAGCTCCAGACCCGCCTGATCCTCGGTCTGGTCCTGGGCTTTCTTTTGCCCAACGCCCTGCTTTCCGCCTATTTCCATTTCCAGTTCACCCATACCCTGAAGGAAAGCGCCAAGCTCAGCCTGGCGGCGGTCGCGGAAAGCCAGAAAAACACCATCGACCTGTATCTTCAGGAACGGGTAGTCAATCTCTACAACCTGTTCCACAGCAAAGATTTCTCGCTCAATCCCACCCAGGAGCAGATGGAGACCTTGCTGGCCAGCCTGAAGCACTTCCATGACGGCTTTATCGACGTCGGCTTCTTCGATCCCAGGGGCGTCCAGATCGCCTGCGCCGGCCCCTTCCACTCGCTGCTCGGCATGGACTACAGCCATGAACCCTGGTACCATACCTTGCTGGAGGACAGCAAAAACTACCTGATCAGCGATATTTATTTGGGATTCCGTAAAGTGCCCCATTTCACCATTGCCATTAAACAGGTGTTCGACAACCAAACCTACGTGATGCGCGCCTCGCTCGACCCGGATAAATTCTATATTTTCCTGCGGGCTATCAGCCAGGGCAAGGAGGTGGAATCCACCCTGATCAACCATCAGGGAATCTATCAGGTTGTCGATCCCGGCCGCAGCCAGTTTCTCAATCGCAGCGACTACATCCCTCCGCCGATCTCACCGGCCGGGGTGGAGGAATTCGAACGTGACAACCAGAAAATGCTGGTAGCCTATGCTTCGATCAAGGAGACCCCTTGGGTTCTGCTGACCATGCAGCCTGTGTCCGTTGCCCAGGCCGGCATGATCAACACCAGGCTAGTGCTGACCACCTCATTGGTCATCATCAGCCTGCTGATCTCGGCCATAATCTATTTCACCATCAGGCGGTTGGTCGACCGGGCCCGGCGCATGGCCGAAAAAGGACAACAGCTCCAGGAGATGCTGACCCACGCCTCCAAACTGGCCTCCATCGGCGAGCTGGCCGCCGGCGTGGCCCACGAGATCAACAACCCTCTGGCAATCATCATGGCCACCAGCGGCGTCATCCGCGACATGCTCAACCCAGAATTCGAGCTCGACCACAGCCCGGAGGCCATTTGCAAGGAACTGTCGGTGATCGACACCGCCGCCGACCGGGCCAAGGGCATCACCCGCAAACTTCAGGACATGGGCAAGAGCCGCGTACCCAGCGTGGTGGAATGCGATGTCAACGCCCTGCTCGATGAAGTAGTGGGCCGCCTGAAAAAGGTGGAATTCAAGCCCAAGCATATCGAGATCGCGGGCGATCTGGCTCCCGGCCTGCCGCGCATCTTCGCCGAACCCGAACCGCTCCGCCAGGTGTTTGCCAATATCCTGATCAACGCCTGCGACGCCATCGCCGACAGGGGAACGATCGGCATCACTACCGAGGCCAAGGAGGACATGATCCTGGTGACCATCACCGACAGCGGCAAGGGCATTCCTCCCGAGAATCTGCAACTAATCTTCAACCCGTTCTTCACCACCAAGGGCGGCGGCCGGAGCACCGGCCTGGGCCTGAGCATCGCGGCGAGCATCGTCAAGTACTTGGGCGGCATTATCAGGGTAAACAGTATTCCCGGGACAGGCAGTTCCTTCACCATCCTGCTCCCCATCAACGAACAGGCGCAAAAAACTATCAAGCAACCCGAAAAGTAAAGTCATGGATAAAAAACAACGAGAATTCAAAGTACTGCTAGTTGACGACGAAGATGTTTTCCGCGAGGCCACGGCGCGCCAGCTATCGGTGCGGGGTTTTATCGTGCTCACCGCCGACAGCGGCGAGGCCGCCGTCGAAACTGTCAAGAACGATCCGCCGGAAGTGGTGGTGCTCGATCAGCAGATGCCGGGGATGCACGGCTCCGACACCTTCATCGCCATCAAGAAGATCGACCCGCTGATCGAGGTGATCATGCTCACCGGCAATACCAGCGTGGACAACGCCATTGAGCTGATGCAGATGGGCACCTTCGATTACCTGATGAAGCCGATCAATATCGACGAACTCCTCTACAAGATCGAGGACGCCTACACCCGGAAAAAACTCAACGAAAAGCAGCAACAGGAAGCGGGGCAATGATCCCGCAGACCGCCACCACTGCTGACAAGGGCGATCCATGCTGAAAAAACTGGCCGCATTCTCCAAAAAATTCTTCTTTCTGAGCCAGGAAGAAAACGATCCGGTGCTGGAAGCCGATAAGATGGAAGCCCTGCGGCTAACCTTCAAATCCCGCTATCACAGCTTCAAGCTGCTGCTTACCGCCAACAGCCGGATTTTGGAGGGCATGGGCGACATTGAGCGGGCCTTGCAGGGCAACGAATCCTTCAGCATGTCGTTCGTGCAGACGCACTGCACCGCGATCTCGGTCAATGTATTCCGGATGATCAACGACATGGAGAACATCGCCCCCGGAAAATACACCGCCCTGAAAGACAGCTTTGTCGCCATCCAGAAGCAGATCGACGCCCTGCTCGGGGCCCGGAAAACCATCGCTGACCGCCGGCTGGTCATCCCCTTGGGCGCGATCGACAGCGACATGACCGACCTGGTCGGCGGCAAGATGGCCAACCTGGGTGACGTCAAAAACAAGTTGCGGATGAACGTGCCCGCCGGATTCGGGATTACCGCCACTGCCCACGAAATGTTCATGCAGGCTGACGGCCTCCAGCGGGAGATCGACCGCCTTTTCCAGGTGGCCGGCTCCGATGAGGACCGCAACCTCGACCTGGTCAGCTCCCAGATTCGCCAACTGATCATGGCCGCCGAAGTGCCCGAACCCATCTACCTGGCGGTGGTCGACGCCTATTCCACCATGAAGGCAGCCAACCACGGCCAGGAAATCAAGATGGCGGTCCGAAGCAGCGCCTTTGGCGAGGATGCGGAAAACAGCTCCTTTGCGGGTCAGTACCGCAGCGAACTGAATGTCGGTTTTTCGCAATTCTTCTACTATTACAAGCAGGTCGTCGCCTCCAAGTACAGCGTGCAGGCCATCGCTTACAAGCTCAGCCGCGGCTTCCGCGACGAGGATATCGCCATGTGCGTGGGTTGCCTGGCAATGGTCGACGCCGTTGCCGGCGGGGTGATCTATACCCGCAACCCCCTTGATTCGAAAGATGACGCCATCTACATCAACTCGACCTGGGGCCTGCCCAAGGCGGTGGTCGACGGCAACGATCTGTGCGATTTGTTCGTGGTCCGCCGTGACGACGAGCTGACCATCCTCAAACGGGAGGTCCAGCCCAAGGAATATCATGTCATCTGCCTGGAGGGTGAGGGCTGCGCCCGCGCCGCGACCGACGACGCGCTCGCCAACCAGCCATCCCTCTCCGACGAACAGATCCTCGAACTGGCCGATCATGCCGTACGCATTGAGCAGTATTATGAAATGCCCCAGGATATCGAATGGGCCATCGATCGCGACGGCAAGATCTTCATCCTCCAGTCGCGTCCCCTGCAACAGATGGAGTCCGTCCTCCCCGGACCAGAACTGGACCTCAAACGCTTTGCGGCATCACTGATCGTCGAGGGCGGCATCAACGCCAGCCCTGGCGTGGCCTGCGGCAAGGTGTTCAAGGCGACCAAGAAGGTGGACATTCTCCAGTTTCCCGAAGGGGCCGTCCTGGTGGTAGAGCAGGCTCTGCCCACCTGGGCGCCGCTGGTGGCCAGGGCGGCGGCGGTGGTGTCCGAACAGGGCGGATTTGCCGGCCACCTGGCCAACGTGGCCCGGGAGTTCGGCATCCCCGCCATCTTCGGCGTCAAGGGTGCCATGGCCAAGATGAAGGGCGGCGACGCGGTCACCGTGGCGGCCGATCTCGGCCAAGTCTACCTGGGCAACATCGGCCCCCTGCTCGAATGGACCCGGCCGGAACCCAAGCTGATGCTGGGCAGCCCGGTGTACGAATCGCTCAAGGAGGTCAGCAGGCACATCATCCCGCTGCACCTGCTCGACCCGGAAGCGCGGGAGTTTGCGCCGCAGAACTGCCAGACCTTTCATGACATCACCCGCTTTATTCACGAGAAGTCCGTG
>WRFD01000055.1 GCA_009778955.1 Desulfobulbus sp.
AGGAACCTCAAGCACCAGCTCATCGTGGATCTGCAGCAGCAAACGGGCTTGAAACCAGCGCCGTACCAACTCGCGTTCTACCTGAACCATCGCCAATTTTATAATATCAGCCGCTGTCCCCTGAATGGGGGCATTGATGGCGGTTCGCTCGGCGAATTCGCGTTGAACTCGATTGCTGCTGCTGATGTCGGGCAGGTATCGCCGCCGGCCCAGTAAAGTGGTCACATACCCATCCTGCCGCGCCTGCCCGACAATCGTCCTCATAAATTCCCTAATTCCGGAAAAATGAGCCAGATAACGGTCGATGAAGGTTTGAGCATCCTTGCGGCTGACCCGCAGTTGACTGGCAAGGCCGAAGCTGGACATGCCGTAGACAATGCCGAAATTGATGGTCTTGGCCACCCGCCGCATCTCCGAGGTCACCAGCTGCGGAGCCACGAAAAAGATCTCCGCCGCTGTCCGCCGGTGAATGTCCTGCCCATCCCGGAAAGCGGCCAGCAATTCGCGGTCTTCCGAGTAATGCGCCAGGACGCGGAGATCTATCTGCGAGTAGTCCGCAGCCAGCAGAGAGCAGCCTTCGGCGGCTATGAAGGCCGAACGGATGCGCCGTCCTTCCTCGGTGCGGATGGGAATGTTCTGCAGGTTGGGATTGCTTGAACTCAAGCGCCCGGTGGCGGTGCCGCATTGGTTGAAGGAGGTGTGCACCCGGCCGGTGCTAGGATTCCGCAGGCTTGCCAATTTATCGACATAGGTCGATTTCAGCTTGGCCAGATTCCGATACTGGAGGATCAGGGCCGGCAGTTCGTGGGTCAGGCTCAGGTTTTCCAGCACCTTGACATCGGTAGACCAGCCGGTCTTGGTTTTGCGCCCTTTCGGCAGTTGCAGCCTGTCAAAGAGCACCTCGCCCAACTGCTTGGGCGAATTGATATTGAAGCGCATCCCCGCCACCGCATAGATGCTCTGTTCGTCGTCCTCCAACCGTTGTCCGAACTCGTCGGACAAGTCTGCGAGCCGATCGCCATCCACCCGGATGCCCTCCCGCTCCATGGCGGCCAGGACCGGAATCAGGGGGGCCTCCACCTCCTGCAGCAACGACAGCAGATTGGCCTGCGACAGGAGCGGCCATTGATGCAGATGCAGCCGCATGGCGCCGTAGACATCCTCGCAGCTGTAATCTTTGGCAGCCTCCAGCCCGACCCGGCGGAAGGCGTCCTCCGCCTTATCGTTGTCCGTAACCTCTGCAAAACTGGTCATCCGGATATCGATGTCCTGACAAAGGTCGTCGAGTTTGTACGAATGCCGATCCGGATCGAGCAGCCAGGCGCCAACCATGGTGTCGTACAGCGGGCCGGACAAACTGATGGCGCCGTTTCGGGGCGAGGCCAGGATGGCTAGGTCAAACTTGAGGTTGTGGCCGACAACGACGATCCTGCGTTCTTCAAGCAGGGGTCGCAAAAAAGCGGTCAGTTGCTCCCGTGACAGCTGGCCGGCCACCAGCCCGCCCTCCTCGTCGCAATGGCCGCAGGGCAGATACCAGGCATCGCCCTCCTCGACCGCGAGCGAGACACCCACCAGTTGGGCACGCAGCGGGTCCAGAGAATCGGTCTCGGTATCGACCGCCAGCAGTTGGGCCGTGGCCAATCGCGCCTCCAGCCGGATCAGGTCTTCGGCGTCCCGCACCAGTTGAAAGCGGGAGGTTTCTACCTTTGCCGCCTGAACCACATCCTTGAGCAGGGAATGAAACTCCAGTTCGGCCAGTAGGCTACGCAACTGCTCCCGGTCGGGTTCTGCCGCCCGATAGCGGTCCATCTCCTCCGGAACGACAGCCGCCGTGTTGAGCCGAACCAAATCGCGGGACATGAAGGCCTCGGCCCGGTGATCCCGGACCTGCTGGATGCTCTTCGACGGTTTCAAGGTGTCGATTTGCCGATAGAGGGTCTCCAGATCACCATACTCGGCAATCAATTTTTGCGCCGTCTTCGGTCCGATGCCGGGGACGCCGGGTATATTGTCCGAACTGTCGCCGGTCAGGGCAAAATAGTCGAGCAGACGAGCCGGAGGCAACCCGTACTTCTCCACCACCGCCGTCTCATCCATCACCCGGTCGTTCATCGGGTCCCACAGGCTGACCTCCGGTGACACCAACTGGAGCAGGTCCTTGTCGCCAGAGACGACCACCACCTTATACCCCTGCCGGATCGCAGTGGCGGCGACCGAAGCAATGAGATCGTCGGCCTCCTGGTCATCCTGCTCCAACAGGAGAATGCGATGGGCAAGGACCAGTTGGCGGATGGAGGGAATCTGCTGGGCAAGGTCGTCGGGCATGGGGGGACGGTTCGCTTTATAGCGATCATACAACCGGTGTCGGAATACCGGCCCCGGGGTGTCGAAGGCGATCGCAAGATACTTCGGATCACGCTCCTTGAGCAGTCGGCGCAGGATGGAAGCAAAGCCGTAGACCGCATGGGTGGGCAGGCCGCCGGAGGTGGACAGCGGCTTGACGGCATGGTAGGCCCGGTAAATGTAGGCGCTGCCATCGATCAAGTACAACTCGGGGAAGCTCATGAACACTCCTGGGCAAAGGCAAGGCAACCGGCACTACCCGTCGGCAATCGGGGGAAGACGCGTTTGCCTTGTTGTACACAGCAATCCTCCCGGAACCAACCATTTTTTCTCCGCTTGCCCAAGAGGCGTACATCCATTGCTCCGGACATAAAAAAACCCCGCCAAGGGCGGGGCTTCGTGGTAATTCGGGACAACCGGGGCCCCGAAGGTCATGGCTCCGGTCCGTTTTCAGGCGCTCGCGGACTTGACCCAGGTGGCCTGCAAACCCTTTTCGCCTTCCTCTATGGCGAAACGGACCTCGTCACCTTCGGCAAGGTCCCCCATGGAGATGTCCTTCAAACTGCTGGCATGGAAAAAGATATCGAGTTTATCATCGGTGACAATGAACCCGTAGGATGCGTCCGGGGCAATCTTGCGGATGGTGCCGGAGGTCGTCTTGTCGTCGATCACCGCCCCTTGGACCTTTACCGTTTTATGGTCCTGCCGCTTCTTGACAATTTCCTTCAGTTGCTCGCCCAGAACATCAAAGGCCTCGACCAAAAGCGGCCGGACACTCTCGCCCCACCGCTTGACCACCACCGTGTCGTTGGGGACAGTGGCCACCAGCCGTACCTCGTGACCGCCTTCCTTATATCCCGGAGTGGCCTCGATGGTCACCCGCAGATGCAGCATCAGATTTGCATAGTGACGGATCAATTTGGCCCGCTCTTCCTCGATCTTCTCCTGCCAGCTCTTTCGTATGTCAAGATTCTTAGCCTCGATTTTCAATTCCATAAACATCCTCCACGGAGAAAAACGCCAGCGGCCCCATGCCGCTGCTTGACAGCCATGTCGCCGTAACCCACGCCGTGAACAAACCGACGTTTTTTCGTTGATTATTCATGTAAACCTTATTGGGAAGGGCACGGAAAGGAGCGTGCGAATCGCACGAAAAGTGAATGATTTTGTGGGCATACAGCGTGACCATGTCTTATTATAGGCATTGATTGGTGGGTAAATCAAGGGGCGTGGGGCATTTTCTTGACGGCGACCTTGGCAAGCCAGTAGAGTGGCGCCATGAAGACTGAAAGCAAAATCGGTATTTTACTCCTGAATCTAGGCGGACCCGAACGGCTTGAAGACGTGCGCCCTTTTCTTTTCAACCTGTTCTCCGACCGGCACATCATCCGTCTCGGGCCGGCTTTCCTGCAAAAGCCCATCGCCCGGTTCATTGTCAGCCGCCGTGCGCCGGCCAGCATGGCCAATTACGCCCGGATAGGCGGGGGATCGCCCATCCGCAGGAAAACCGAGGAGCAGGCGCAGGCCTTGGAACAGGAGTTGCGCCCGGACGGGGACTTCGTGGTGCGTCCCTGCATGCGCTACTGGCATCCCCTAGCCGAAGAGGCGCTGCGAGACATGGAGCGGGAGGGGGTCCAGGCCATCATCGCCCTGCCCCTCTACCCCCACTATTCCATCGCCACCACCGGCTCCTCGCTGCTTGATCTCCGCCGCACCGCGGACCGGCTCGGGATCAGCATTCCCATCCACGAAATCCTGTGCTGGCCGGACGAACCCGCCTATATCGACTGCCTGGTCGATCGGATTCTGGCAGGAATCCGATCCGTTGAGGGCAAACCGGTCCAGGTGGTGTACAGCGCCCACAGCCTGCCGGTGCAGTTTATCCGGGAGGGCGATCCCTATGTCGACCATCTGCAGCAAACGATACACGCCATCGAGGAGCGGACCGCCATTGCGGGCAGGCTCTGCTACCAAAGCCGCAGCGGGCCGGTGGAATGGCTGGGACCGCCGCTCTCCAAGGTGATCGCCGACCTTGCCAGCGAAGGATGCGCCAATCTTCTGGTGGTGCCGATCTCCTTCGTCTCCGATCATATCGAGACCTTGTACGAGATCGACATCCAGTACCGGGAGATGGCGGAGGGATTGGGAATGGGTTTTGCCTCGACTCCGAGCCTGAACGCCGACCCACCCTTCATCGCTGGCCTGCACGATCTGGTCCTTGCCACCCTAGCGCAATGTAACATTTAATAGCTCGTATGCATGTTGATATCTCCACTGTCGCTAAAAGGAGGAAGATGCACATGACAGCAAGGTATCGTGTACTGCTGACATAGGAAGAAAGGCAAGAACTGAGGCAATTGACGCGCCCGGGTAAAACGGAATCCCGGAGATGCGCCATGCCCGCGCGCTGTTGTTATGTGACGCTGGGGCGGGTGGTCCCGCATGGCATGTGGGGGATGTAGCCCAAGCCCTTGGAATAACCAGCCGTGCGATTGAAAAGATAAAGAAACGTTTTGTTGAAGAAGGACTTGCGGCAGAGGTGGAACGCAAGCCGAGCGAGAAGCCGCAGCGGGAAGTGCAATTTGAAGGTGCATTTGAAGCAAGGCTGATAGCGCTGGCGTGTTCGGCGCCGCCTGAGGGACCTGGCGATGGACGATGAGGCTTTTAGCCGACAAAGCAGTTGAGCTCAACTTAGCGCCGCCGGTGTCGCCCATGACAGTGCAAAGGTTTTTAAAAAAACGGCGCTTAAACCTCACATCCGGAAGTATTGGAAAATCCCCCCGAGAAGAACGCGGCCTTTGCAGCTGCGATGGAGGATGTTCTGGAAGCGTGCCGCCTGCCGTATGATCCTGATTATCCCGTTGTCTTCATGGACGAATCCTGCAAGCGATTGGCTGACGAGGTTTGTGGAGCGATCCCCTGTGCGCCGGGACATCCGTTGCGAGTTGATGACGAATATGTTCGAAACGGTGTGGCTGAAATATTTATGGAGGCAGAACCCTTGGCAGGGAAACGACATGTGGCTGCAACGGCAACGCCGCACCCGGAAAGATTGAGCGGTGCAGATCAAGCAGGTGCTGGATGAGCTATATCCAGATGCAACAAGAGTCCGGTTGGTCATGGATAATTTGAATGCTCATGACATGGCGTCGCTCTATGAAGCCTTTAGCCCCGTGGAAGCCAGGCGTTTGGCGGCACCGGCTGGAGATGCGTTACACTCCCAAACATGGCGAATATGGCGAGATCGAACTCAGTGTTTTGAAAGGGCAATGCCTTGATCGTCGTATTCCGGATATGGCTACGTTGCAGGCGGAATTGGACGCTTGGCAAAATGACAGGAATAACTGCGCTCGCAAAATTTCATGGCAATTCACTACTCATGACTCCAGGGTGCACCCAAAACGGCTCTATCCGAGCATTTAAATGTTACATGATACTAGACGGCGAGGGAGAAACGGCGGGGTCAGGATGAAGCCGGTGCCGCGGGAAAACTCCGCATACGCACACTCATGATCAGGCCGAGGGCAGCCATGTTGGTCAGCAGCGAGGAGCCGCCGTAACTGAACATCGGCAGAGGCACCCCAACGACCGGCAGAAAGCCCATGATCATGCACAAGTTGATCACCGCCTGCCAGAAAATCAGCATGGTGCAGCCAAACGCCAGAATGGAGCCGCACTTATCTCTGGCCGACAAGGCGACGTTGATCCCCCAGGCAATCATGAAGAAATAGCAGCTCAAGAAAAAGACCGACCCTGCGAACCCCCATTCCTCCGCCCACACCGCAAAGGCAAAGTCAGTGTGCCGCTCCGGCAGAAACTGGAGGTGCCCCTGGGTGCCCTCCAGAAAGCCCTTGCCGAAAATCTTCCCGCTGCCGACCGCTATTTTGGACTGCATGATCTGATAGCCGTGATTCATGATGTCCGCCTCGGGGTTGAGGAAGGTTTCGATCCGTTTGCGCTGGTACTCTTTCAGCAGAAATTTCCAGCCGACGAAGGAGCAGCCCACGGCTGTGGAACTGAGAATGGCCAGCGTACTCCATCGCAGCCGCACGAACAGGGTCAGGGACACGAAGACGACGGCGCAGATCAGCGCGGTACCCAGATCAGGCTGCTTGGCGATCAGCACAAAGGGACAAATCGTCAGCAGGCCCGGCCTGATCAGGTCGCGCAGACGGTAGCCGTTCGGGACGTCGAGATTGGAGTAACAGGAGGCCAGCACGAGAATCAACGCCAACTTGGCCGGTTCCGAAGGCTGCAGATTGAAAAACCCCAGATCGATCCATCGTTGCGATCCGGCTATGGCCTTGGTGAATAGCAGGGTATACAGCAGCAGCAACAGGATAACCCCATAGAGCACATAGCCAAATTTGACGACTTTTTGATACTCCTGGCTCAGGACCACCAGCATTATCACCAAGCCGACGCAGAAAAAAAACATTTGTTTGAAGAAGATCGAAGAAGCGCCCCGGTCCGGGATATGGGTCGAACTATAGAGATTGATCAGGGCCATTCCTCCCACCAGGAGGACCATCAACAGCATGACCCAATCAAAATGTTGCAGTAAGCGGCGGTCAAAATGAAACATGGCGTTTAATGAGGCAGTTCGTTGAGTTGGGGAGCCGTGTCCATCTCCCGGCCTTCTTCTCCGGGCTCTTCTATGGGCGGCGGATCGGTGTTTTCGAGCATTTCCTGATTGAGGATGACCCGGCTGGAGGGGCGGCCGCTCGGTGGTGGCGTCTTGGGCTCGTTTTGCCCCGCGAATTTCTGTTCGAAATATCTGTTGAGAATCTTGGCGGCGATCGGCGCCGATGCCGAACCACCGTGCAGGCCGTGTTCGACCAGCACGGTGACCACGATCTCAGGATTCGATGCCGGGGCAAAGCAGGTGAACCAGGCGTGGTCCCGGTATTTGTACGGAATATCCTCTTCCTTGAGATGGATATACTGGGCCAGACGCACCACCTGGGCGGTTCCGGTCTTGCCGCCGACGATGATGCCATGTTGCTCGTCTATCTGCCCCTCCCGCCCGGTTCCCCTGCGGCTGTTGACCGCATCGATCATACCCTCCCGGATCAGTTTCATGTTCCGCCCCTGGCCCGGTATCCGCGAAATGACTTCCGGCTCGAAGGCGTAGACTTCCTTGCCGTCCGCATCAATCACCTTGTCGACCACGGCCGGCTTGTAGAGTGTGCCACCGTTGGCGATCACCGACGTCATCTGGGCCACCTGCAACGGGGTGGTGAGATCGTAGCCCTGGCCGATGGCGACCGAAATCGTCTCACCTTCATGCCATTTCACATTGTATCGTTTCTTCTTCCACTCCGTGCTGGGCACGATACCGCCCTTCTCATGCTCCATCTCGATGCCGGTCTTCTCGCCGAGGCCGAACATCCGGGCGTACTTGGCCAGTCGGTCCACGCCCAGTTTCAACCCGACCGTGTAGAAGTAAACGTCGCAGGATTCGGCCAGTGCCCGCCTGAGGTTCACTGTGCCGTGCCCGCCTTTCTTCCAGCAGCGATAGGTGCCATTACCGAACTGCATCGAGCCAGGGCAGAACACCGGCGTGTCCGGGGTGACGACGCCCTCCGCCAAAGCGGCGAAGGCTGTGATCGGCTTGTAGGTTGAGCCGGGAGGATATTGCCCCTGCACCACCTTGTTGATCAGCGGGTGGAGCGGGTTGTCGAGCATCTCCTTCCAGGCCTTCTGGGAAATACCGCCGACAAACTCATCCAGATGCAGCTGGGGTGCGCTGGCCACGGCCAACAGCCGACCGGTGTTGGCCTCCATCGCCACCACCGCGCCCGCCCGGTTCTTCGCAGCCATTTCCTCTTCGGCGATCTTTTGCAGTTCGACATCGATGGTCAGGTACAGATCCTTGCCCGGCTGCGGTTCGACATCCTTCAAGTTCTGCTGCTCAAAGCCCAGAGCGTTGACTTCCATGTTATTGCTGCCCTTCTCGCCGCGCAGGTCCTGCTCGCGGAGGTGCTCAAGCCCCATCTTGCCGATCAGGTCGCCGCCCCGGTACAGAGTCCTGTCGGCCTTGTCCAGCTCGGTTTTGTTGATCTCCCCCATGTAGCCGATCAGATGCGAGGCCAGATTGCCGAAATGGTAAATGCGTAGGGGCACCACCTCGATCTTGATTTCCGGCAAATACATCCGGTTGTTCTCGATCCTGGCCACGGTCTCCCAATCGATGTCCTCTGCCAGGCGGACCGGAATATGCCCCGGCGTGCCCGCCATCTTGCGGATCTTTTCCAACAGGGTCGCCGAATCCAGCCTGAGCAGCCGGGTCAGTCGCTTGAGCCATTCATCGTTGATTTTGTTGCTTTCCCGGATCCAGACAACGTTGAATGAAGGCCGGTTGGTGACGATCTCCCGCCCCTTGTTGTCGTAAATGTTGCCTCGGGGAGCGGTGATGTCAATGGAGCGGACGCGGTTGGAATCCGCCAGCAGATTGTAATAGTCGCCCTGCTCGACCTGAAGATACCAAAGGCGGGTGATAACGACCGCGAAAAACAGAACGATCACCACAAAGGAATAGAGGGCCTTCTTGCGGTAGCCGCTCAGATCGCTCTCGTCCCGCTTGGGCAACCTGGTGACGCCGCTATCCTTGGCCCGTTCGGCTTCAAACAACGGCTCTCCCTTCTTTCGGTTCGGTTTCCTGACGTTCTTCATGGCGCCGCCAAACACATTATCCACATCCCACCCGCACGGTTCTCCAACAATGCTCAGGTCCGCCTGCGCCGGTTATCGCTGCGCAAACGTAATTTGCCCCAAGACAGGAAACTGCGTTGGGAATATTTCTGGATCAGATCGAAGAAAAGAAACAGGGGATAGGAACACAGCGCCACCAGCAGCATGCGTGCCAGTATCTTCCACCATGACCAGGCGGCTTGCTGGCCGGGCTGGAAGAGTTCGAGAAAAAGGTACACCGCCCACGACACCGCCAGGAAACTGAGACTGATCAGGGGCAGCTCATAGAGGAGTTCGTTGACCGGGAGCTTGCCAGCGAGCTGGCGCAGGAAAAAATAGCCGCCGAAACAAATGAGCGCATAGGTTCCCAGGATGGTTCCGGAGAGGACGTCAAGCACGCAGGCCAGGGGGAACAGGATGACCAGGCTGCGGAGCACATCAAGGCGCAGGGCCAGATACGCCACCAGCACATAATAAAAATCAGGCGCCAGGAACGAAACAGGTGTGCGCATGCAGACGGTCGTTTGCAGAATCGCCAACACCACGCCAACGGCAATGAAATGCAGTACCACCATCGCTTATTTCCCATTCACGCCTTAGCGCCAGTCATATTGCCACAAATGGACGGGAAGGCGTTCGGCCTTTTGAGCCGAACCGATCCGTCAGCGCTGTTCCATCTGTTTGATTTCTCCGAGCTGCGGCTGCTGGAGGATCAACAGGTTTTCCAATTTCTGGTAATCGACCGAGGGCGTCACCTCAATCTCATGGAACATACCCCTGGGCTTCTTGATGATTTTCGAGATCACGCCCACCTGTAGCCCGGTGGGGAAGATGCCCCCGTATCCAGCGGTGACGACATGGTCCCCCTCCTCCACCTCGGCGGTCTTGAGAATGTACTCGAGGCGATAGGTCAAGGTGCCGTTGCCCTTGAGAATGCCGCGAACCCTTGACTTTTGCAGCAGCACGTCAATGGCGCTCGACGGAGCGATCGCCAGCAGCACCTTGGCGTAATTCGGCGTGACCGCAAACACCTGGCCGACGACCCCGTCGCTGTTGACCACGGGGTTGCCCCTGCCGACCCCGCTGTTCGATCCACGGTCGATGATCACCGAGCGAAACATGGCGGAAGGATCCTTGCCGACAATCGTCGTGGCGACCATCTGCTGTTGGTCCAGGGAATTCTTGAATTCGAGCAACTTGCGCAGACTGGCGTTGGTGGCCATGGCCTCGCGACTCTTGTTGAGGATGTTTTCGTTTTCTTGCAGCTGCTGGACCAGCCGTTTGTTCTCCTCGCGAAGCCGGAGACTGTCCTGAAGGATATCGATATATTCGCTCTTGAAGGTCTCCAGGTAGGAGCTGCTTAAGGTCACCGCCTTCTGGAGCGGCCCCATCGCTTCGAGCACCAGCTTGTGCAGCGGCCCAAAGTTCTGGCTGCCCAGGGTGGAGACCAGAAAGATCAGTCCCAAGGTCATCAGCAAACCGGCAAGGATGACGATGCGGAAGAGGCGATAGCGGTCGCTTCGTTTTCTGGTGGGCTTTTTTCTCATCGGAGAAGCGATCGTGACGAAGATCGTGACGAAGACCGGTGCGGCGACAAAGAAGCGGGCGGGAAACAACAGACTCCCGGTCGACCTCCGCCGTGGCTACTCGATGGCAATTTCTCGAAGAATATCAATATTGTCAAGAGCTTGCCCAGACCCCAGGACCACGGAAGACAACGGATCTTCGGCCACGATGATCGGCATGCCGGTTTCGAACTTGAGGCGTTTGTCGAGGTTTTTCAGCAGAGCGCCCCCGCCGGTGAGGACAATGCCTTGGTCAACGATGTCGGCGGACAGTTCGGGGGGCGTCTGTTCCAGGGCCACCCGCACGGCATCGACAATCACGTCGACCTGCTCGGCTATGGCCGCCTGAATCTCCTTGGAGGTGATGGTCATGGTCTTGGGAATGCCCGCCACCAGGTCGCGGCCCTTGACTTCCATGGTCTCATAGGGCTCCTCGGGCAGGACGTTGCCGATGGTGGTCTTGATCTCCTCGGCCGTGCGCTCGCCAATGGCCAGGTTGTGCTTTCTCTTGATGTACTGGAGGATGGCATCGTCCATCTTGTCGCCGGCAACCCGGACCGACTTGGAATAGACGATGCCGGCCAGCGAGATGACCGCCACCTCGGTGGTGCCGCCGCCGATATCGACGATCATGTTGGCGGTCGGTTCGGTGATCGGCAAATCAGCGCCGATGGCGGCCGCCATCGGTTCCTCGATCAGGTAGACTTCGCGGGCGCCGGCGGATTCGGCGGTATCGCGGACTGCCCGCTTCTCCACCTGGGTGATACCCGAGGGCACAGAAATGATGATCCGGGGATAGACCAGGGTACGGCGCTTGTGCACCTTGTTGATGAAATAGCGGATCATAGCCTCGGTGACTTCGAAATCGGCGATGACGCCGTCCTTCATGGGCCGGATGGCCACGATGTTGCCGGGGGTGCGACCCAGCATTTCCTTGGCCTCCTTACCCACGGCCAGCACCCGGCTGCCGCGTCCGTCCTTGCGGACCGCGACCACCGAAGGTTCCCGCAGCACGATTCCCTTGCCCTTGACGTACAGCACTGTGTTCGCGGTTCCTAAATCAATAGCCAAATCGTTGGAAAGCCAGCCAAAAAGAAAATTAAACGGAGAAAACATCCGATATCACCTGTATTGAAGTCTCTATCTTTATCTGCGTCTTATCTACGTGCGCGCGGCGCGCGGGAGGATAGGGTAACTGGACTGTTGACGCATCGATACCGCCGCAACGAGAAATCTTGTTACATTACCAACAGAAGCAGCAGTTGGCAATCGATATGGCGCAGTTCCGAAAAAGAATTGAGAATAACTTGACAGCTCCCGACAAAGCGTGGTAAGTGCCTCCGTGAAATGCGTACGGGGCTATAGCTCAGCTGGGAGAGCGCTTGAATGGCATTCAAGAGGTCACCGGTTCGATCCCGGTTAGCTCCACCAGGAAAATCAAGGTCTTACGGTTTTAGCCGCAAGACCTTTTTTGTTTGGGTTCCCACCAGGTTCCCACCAGGATGAAAACCATGGTCCACCCCCTTCACCGCGAGCAAATTCTGAAAAATCATTAACCGTCGCGTGGTACACCACCAACGGCTTGCCGGTCTCCGGGTCAACCATCTTGGAAACGCTGTCGGGATTGACAGCCATGATGTCACGGAGTACTTTATAAATGTCTCCTGAAGAAGACGAGCTAGAGTTCGCACCTTGCGGGCCGCTGGACACTCGGTTCTGACGGAGACTTTCTTTTGTCCCGTGATACACCACCAGCGGCTCGCCTGTCTCCTGCTCAACCACCTTGGAGCCGGTGTTGACAGCGAGGGCGTTGCGGATTATGCTTCTGTATAAGTCGGATGGATTACCCGCCTTCTTGCTTGTAGCCCCGGAGGTCTGCATACCTCGCAGCGGACGGCGAGATATTAGCGCGGCAAGTTCATCCGATTTTTCTATTTCATCTTCTGTGAAGACTTCATGCACATACAGGGAAGCCTAGCGCCCTGACGGCTCCCGTACACGCACAAAAACAATTTTCCGCTCTCCATCGACATAGCCTTGCCGGGCAGCGCGTTGATCGACGATCCGCTGCGCGGTCTCCATGTCGCCAGCCTTGACAGCGGCAAAATACTTGGCGCCAGACAGCATTTCGCGTATGGTGATCGCAGAAAGACCTGCTCGCCCTGTACCGGTGCCTGCCCCTTGCTGGGTACGCGCACTCTGGGGAGCAGGTTTTTCTTTTATTATGTCATACAGCTCGACTCCTTGAATTTCCGCTTTCTCCCCCCCCGCCATTTCATGCGCCACTCTCATTTGCGTGGCGACTGTCAAGGAATCCTTGACGGCCGACTGGCAATGCCCCTAAAACGCGCTGTAAGGCTCTCTGTTCGATTTTTAATGGGACCGAGGGTAACGGGGCCAGTAGCCCGGCAAGGGAAACCTACCCCGCCTTTGGGCAAAACGG
>WRFD01000056.1 GCA_009778955.1 Desulfobulbus sp.
CATACCCTGGGCCGGGCGATTGCACAGGTTGCGCGGATGACCGGCTGTGCGGTGCAGCGCAGTTTTGTTGACCGGGAGCATCGCGAGCGCAAACTGCAGAAGCCCTAGGAAAAGTTGTTTCTTTTTTTTACCGGCTTGCTTTTGGCTGCCTGGCGCCGCTTTGATTGCCGCAAGCAAGCTGCCGCTTTGCCGGCGCCTGTCTTTTGAAATAGGGCTTCTTCAGGGACGACTCGATATGTTCAACTAATGCCTCGGCCCAGTCGACAGGGCGGCAGTTGGCGGGAAACGGCTATTCGGCCACGGTGAAGCCCTTGGCGGCAATGGCCTGTCGCACCGCCTCGCCGTCGAGCGCACCTTCGAACCGGGCTTCGCCTCTAGTCAGGTCGATGACGACCCCGGTGGCGCCCAAGTTCTCCAGGGCCTTTTTGGCCGTAGCCGCGCAATGCTGACACCTCATCCCTTGAATGTGAATTATCATCATGGCTGTTCCTCCTGGCGCTTTGCGCGTCATCGTCAAAATCACCAAGCAGTCCTGATCCGGTCGATCAGGCCGGTGGTCGAATGGTCATGCTCAAAAGCAATCCGCACCACCCGGCCGCCGGCGGCCTTGACCTCGGGCGCACCGACGATCTGCTCCTCGCGGTAGTCCGCGCCCTTGACCAGGATGTCGGGCAGCAGGGCAGTGATCAGCCGAATCGGGGTGGGGTCAGCAAAAAACACGATAAAATCCACGCATCCCAAGGCTGCCAGGACCCGCGCCCGGTCGGCCTCGTTGTTCACCGGCCGGCCCGGCCCCTTCAGCCCACGCACCGAATCGTCGGTGTTCAGCCCCACCACCAAGCAGTCGGCGGTACGGCGCGCCGCTTCCAGATAGCTGACATGGCCAGCGTGGAGAATATCGAAACATCCGTTGGTGAAGGCGACGCGGCTGCCCTGGTGACGGATGAGGGCAAGGTCGGCGCGCAAGGCCTCAAGAGAACGAATTTTGTCGCGGTCGGAGGCGTGCCACCTTTGGTCGCCGGCCGGATAGAAGCGGCGCCGCTGTTCGTCGATCAGGCTGTCGTCAAGCGTACAGCCGATCACCGCCGACTCGGCGCCGGCCGCCTGGAGCACCGTGCCGTCGGGCGCCACGATCATCGAATGGCCGGCCATTTCCATGTCGCCGGTCCGGCCGCAGCCGTTGGCCGCCGCCACGAAGACCTGGTTCTCGATGGCCCGGGCGCGCACCAGGGTTCGCCAGTGATCGACCCGGCTCAGCGGCCACTCGGCCGACGCCGCCAGCAAGCGGCCGCCGGCGAAGACCTGCCGCCGGGCAACCTCGGGAAAGCGGAGGTCGTAGCACACCAGTCCGGCCAGGGGACCGTGCGGCGTCCGGATCAGGGGAGCTGCTTCGCCGCCCTGGTAGTAACGGTCCTCCTGCCAGTAGGTGAACAGGTGCTGTTTGGCCACGCGGCCAATCACCCCCTGCGGCCCGACCACGGCCAGGGTGTTGGTCGGCAGGCCGCCGTCGTCGGGCGGGTCGGTTAGGGTGCCGGCCAAATAGACGTTGTGCTGGGCGGCGAGCCGCTGCATGGCGGCCAGTATTTCCGGGGCGCGCCGCCCCAGTTCCGCTGTCCGCCCGTAGTCGAAGCCGGTGGCCCACATCTCGGGCAGCACCAGCAGGGCGCCGGGCGTGGGCCCGAATCGGTCGATCAACCGCTCCGCCTCTTGCAGATTGCGCTCCACCGCCCCGAGGGCAATGGCGAACTGCACGCAGGCAACAGCGGGAAAAAGGGACGGTATAGTCATTCGTTCATCATCTCCAGGGCAGATTGGGCCAGGGCGCCGACCGTGGTCGCGTCGAACCGGCCGTCACGGTACAGGGTCAGGGGCGCCGGGTCAGGCGCCATCGCCCGCAGTGTCGCCCCGGTGGCGATCAGCCGGAGATGGCCGGCCGTCATGGCGGCAAAGCCGCGCACCAAGTCATCCTCGGCTGCCAGGTAAGGGGGGATATCGTCTCCGGCGCCTCGATCGAGCAGGAGCCGGGCCCGACAGCCGCTCAACCGGGCTACGCCCCAGAGCAGGCCGCGTTGCAGAAAGGGATGCTCGATATAGTTGCCGTCCTGGCAGATTTCCGGGCCATCCTCGCGCATATAGGAAATGAGCATATGGACATACTCCTCGGCCAGGCCGGCATGGCGGCACATGGCCTCGGCCATGGATTCCGGGGCGCCCCAGCCGATGCCGCCGGATTCGTCGTTGAGGCTCCAGAGAAAACGGCGCATCACCATCCGCGCCGTCTCCATATCCGCCTCCGCCAGCCGGGCCACGGCCTCGCCCATGCAACTGATCGCGTGCCACCGAAGGCGTTGGTCGTCCCGGCAGATCATGGAAAACAGGGCATTGACCGCATCCTTGGCCGGGTGGCGGCGCATCGCCTCCATGATGGCGACAAGTTCCCGGCCGTGCAGCAGCGCTGCGACCTCGTTCTTGATTTTCCGGCTGCTCAAGCCGCAAACCCGGTTTATCCGGCGGTGGACGCGGGGATGGTGAAAACCCGTTTACCCAGTTCAGCGTCAACCATGAACAGGCCCGAGGTATCGCCTTTGATCAGCTTGAGCTTTTCGAGGATTTCACTGACGCTGGCCTCCTCTTCCACCTGCTCGGAGACGAACCATTGGAGAAAATTGTTGGTGGCGTGGTCTTTTTCGCTGATCGCCAAATCGACCAGGTCGTTGATCAGACTGGTGACATGTTCCTCGTGCTTAAGGACCGCCTCGAAAACGGCCAGCGGCGAACTCCAGGAGGTTTCCGGCTTGGCAATGCCCCCCAGGGTCACATTGCCGCCGCGCTCGCTGACGTAATCGTAGAATTTCATGGCGTGCTTTAGTTCTTCCTGCACCTGGGCCCGCATCCAGGCGGCAAATCCCTTGAGGCTGATCGAGTGGAAATAGGCTTCCATGGCCAGATACAGGTAGGAAGAATACATTTCCGCATTGATATGCTCGTTCAGCGCCTTGAGCATCTTCTTTTTCAGCATGGTGGCCTCCTTGGACAACCGGTTCAACAAATTGATGGAATGTTCCCGATGAAAACGATTCCTCCAACTATAAACACAACCATGAGATATTCCAGACTTTTATGGAAAAATGTTGTTTTTTGTAGGCAAACCTGGTTCCCTACCTTGTTCGGAAAACCCGAAATAACTGGAGTAAACCATGCAGAAAACCGTTTGCATCACCGGAGCGACCTCCGGTTTCGGCAGGGCCTGCGCCGAACGGTTTGCCGCCGAAGGCTGGCGGCTGATCGTTACCGGCCGGCGGGTCGAGCGGCTCAAGGAATTGCGCGAGCAATACAGCGCGATCCCGATCCATGCCGTTGGCCTTGACGTCCGCGACCTGGGCGCGGTAGAGGACATGGTTCGCGACCTGCCCGAAGAATTCCGCGACATCGACGTCCTGGTCAACAACGCAGGCCTGGCGCTCGGTTTGGAAGGCGCTCATGAAGCCAGCCTCGACGACTGGGAGGAAATGATCGACACCAATATCAAAGGGCTGTGTTATCTCACCCGCTGTCTGCTGCCAGCCATGGTGGCCCGCAACCGCGGCCACATCGTCAACATGGGCTCGATCGCCGGCACCTACCCCTATCCGGGCGGCAACGTCTACGGCGCCACCAAAGCCTTTGTCAAACAATTCTCCCGCAACCTGCTCACCGACCTGATCCACACCAAGATCCGGGTGACCAACATTGAGCCGGGACTTGCGGAAAGCGAGTTTTCCCTTGTCCGCTTCCACGGCGACAAGGACAAGGCCGATGCGGTCTACAAGGGCGCCCGGCCGTTGCGTCCGGTCGATATCGCCGAAATCGTCCACTGGGTGACCACGGCGCCGCCGCACGTCAACATCTGTACGGTCGAGATCATGCCGGTCTGCCAGAGCTGCGGCCCGCTGGCCGTTCACCGGGCCCCCTGAAGGCGGAGAATGACATGCGACGAGTAGTCATCACCGGCATGGGCATCGTCTCGCCCTTGGGCGACTCCACCGCCGGAGTCCTGACCTCCTTGCTGGAAGGCCGTTCAGGCATCCGCGCCTATCCATCCTACCGCGACATGGGGCTGCGTTCCCAGATCGGCGGCTTCACCCGGGTGGACTTGAAGGAGCAAATCGACAAAAAAAACCTCCGGTTCATGGGCAACGCCGCCGCCTATGCCACCATCGCCCTCCAGCAGGCGATCACCGATGCCGGCCTGGGCGAGGACGAGGTCTCCCACCCCCGTACCGGCCTGATCATCGGATCTGGCGGCACCTCGGCCGAAAACGTGGTGGTCACCGCCGATATCATGCGAGAGAAGGGATTGAAGCGGCTTTCGCCCTTCATGGTGCCGCGGACCATGAGCAGCACGGTTTCCGCCTGCCTGACCAGCACCCATCGCATCAAGGGCCTATGCTATTCGATTTCTTCGGCCTGCGCCACCGGCTCGCACTGCATCGGCGCGGCCATGGAGCAGATTCAAATGGGCAAACAGGATGTGGTCTTTGCCGGCGGCGCCGACGAGGAACACTGGACCCAGACCGCCATGTTCGATGCCATGGGCGCCCTGTCCACCCGGTTCAACGACACTCCGGAACGGGCCTCCCGCCCCTACGACCGCGACCGAGACGGCTTTGTCGTCGCCAACGGTGCTGGCCTGGTGGTGCTGGAGGAATACCAGCGGGCCAAAAAACGCGGGGCAAAGATCTACGCCGAGGTGGTGGGCTACGGGACCACGGCAGACGGCTCGGAAATGGTGCAGCCTTCGGGCGAGGGCGCGGTGCGCTGCATCCTCCTGGCCTTGGCGACGGCTCCCGGCTCCATCGACTACATCAACACCCACGGCACCTCCACCCCCATCGGCGACCTGGTGGAGTTGCGGGCCATCCGCGAGGTGTTCGGCGCGGACAATCCTCCGATCAGCTCGACCAAGTCCCTCTCTGGTCACAGCCTGGGCGCGGCCGGGGTGCATGAGGCCATCTACAGCCTGTTGATGCTGAACCATGGCTTCATCTGTGGTTCGGCCAACATCGAGGCGATGGACCCGGATGCGGAAGGCCACAACATCGTCACCGCCAATCGCGACGCCCGCCTCACCACGGTGATGAGCAACAGCTACGGTTTCGGCGGCACCAATGCCTGCCTGATTTTCAGAAAGGCGTGACTGGCAGAGGTAAATCGTTCATCTCAAATCTTAAAAAACTCAAACCAAGGCTTCTGCCGAGATTGATCAGCATTGAGGCAGGCTTCACCTCTCTTCCGGCGGCTGATCAATGGCGATGTAGCCCACAGTTTCAGCGGAATGCTTCATTTTGCTGTTCTTTGACTTCTCTGCCTCAACCTTGACCTGGAACCCGGTTGTGGTCTGGTTCTGCACCCGCAAGGCGGCGGGACTGGCATCATTGGTGGTCAGCATGCCAGCCACCAGCAGAGGTTCCTGGTTCAACGCACTCTTATATTTTTCGCTATACCAGGCGTCGGTCACCGAGTTGGCTGTCTTCGCCGCCACATACCGCAAGGCGCCGATCATGCCGCTGCCCGGCTCCCAGGCGATGTAGTGGACGGTTTCGTCGAGGTGATTGTTTCTGTTCTTTTCCTGTTCCTGGTACGAGTAGGCGAAACCGTACGGCGAGATCTGCTTAAGGCGGCCGCTTACCGTAGTCGCGTCGTTCATGGTAGCGACAGTGGTGAGCACTATCGGACTCTTGGCAAAGGCGGATTTGAAAGCCACTGTTTTGAACCCGGGAGATCCCGTAAAACTGCCGACTTCGACGGCTGCGCCATCGGGCAGGGTATAGTGACCCTTCTCCATGACCAGGTAGCTGACCGTCTCTTGCGGATGGATTCCATCCAGATAGTCCCACTCGGTCACCTTGATGTCAAATCCGGTTTTGTTGACATTGCGGATGCGTACAGTGCAGGGTTCCGCGTTGTTGAAGCTCGGCGGGCCGGCGACCACGATCGGGTTGGTGAACGATGTGGTCAGGGGCACACGCAGCCATTCGCCGCTGACCGCAACCTCGCCGGCTTCTGTTGGAACGCCCGCTGCCTGCTGTCCGCTATTTGCGACAACTGTGGCGCTGACTATGCCGACCGCTCCTTGGTCGTCTGTTACCTGCAAAGTGGCGATGAAGGTGGCTGCCGTGGTGTAGGTGTGGGTGACCGATTGACCGGTGGCGGTCCCGCTACCGTCGCCAAAATTCCACACATAATTGACGATCCTGCCATCGCTGTCGGTCGGGCTGCCTCCGTTGAAGGTGACGGTGAGCGGCGCCGGACCGCTGGTCGTCGTCGCGCTGATCACCGCCTTCGGTGCTTTGCTGGCCGTTGCGGACGCGATGACGATGACCGGAAGACTGGCCGAATTGCTTTGCCCCTTGCTGTCGGCGACAGACAAGGTGACAGCATATGTGCCGGCCGACAGGTAGGTATGCGAGGCAGTGGCCCCGGTTGCCGAATCGCCGTCCCCGAAGCTCCAGGTACAGGAGGTGATGGTGGCGCTGGTGGTGGTCGAGCCCGACCCGTCAAAATGGATGACGAGCGGCGCGGACCCCACTGCAGCCGAGGACGATATCACAGCTTTTGGAGGAGTGGACGCCGCAGCATAGGTGAGGGCGTTGGCAAAGGTGGTTTCGGTGTTGTCGGCATTGACCGCGGTCAGCGTATAAATCGGAGCGGCCGTGAGGTCGGCGGTGCAGGTCAGCTGCCGCGCGCTCGGGTCGTAGGTTTGGCAGATCAAGTTTGAGTTCTGGTAAATGCGGAATCCCTTGATAGTGGCCGCTTGATTGCATTCCCAGGAGAAGCTGAGCGGTCTGGCGTTGATGAATAACTCCGGATAGGCGGCCGTGGGATCAAAAACCAAGAGGTTGGACGGGCCGCTCTCGCTGCCGTCAATGGCCGCCTCGGTCATACTGAAAGCCATGGTTTTCCTAAGGAGGTCGGCCTGGCAGGAGATCGTGTCGGCGGAGGGATCAGTTGTCTCGCACAACAGGGCATTGTTCAGGTAGATCCGGTAGCCCTTGAGGTTGGCAGTGGCGGCCGGAGCGGTCCAGTTGAAGGTAAACAGCTTGCTGCCGGTCGTCCCCTGTTTTTCCGGAGGACCTTGCATAGCCGACAGCTCATCAGCGGCTACGGTAAAAAGATACGGTGTGGAGCGCGGGCTTTCGGCGCCGTCGTTGAAGGTGGCGGTCAAGGTAAAGGAGGAGGTAGCGCCCGCAGCCAACTCCACCGTGCAGTTCATTGAAGTTGCCTTGGCATCCGTGGTTGTGCAAACAGCACCGTTCACCCCCTCCTGATACAGCTTGAACCCGGTGACGGCCGGCGAAGCGGGAGGGGTGTATCCCCATTCGACTTGAATAGACTGGGGCGCCGCCAAAACCAGACCGGGCAGAAAGCAGCTGAGCAGGAGAAAGAGACGGATAATTCGGGCATACATCATTATCGCCGCATGAGAAGAGGCCGGACCTTCGGCGTCACGGCCAAAACGAGGGCACGATGCATGCCATGCGTTCTTGTCTTTCACTGCGCAACCCCCGGATGCACGCCGCTTCGCCTTGATCGCTGAAGCTTCGCGGGTAATGATCCGCTCGTCCTGCTCCGCGGAGCCTTTCTATCCAATTCTTGTCCGTCGGCTCGCAGTTGCGCCCCACGCTTCCTTCCCACAATCAATCTCCCCATACAGTTACGCTTCGTTTCGCTCACTGTGATCAACCTCTGGCAGGACGTGCACCCGCAGAAGTAGCCCATACTGGGCGCACCGCAAGAAAGACGACGGACACGCTTGTGTCTGTCCGCCGTTTTTCTTGGCGCAAATGAACCGGGCAGCATTCTCCCGGTGTCCTGCCCTAGTTGGAAATGGGCAAACGAGCCGTTAGCAGGAAGAATTCCGAAGGGGCCGTGTTGCTTTGTTGAGAGAGCTTCGGGTTGGCAACACCACAAAGAGATATGTTCTCGTTTCAATCAAAAATTCTCTAAGCCAGAGCAGGCGGCAGATCGTCCGCCACGACGCTTGCAGGATTAGCCTCTGGATCGCTGGCAACCCGTTCGGACTGGCGGCGCGCCATCGCCTCAAAGAACCCCCGCACCGTCCGCGCATTGCCGAAATCGACGCCCCGGTTTTCCCGGCCCATGGCGATGATGGCGTGGGCGCGTTGCTTCGCCTCCTTGTCCAGCACATAGCCTTGTTTTTCGCACTGGCGCTCTAAGATCACTGCCAACTCTTCCGGCGCATAATCGGCAAAAACCACCGTTCGCCTGAAGCGCGATTTCAGGCCCGGATTGGATTCGACGAAACGCTCCACCGGCTCCGTATAACCGGCCGCAATCACCGCCAGCCGGTCGCGTTGATCCTCCATCGCCTTGATCAGAGTCTCAATCGTCTCGCGGAAAAAATCCTGCCCATGGTCGCTGCCGGCCAGGACGTACGCCTCGTCGATGAACAGCATGCCGTCCATCGCCTCCTCGATCTTCTTGCGCGTCTGGTCAGCAGCATGGCTGATGTGCTGACCGACCAGATCGGCGCTCTGCACCTCGATCACGTGGCCGGACTTGAGCAGCCCGAGCGTCGCATACAGCCGCCCGATGATGCGCGCCATCGTCGTCTTGCCGGCGCCGGGCGGCCCGGAGAACACCATGTGCAGCGACACCGGTTGGCGCGGCATGCCTGCGGCCTCGGGGCGCTGCTGCACGAGTTCGAGCGCCGCAAGTTGCTTCGCCTGCGTCTTGATCGGGTCCAGTCCAACCAGGGCTTGAGTTCGGCCTGGACCTCGGCCAGTGACCCGGGGCCGATGCCTGTGATTCGGCTGCGGTTGCGGCGACGCGTGGCGAAGCCCCCGCCTCCACGGCTTCGGCGCAGAAGGGCCGCTCGGGCGAGCCATCGTTCCCTGCCCCCTCGACGACGCCGGCCCTGGAATCGTTCACCGTCAGTCCATCAATATCAAGCTTTCCGGCGTAAAGGAGACGGCCCAGGATGCCGAGCACATGACCTCGCAGTCGCACTGCATCGCCTATAGCGCGGCATCCTTGGCCGAACTCAATGCGTCGCTCATATCGCTAAAGCGGCAGCCCGTCGCCCGCACGACGCCGCCCCTGGCAAAGATGGGGCTCTTGCAGCGGTGGAACACCGTCTGCTCGGCATCGAGTTCGCCGCCTTCGAGATAGATGGCGGGGATGTTGTCGCCGCTCGCATCCTCGACCGCGCAATCGCGCAGGACCGCTCGCGCCCTGAAGGTTGACTCCATTGGCCGAGCCGGGAACGATGCGGCAGTGCAGCAGTTCGACGCTGGCCTGCGCTCCCGCCCACACGGCAGGGTTATCGCTGACGGCGTTCAGGCGCAGAGCCTCCACGGACATGCGCGCGCTGCCAGGCGCATAAATCTGCCCGGTGATGCTTGATCCCGGCGCGCCGCGCAGCGCCAGAGATCACGCTCGACCGTCAGCACCCCGGATCAGTGGCCCTTGAAATCGACGGCACAGGGTTCACCCGCCCCTGCCACGGCTTTGGCGAGATCGGAACAGCCGAAAAACGACCCCATGCCGACCGTGATGCGCTTCAAGGATCCCCTTTTCCTGTCTGATAAAACTTTGCAGCAACCTTTTGGATTATCCGCCTGTTGCGCGCTTTACCTGCCTATCAGGATACGTGGCCCTGAGCTCCGACGGGCAGTTTCAGGTGTTTGCCTGCTGCTCACGCATCCTTTTGTTGCCGCTGGGCGTTGTCGTAGAGGGCGATGAAGTTGATCGGCTCCATCAAGAACGGCATGAAACCGCCATCCACTGCGACCTGGCAGACGACCTGGCGGGTGAAGGGGAAGAGCATCAGGGGGCAGTCGACCGCCAGCACCCGATCGTGGTGCTCCCTAGGAATGTTCTTCATCAGAAAAACAGCGGCATGCTCGATCTCGACTATGAACATCACCGAATCATCGTTGCTCTTGTCCAGCACCTTGGCGGTGATGGCGATGGAAACCTCGCTGTGGTCGTCATCGATCTTCTGATTTTTCAACTGGAGGTTGAAATCCACCTTGGGTTCCTGGTTGCGCGCCAAAAACACCTTCGGGGCATTGGGACTCTCAAAGGAAAAATCCTTGATATACATCTTCTGCATGCGGAAAATTGGGATGTCCTGCTGGTTGGGGGTCTGCTCAGCCATGGTTTGTCCTTATGGTGGAAGTCATTCAAAGCCGGTGGGATACGGAACACCGGCGGGTAATTCGATCGGGGGCATCCTACCAGGGAATACGGCGAAAAGACAACGAAAAAACCGTTCAATCGCCGTTGAGGAACTGCTTGAGGAACATGCCGGTATAGGAATGGGGAATGTTGGCGATCGCCTCGGGGGCGCCAGTGGCGACCACCTGCCCGCCCCCGCTGCCGCCCTCGGGCCCGATGTCGATCACATAGTCGGCGGTCTTGATCACGTCGAGGTTGTGCTCGATCACCACCACAGTGTTGCCGCCGTCGACCAGCCGCCCCAGAACCCGGAGCAGATGCTGGATATCGGCCGGATGCAGGCCGGTGGTGGGCTCGTCGAGGATGTAGAGGGTCTGGCCGGTGGAACGGCGGCTCAACTCCTTGGCCAGCTTGACCCGCTGGGCCTCGCCGCCGGAGAGCGTCACCGAGCTTTGCCCCAGCGACAGATAGCCCAGGCCAACATCGACGATGGTCTGCAGCCGGCCGGCGATCGGCGGCACGTTCTGGAAAAAGGCCAAGGCCTCCTCCACGGTCATCCGCAGGATTTCGGCGATGTTTTTCCCCTTGTAGCGGATATCCAGGGTCTCCTGGTTGTAGCGCCTGCCCTGGCAGCGCTCGCAGGTGACGTAGATGTCGGGCAGGAAATGCATGGCGATGCGGATAAGGCCGTCGCCCTCGCAGGTCTCGCAGCGGCCGCCCTTGATGTTGAAGCTGAACCGGCCCGGCTGGTAGCCTCTGGCGCGCGATTCCGGCAGGCGGGCGAGCAACTCGCGGATGGGCGTCATCACTCCGGTGTAGGTGGCCGGGTTGGAGCGCGGCGTGCGGCCGATGGGGCTCTGGTCGATGTCGATCACCTTGTCCACCTGCTCCATGCCGTACAGCAGGTGTTTTCCCCGGAGATAACCCTTCTGGTCCGCAACATACCGCTCAGCCTCGCGGAACAGGGTCTCGATCACCAGGGAGCTCTTGCCCGAACCGGAGACCCCGGTGACGCAGGTCATCATTCCCAGCGGAAAGCGCACGGTGAGATCGCGCAGGTTGTTGATTGTCGCGCCCCGCACCTCAATGGCCCGGTCGCCGACCGGACGGCGGCTCGCCGGCACCTCGATCTTCAGCCGCCCCGAGAGATAGCCGCCGGTCTGGGAGTCCTCGCAGTCGAGCAGGCCGGGCACTGGACCGGAATAGATGATCGTGCCGCCGTGCACGCCCGCGCCCGGACCGATGTCGAGCACATGATCGGCATTGGCGATGGTGTCTGAATCGTGCTCGACCACGATCACCGTGTTGCCCAGGTCGCGGAGGTTGATCAGGGTCTTAATCAGCTTGTTGTTGTCGCGCTGGTGCAGGCCGATGCTCGGTTCGTCGAGGATGTACAGCACCCCGGCCAGGCCAGAGCCAATCTGCGAGGCCAGGCGGATGCGCTGGGCCTCGCCGCCGGAGAGGGTGCCCGCCTTGCGGTCGAGCGACAGGTAGCCCAGTCCCACCCCCCGCAGAAAAAAGAGCCGCTCGCGGATCTCCTTGAGAATGGGTTTGGCGATGATCGCCTGCCGTGGCTCGAAGTCCAGTTGTTCCAACTCCTCGATCAACTGCTCAATGGCCATCCGGCACAGCTCGATGATCGACCAGCCGCCGACCCGCACAGCCAGAGCCTCGGGCTTGAGCCGGGCGCCCTGGCAGGCCGGGCAGCCCTGCTCATTCATGAATCCTTCCACTTCCTCACGCAAACGGGCAGAGGTGGTCTCGCGGAACAACCGGTTAAGGCGAGGCAGGATGCCCTCGAAGACGAGCTGCGTGGCCAGGGTACGCTTGCCCCGGCTGTGCACGAATTCGAGCTTTTCCCGGCCGGTGCCATGCAAAAGCCCGTTTTTAGCCTTGGCCGGCAGGTCGGCGAAGGGGGTGTTCGGTTCGAAGCGGTAATGGCGGGCAAAGGCCTCTATCCATTGATCGGCCTGGGTGGAAAGCCGCCGCCGGGTCCAGGGCACGATGGCGCCGTCCACCAGCGAGAGCAATTGGTCGGGTACGATCAGGCGCTCGTCGATGAACTGATTGACGCCCAAACCGTCGCACACCGGGCAGGCCCCTTGGGGATTATTGAAGGAAAACAGCTGGGTGGAAAGTTCGGGCACCGAAATGCCACATTGGTGGCAGGCGGCCGATTCGCTGAACAGTATTTCCTCGCCGGTGTCGGGAAAGTGGGCCAGCATGGCGCCGCCGCCCAGGGCCACAGCGGTGCTCACCGATTCATCCAGCCGCCGCCGGATCGAAGCCTTGATCACCAGACGGTCGATCACTGCATCGATGGTGTGCCACTTGTTCTTGTCAAGGACGATTTCTTCGCCCAGTTGGCGGACCTCGCCGTTGATCCGCACCCGAACAAAGCCCTCCTTGCGCAGTCGTTGCAGAACCTGCTCGTGCTGGCCTTTTTTCCGGGTGACCAGCGGCGCCAACAGGATCATTTTCTCGCCTTCCTGCCGGGCCAGCAGGGATTCGAGCATGTCATGCACCGACTGGGAGCGGATCGCCTGCCCGCATTGGGGACAGTGGGGTTGGCCGGCCCGGGCGAACAGCAGGCGGAGATGGTCGTAGATCTCGGTCACCGTGCCCACGGTCGAGCGCGGATTTTTGCTGGTGGTTTTCTGTTCGATGGAGACCGCCGGCGACAGCCCCTCCAGCAGATCGACATCGGGCTTGTCCATCTGGCCGAGAAACTGGCGGGCATAGGTGGAGAGCGATTCGACGTA
>WRFD01000057.1 GCA_009778955.1 Desulfobulbus sp.
GCGGCCCTACCCCCTTATGCCCCTGAACTCAATCCGCAAGAGCAGGTGGGGGATGAACTCCAGGGAAAAGAGTTCCCCCAATAGGGTGTTCAATGATCTTGCCGCAGTCGCCCGGCAGTTGCATGGTGGGCCGCCAAGGTTGAATGCTGATCGAGAAGGTTTGCGAAGCCTGACCGCGTGGCCATGGATTGTTAGTCTTAACTTGAAAGCTGATTAGAATAAAGCTGATTAGAATTATTCCGGCGATTCAATGACCAAACATCTTTGAGATCAATGTCAGGAAATTTGCCGTTGTTGCCTGGATTGATCACGGCATACTTGACCATGGTTCAATTAGATTTATCCACCAGGGAAATAGAGTATACCTTTTTTTTGTCTTTTTTTCAAAAGGATTTTTCCCTGTTGGCAGGCCAACGGCAGGGAAAATAATTGCGGCAGAAGCAGAAGAGGCCATCGTTCCTGTGGATCCGTTTCTTCCGGCTTGCATTTTGTCACGCCGTCGTGGATACTGGATCAATATCGTGGAGTGTGGTGCAAACCATTGATGAGGATGAACAAATGTGCGGAATAGTTGGTTATGTAGGGCCGAGAAGAGTTATCCCCATCCTGCTTGAAGGGTTGAGACGCCTTGAGTATCGCGGATACGATTCCGCCGGATTGGTGTATTCCTTTGACAATCAGTTGGTGCGATATCGGGCCAAGGGCAAGTTGACCAATCTCGAGGCCGTGGTCGACGAATATGTCGGCGTTGCCAGCAGCACTGGCCTGGGGCATACCCGGTGGGCAACTCACGGCGCTCCTACCGAAGGCAATGCCCATCCCCATACCGATTGCACCGGCGAGTTGGTCGTTGTCCACAACGGCATCATCGAGAACTACAGCACACTGAAAAAGGAATTGACCGACAGGGGCCATCTGTTCACTTCAGAAACAGATACCGAGGTCCTTGCCCACCTGATTGAGGACTGCCTTAAGGAGACTAAGGATCTGGTGGTTGCAGTCCGCTCCGCGTTGACCAGGGTGGAAGGTTCCTACGCCATTGGCGTGCTTTGGGCGCACGAACCCGAGCTGCTGGTCGCGGCCCGCAATCACAGCCCCTTGGTCATGGGCGTTGCCGCCGATGCCTGCTATATCGCTTCAGATATTCCTGCCCTGTTGCCCTTTACCCGCGAGGTCATTTTTCTTGATGACCGGGAAATGGCGGTGCTGCGCAAGGGAAGCTACATGATTCAGGAGATTGACGACGGCTCCGAATTGACCAAACCCATTTCCCTGATCGACTGGAACGCTTCGATGGCGGAAAAGGCCGGGTATCGGCATTTCATGCTCAAGGAGATATTCGAGCAACCCCAGGCCATCCTCAACACGGTAAGCGGCCGGATTGTCCCTGATACGGGATTTGTCGATCTGCCTGAAATCGGTCTTGACTATGCATCACTCGAAAACATCGAGCGTATCGCCCTGGTTGCCTGCGGGACCTCCTGGCATGCGGCCCTGATCGCCAAATACTGGATCGAGAAATGGGTCGGCATCCCGGTGGAAGTGGATATTGCCTCGGAATTTCGTTATCGGCGGCTGTTGGTCAACGAGAAAACGTTGACCATCGCCATCTCCCAATCCGGAGAAACCGCCGATACCCTGGCTGGCATCCGCCGGGCCGCACAACTGGGTTCCAGAGTGCTGACGGTCTGTAACGTGGTGGGCTCCACCATGACCCGGGAGGCGGACGGCGTCATTTACACCCATGCCGGCCCGGAAATTGGCGTGGCTTCGACCAAGGCCTTTATTTGCCAGTTGGCCGCCCTCTTTCTCCTGACCCTGTATCTCGGCCAGGCACGGAAGGCCATTGATCCGATCACCCAGAAAAAGCTAGGCCTGGCCCTGATCGACATCGCCGAGGTGATTGCCACGGAACTACCCAGGTTGCGGACGGAAATCAGCGAATTGATCGAGCAGTATTACGAGGCAAAGGACTTTTTATTCGTCGGCCGGGGGCTCAACTTCCCAATCGCCCTTGAAGGGGCGCTGAAACTCAAGGAAATTTCCTACATCCATGCCGAGGGCTATGCTGCCGGTGAATTGAAGCACGGCCCCATCGCCCTGATTGATCGGGAAATGCCGGTGGTGGCCCTGGTGCCGCAGGATTCGGTGTATTTGAAGGTGGTTTCCAATGTCGAGGAAATCAAGGCCCGGCAGGGACGACTGGTGCTCTTCGGCACCAGCGGTGATGAGCACCTGTCCGCGTTGACCGATACGGTTTTGTATCTTCCCGAAGTGTTGGAAGACCTCAATCCGTTGCTCTATACCATCCCGGCCCAGTTGTTGGCCTATGAAATCGCTCATCGTCGGGGCTGCGATGTTGATCAGCCTCGGAACCTGGCCAAGAGCGTGACTGTGGAATAGAGGGAGGCGATTCGTGAATCTACCTGTGGGATTAAAATAAAGTTGGTAACTGTAAAATAAAGTTAGTAACTGTAAAATAAAGTTGGTAACTTTTGAAAGGAATTGAGGGCTTTAGATCATGAAGCGGGCAGAGCAAATCTTGTTATAACTGTTCGAATTGTTGTGTTTAACAGTTTTCTTAGGCTGCCTGAATGTTACCATCTTTATTTTTCAAAAAGTTTAATAATTTGTACTAATCCGTTTGTATAGATAGCAACTTTATTTTTTCATCGGGATGAAAGTTAAAAAATCAATTTCATGCTAATTGTTTGGAATGGCTAATTTTTATAAAATTATTAGAGAGCTGAAAAGATAGCAACTTTATTTAGATCCCACACTACCTGTAGGCTGATAATAAAGTCGGTAACTTTGAAATAAAGTTGGTAACTTTTGAAAGGGATTGAGGGCTTTAAATCATGAAGCGGGCAGAATAAATTTTGTTATAACTATGCGAAATGCTGTGTTTAACAGTTTTTATTAGGCTAACTGAAAGTTGCCATCTTTATTTTTCATAAAATTTAAAAATTTGGCCCGACCCGTCTGCATAGTTACCAACTTTATTTTTTAGAAGGATGAAAATAGAAAAATCAATTTTCATTCTAATTATTCGGAATATCAAAATTTTATATTATTTTTGGCTGCCAAAAAGTTGCCAACTTTATTTTCATCCTACACTGCCCAAGCCCCCAGACTCTGTTTTGGGGAAGCACGCATAAGGCCGACTGTTTTCGCACGCGAAATCTGGCACGACCGATTCCCGGCAATTGATCCCTCCCTTTTCATCATCTGGTTACCCCTGAATCTCAGCTATCGGTTTTTTAGTTGATCAGACGCTGTTTATCTGACCAGCTCTGGTATATTGCTCCCCGCACTCACCACTGAGGAGCAAGGTGTGGAAAAAAAACAAGATGCAGTTTCAGAAAGGACTGAGTTTGTCAGAAGTTACCAGCAGCGGCTGAAGTTCGATGGTAATCAGATTTCATCAAGAAATCAGCCCTATCTTTGCTGGTCCGGAGACCAGGAAAAAGCAGGGGCATGCCATTCTTTGCTTGCATACATTCATGGATGTATGTATAAGTCCGCGAGCAATTCTCTTCCCGGAAAGCGCGGGGCGCTTTTGTTGAATCTTGGAAGTGTTTGTAGAATAAATTCGTTGTTTTTTCGTAAGGTTATCGATAATGAATGGTGCAAATTCGTTCAAAATGTTGGTGGTATGTGGATGGTTGGTCGTGGTGCTCACTGCGGTCGGATGCAAACAGGCCAGCTCCCCGGAAAAGGGCGCAGGAGGCAAAGGACCGCCTGAAGTCGGATTCGTTGTCGTCAAACAGGAGCCGGTTACCCTGACCACGGAACTGACCGGTCGGATATCGCCGCAGATGGTGGCGGAAGTCCGACCCCAGGTCGGCGGCATCATCAAGAAACGGTTGTTTGAGGAAGGCGGTCACGTCAAGGCTGGTGAAGTCCTCTATCAGATCGATCCTGCCACCTATCAAGCGGCGGTGGCCAGCGCCAAGGCTGCATTGGCTAAGGCCGAGGCCAATGCTTTTGCCTTGCAGAAAAAGGCCGAGCGTTACCGCCAATTGGTGACCATCGATGCGGTCAGCAAGCAGGACTACGACGATACTGAAGCAGCCTTCAAACAGGCGGAAGCGGATATCGAAAATGGGAAGGCGGCTTTGGAATTAGCAAAAATCGATCTCGCCTACACCCGCGTCACCGCGCCGATCGATGGGGTGATCGGCCGCTCGGCAGTCACTCCAGGCGCTCTGGTGACCGCAAACCAGGCATCGGCCCTGGCCACCATCCAGCAGTTGGCCCCGGTCTTCGTCGATGTCACCCAGACCAGCGCCGAATTGCTCCGGCTGAAGAAGAACCTTGCGAGTGGCGAGCTGAAAGGGGGAGGGCAAGGGCAGGCCCAGGTTCGGCTCGTGCTCGAAGACGGCTTTGCCTATCCGCAGGAGGGCGCCCTCAAATTCAGCGAGGTGTCGGTGGATCAAACAACCGGATCAGTCACCCTGCGAGCCCAATTTCCCAACCCTGATCAACTCCTGTTGCCCGGCATGTTTGTCCGCGCCATCATCCAGGAAGGGGTACGTGAGCAGGCCATACTGGTGCCCCAGCGAGGTGTGGGCCGGAATAGCGTCGGCATGGCGACCGCTCTGGTAGTTGGAGCAAACGAGATGGTGGAACTCCGCATGATCGGAACTGAGCGGGCGGTAGGCGACGCCTGGTTGGTAACTGACGGTTTGCAGCCTGGTGACCGGGTTATCGTGGAAGGGCTTCAGCGGGTCCGGCCGGGCGTTCCTGTCAAAGCAGTTCCTTTTGTGGCCAAGCCCGCAGCTGCCGACAGCCAGGCAATGGCTCCGAAACAATGAGGAGTAGTTGACCATGGCTCGTTTTTTCATCAATCGTCCCATTTTTGCATGGGTCATCGCCATCATGATCATGCTGGCCGGCCTGTTGTCCCTGTACACGCTGCCGATCTCCCAGTATCCGGCGATCGCTCCGCCGCAGATCGCCATTAACGCCGTCTATCCAGGGGCTTCGGCGCAAACCGTACAGGATACGGTGGTCCAGGTGATCGAGCAAAAGCTCAACGGCATCGACAATCTAATCTATATGGCCTCCACCAGCGATTCGTCTGGGGCCGCGTCCATTACCCTGACCTTCAAGGCCGGAACCGATTCCAACATTGCCCAGGTTCAGGTGCAGAACAAGCTGCAGCTGGCGGTTCCCCTCTTGCCTGGGGTTGTCCAGCAACAGGGGATTTCGGTGGTCAAATCGACCAGGAATTTTCTCTTGATCGTCGGTCTGGTGTCAGAAGACGGTTCCATGGACCGTAATGGCCTCACTGATTACCTGGTGTCCAATGTTCAGGATATCGTCAGCCGGCTTGACGGCGTGGGTGAACTGGTCGCGTTCGGCACTCAGAACGCTATGCGGATCTGGGTGGATCCGCATCGGCTCAACAATTACCACATGACCATCAGCGATATCGTCATCGCCCTCCAGAACCAAAATGTGCAATTGTCCGCAGGCCAGCTAGGCGGGTTGCCCGCAGTCGAGGGACAGCAGTTGAATGCGACCATTACGGCCCGCACCCTGCTCCAGACCCCGGAACAATTCAACGCCATTGTCCTGCGGGCCAACACCGATGGTTCTGTCATCCAACTCAAGGATGTGGCCGATTGCAAGATCGGCACCGAGAATTACGAACTGCAGTCCTTCTATAACGGCAAGCCGATGGGCGGCCTGGCCGTCAGGCTCGCCTCCGGCGCCAACGCCCTGCAGACCGGCGATCGGATCAAGGCCAAGATGGAGGAATTGTCGAAGTATTTTCCTCCCGGCATGAAGGTCGTCTATCCGTACGACACCACACCCTTTGTCAAGATATCGATTAAAGAGGTGTTGCGTACGCTTGCTGAGGCGGTGGTTTTGGTTTTCATTGTCATCTTCCTGTTCCTGCAGAATTTCAGGGCGACCTTTATCCCGACGATTGCGGTGCCGGTGGTGTTGCTCGGAACCATGGGGGTTCTGGCGGCGGCCGGTTATTCGATCAACACCCTAACGATGTTTGCCCTGGTCATTGTCATCGGCCTGCTGGTCGACGACGCCATCGTGGTGGTGGAAAACGTGGAAAGGATCATGACCGAGCAAGGGATGTCGCCCCATGACGCCACCATCAAATCCATGGGCCAGATCACCGGCGCCCTGTGGGGCATCGTCACCGTTTTGACTGCGGTCTTTCTGCCTATGGCCTTTTTCAGTGGCTCCACGGGCGTCATTTATCGTCAGTTCTCCATCACCATTATCTCGGCCATGATCCTCTCGGTGATGGTGGCGATGATTCTTACCCCAGCGTTGTGCACCACCCTGCTGGTTCCCGCGGACAAGAATCATTCGGCCGAGTGGAGAGGTCCGCTGGGCCGTTTTTTTCGTTGGTTCAACCGATGCTTTGAATTTGGCCGGACCACCTATGAGGGCATTGTCGGCCGTTCCTTTGGGAGGAAATGGCGCTATTTGGCATTCTATGTGACGATCGTCCTGATCATGGTGCATTTGTTTATTCATCTGCCCACTTCCTTTCTGCCTGACGAGGACCAGGGTTTTATCATCTGCCAGGTGCAACTCCCCGCCGGAGCGACCCAGGAACGGACCGTCGACGTGATTCGGAAGCTGGAACAGCATTTCTTGGGTCAGGAAACAGCCACCGTGGAGAGCGTGATCACGGTGACCGGGTTCAGCTTCGCCGGCCGCGGCCAGAACATGGGTTTGGCCTTTGTCAAGCTCAAGGATTGGGACTTGCGTCCGACTCAAGATCTGAGAGCTGGCGCCATCGCCGCCCGGGCCATGAAAGCTTTCGCCACTTATCGCGATGGCCTGGCCTTTGCCTTCTCACCGCCGGCAGTGCTCGAATTAGGTGTTGCCAATGGGTTCGATTTCCAGTTGCAGGACCGAGCCGGTCTGGGACATGATAAGTTGATGGAGGCGCGGAACCAGTTGCTGGGCTTGGCCATGAAAAATCCGAAGCTGGTGGCGGTCCGGCCGAACGGCCAGGATGATTCTCCTCAGTTCAATCTGATGATCGACGATGTCCGTGCCGGCGTCCTCGGCGTTTCACCCGATAGCGTCAACCAGATGCTCTCGACGGCTTGGGGTAGCTTGTATATCAACAACTTCATTCAGGATGGGCGGGTGAAGAAGGTCTATCTCCAGGCTGATGCCCCCTACCGCATGCTGCCAGGAAACCTGAACAACTGGTACGTCAGCAACAATCAAGGGGAAATGATTCCATTTTCCGCCTTTTCCACCACCGAGTGGCAGTACGGTTCTCCTCGGCTGGAACGTTATAACGGCATTCCGGCGGCGGAGATCCTCGGGCAGGCCGCACCCGGAATCAGCACCGGTGAAGCCATGGCGGAAATGGAAGCAATGGCAGCTCAATTGCAAACCGGTATCGGCTACGAATGGACAGGGCTTTCCTACGAGGAAAAAAATGCCGGCGCCCAGGCTCCGGCACTGTATGCCATCTCGCTACTGGTGGTGTTCCTCGCCGTGGCCGCCTTGTACGAAAGCTGGACCATTCCCTTTGTCAATCTGTTGATGCTGCCGCTGGGACTTGTAGGCGCGGTCACAGCTGTGACTCTGCGTGGCCTGCCTGACGACGTGTATCTCCAGATCGGATTGTTGACCACGGTCGGTCTGTCGACCAAGAACGCCATTCTGATCATCCAGTTCATCAAGAATAGGATGGGACGGGGGCAGGAGTTGGTCGAGGCGACCTTGGCGGCGGTGAAGATCCGGCTCCGTCCGGTCATCATGACCTCATTGGCTTTTTTCTTCGGCACCCTGCCGCTGGCCTTGACCAAGGGCGCAGGAGCGGGTGCGCAGAACGCCATCGGCACCGCCGTCACCGGCGGCTTGCTGTCGGCCACCTTCATCGACCTGCTCTTCATTCCCTTTTTCTTTGTCCTCATCTCACAGCTGTTCGGCAGGAAAAAAAAGCAACAGATCGTGCCGACCATTTCGCCCGCCAATGGCCCGGAGGCACAGTGATATGAAGCGACCACAACGGATTCTGATCATTTTGTGTGCATCGTCCAGCCTGGCCGTAGCCCTTTCCGGTTGCTCGACCTTGGCCCCTTCCTATACCAGGCCTGACGCACCGGTCCCCGCCTCCTGGCAACAGGATGCCGCGCCCCAGGTGGTGGCGGCAGATTCGGAGCAGCGCAGCGTCGCTGAAAGAGTGTGGCAGGATTTTTATCTCGATCCTCGGCTGCAAAAGGTCATTGCCCTGGGCCTTACGCACAACCGGGACCTGCGGGTGGCGGCACTCAATGTCGAGCGGACCCAGGCCCAATACCAGATCCAGCGGGCCGCGCTCATCCCTGGTGTGGATGCGAGTGGCGCTGCCGGTTTTCAGCGGGTGCCGGCTGATTTTTCAAGTACGGGCGAGGCCCAGAAAATCCACCAGTACACGGTCGGACTCGGCCTTACCTCCTATGAACTGGATCTATTCGGCCGGTTGCGCAGTCTCAGGGATCAAGCCCTGGAGCAATATCTGGCCACCGAGCAGGCCCAGCAGAGCGCGCGGATCAGCCTGGTCGCCCAGATCGCAACCGGCTATCTGACCCTGGCCGCTGACCGGGAATTGCTCCATCTGGCCGAGGAAACCCTGAAGACGCAACAGGAGTCCTATCAGCTCATCCAGCGGCGGTTCGAGGTGGGGGCCTCTTCGGAATTGGATCTGCGGCAGGCTCAGACCCAGGTGGAATCGGCCCGGGTGGACCTTGTCCGGTTCACCACCCAAGTGGCTCAGGACGAGGACAACCTGAACCTGTTGGTCGGCGCCCAGGTTCCCGCCGACTTGCTGCCTTCGGCACTGACGGACCAGGTGGCTGAACTTGAGGGGGTCACTCCGGGGCTGTCTTCCGAAGTGTTGTTGACGCGGCCCGATATCCTCCAGGCGGAAAATCTGCTTAAGGGCTACAACGCCAACATCGGCGCGGCTCGGGCGGCCTACTTTCCGCGGATTACTCTGGTCGGCGATCTGGGTTCCGGCAGCAACGAGCTGTCCGGACTCTTTAGCTCTGGTTCTGGTTCCTGGAGTTTCATGCCACGCATCGATCTGCCGATTTTTGACGCTGGTGTTCGTGCCGCCCAGCTCCAGGTGGCGGAGATTGACCGGGATATCGCCATCGCCCAGTATGAAAAGACCATTCAGACCGCCTTCCGCGAAGTGGCCGACACCCTGGCCCAACGCGACAACGTCGAACGGCAGCTGGCTGCCCAACTGGCCCTGCGCGATGCCACCGAGAGACAGTATGTGCTTGCCCGAGAGCGCTATTTCAAAGGAGTAGACAGCCATCTCGACGTGCTTGACGCCCAGCGTTCGCTGTACAGCGCCCAGCAGGGGGTGGTCGACGTGCGCCTGGTTCGGCTGACCAACCTGGTTTCCCTGTACAAGGCCTTGGGAGGCGGCGTAAAGGCCGGGAGTTGAGGCACATCGCATTGCGGTACGGTGACAAGGAGGGAAAAAAAGGGGGGCATGGCTCGGAAAACGAAACAGGAAGCGCAGGAGACGCGCAGCAGCATCATGGATGCGGCGGTCCGGGTGTTTGCCGTCAAGGGGGTGGCGCGAACCTCGCTGGATGACATCGCCCGGGAGGCTGGAGTCACCCGGGGGGCCATCTACTGGCATTTCGCCAACAAGGCGGATCTGCTCAACATCCTGTGGGATCAGATCCTGCTGCTGTACGCCCCCATGGCCCAGGCGAGCGAGGCCCAGAACGAACCCGACCCGCTCGGCAAGATGAAGAGCCTCTATCTGGCCTTATTCAACGGCCTGGTGGAGGATCAGCACCAACAGCAACTGTTCCGGCTGCTGTTCGACGACAGCAGCCACAGCAGGGAGACCGAGGCCATGCGCCTCCGTCACATCCAGATGCGCCGGGAACGGCTGCACGGCATCCAGATCGCCTTGAACAATGCCAAGGAAAAAGGACAACTGCCGCCGAATCTGGATGTCCGGCTGGGCGCGATCAGCGTGCTGGTTTTTATTCACGGACTGATCGCCAACTGGACCACCACTCCGGACATGTTCGACATCAAAAAAGAAGGGGAGCGGTTTATCGAGGGCATATTCCAGATGCTGCGAACCGGCTTCCAGGAGCGTGGATAGAAGAGAACACTGCTTCCCGCTTTTTTTGACCGCGGCCCGAGGCCGACCCTTTCTCTCCAGCCGGCTGTCGATGGTCCGGCCACTTCATTTCGTTTTTCCGCTCACAGGGAAAAGAACGGCCGCTGGCCGATCAGCGCGGCGGGATCAAAGCGCCACCGATTCCATGCGCCTGTCTCCATTTTTCTGCATGCCAGAACCACCCTGTTCTTTCTTACCCGGCCAGCGCCGTGCGGGCGCCTGAGATGGGAGATGGAATCGCTTGCGGTAACAGGCAAAAAACGGCTAGAGTCCCGGAATGCCTATTTGCTGGATGCGGACCGCGTTAAGCTCCTCTTCGTAGGCCGGCAGGGCGCCGAGGGTGCGGGAGAGGCGGAAGGCGAGGGCGTAGCACAGGACCCGGATGGGGTAGTCGCGCGGCAACTGTTGCAGATAGGGCTGAATGGTGACAAAATCAGTGGCCCCGTACTGTTGCATGATAAAGCGCAGTCCGCCGTTCTTCGGGCCGATGTTGTACGCCAGCAGGCCGAGGAACAAATCGCCGCGCATCTGGGTGAGGTAGTGCGTCAGGGTCGCTGCGGCCAGATAACTGTTGTGCCGGTGGTCGTCGATCCTAGGTTTGGCGACCTCCAGCCAGTTTGCCGCAGCCTGCATGGCGGATTCCGGGATCTGGGTGATCTGGAACAGGCCCTGGCCGCCATCCCTGCTGTCTCTGGGCAAAAAGGATGATTCGGCGGCAGCGATGCCGTTGAGCAGGTCGGGATCGATCCCAAAGGCCGCCGCCGCAGCGTCGATTTCCTGGTTATAGGGCTTGGCCCGGTCGATGATCTGTCGCAGTTGGGCGGTGTCCTGCCGGCGATAGGCGGCGAAGACCTGGTGGGCGAGGGTGGCCCGGCCAGCCTCCTCCCTGCCGCCGACCAGGATGCGGAACTGATTGAAGGCAAAGAAAAAATCCCCCCTGAGCGTCATGATGCCGGTGCTCAAGGCTAGGGTCAGGGCGATGAGCGCGGGCAAGAATATTTTTTTCCGCCGCAGCCAGGAACGCAGCCGCATCCAACCGGTCAGCAGCAGGGCGCCAGTCAGGATCAGGCCCAGCACACCGAGGGTGAACGGCAGCAGATGCGAGAAGAAACCCGTGCCGGAAAATCTGGCCGCCGCGTGCCCCAGCAGAACGACGATGCCGGCGACCGTGGTCACGGCCAGACCGAGGACTTCAATCGTGGTCCATGCAACCAGCCCCCTGGTCGAGATAGCCGGCTGCCTGCTTCGCCGCTTGCGGCCGGATTTGCCGGTTGAGGGCCGGGATCGTTTTTTGCCCGGCTTTTTTAGTCGTTTCAGGGGCGCATCCGGGCTGTCCGCCACAGGGGGCGGTGGCGTCTCTTTTTGTGCTGGAGGGGTGGACAAACCGTTCTTCTCCTTAGGGTGGAAGCCTGCACCATCTGATTTTGCCGCGGCAGGCGGGCGGCAACCGGGTCGCAATCGGGCCGGCGGCGCATGCTGCCGGTGTACAAAAGCAAGGGGACACGGTCCGCGTCTCCTGCCGCAATCAATCTTGCAAGAAACCATTTTTGGTTGTTTTCTGTCAATCCTTCTCCACGGAGAACATGCATGGACCTTTTTACTGTCAACCAGGAAACCTGCAACCGCGACGGCATCTGCGCCGCTGTCTGCCCACTAGGAATCATCGCCTGGCGCCAGGGGGATGTTCCAGTACCGGCTGCCGGGATGGAACACGCCTGCATCCGCTGCGGCCATTGCACGGCGGTCTGTCCCACGGCCAGCCTACGCCATCGGGATATGCCGGTGGATGCCTGCCTGCCGGTACGGCCGGAATTACGGCTTGATCCGGAACAGTGCGCCCATTTCATCCGCGCCCGGAGATCGATCCGGACCTACATGGAGCGACCGGTGGAGCGAGAGAAGCTGGCTCAACTGATTGACATGGCCCGCTACGCCCCGTCGGGGGTCAATTCGCAAAACGCACGCTGGCTGGTGATCGGCAACCGCGAAGAGTTACGCCGGCTCTCTGGCATCGTCATCGATTGGATGCGCTGGTTGCAGGTCGAAAAGCCCGCCTTTGCCCAAGAAATGCACCTTCAGCGGACCCTCGAACAATGGCAAGCCGGCCAGGATGTCATCCTCAGAGGCGCGCCGGTGCTGATCGTCGCCCATGCGGAAAAAGAGCATCGCTTGGGCGCCTCCACCTGCATCATTGCCCTGACTACCCTGGAGTTGGCCGCCCCCAGCCTGGGACTGGGCGGTTGCTGGGCAGGGTATTTCAGTGCCGCGGCCGCTGTTTGTCCGCCGCTGCAGGAGGCCCTAGGGCTGCCTGAGGGGCGCCAGTGTTTTGGTGCGATGATGATCGGCTATCCGAAATTCGTCTATCATCGCCTGCCCACCCGAAAGACGCCGACGGTTGTCTGGCGCATGTAGGCCGCCGCAACGCCTGCGGGAAAAAGGCGCCGCCGCCTTTTACGGTATTTTTCCGCCGTCGATATCCTCCTGTCTTGCGGCGGGTTTTAGGGGCCGCCTTCCTCAAAGCCCCGCGCGGCTGCAGGAAGCGGTTGCGCGGCGGGCGACGGTGGCTATAAAAAAGAAAAATTTATTCGTCCGCAAGAAAGGCTAACCCCCCGCCTTTCAGGCGGGTAGCATTCTGCTGGCGGCTGACTTATACTGGCGGCATGGAATATCGCCAAGGCAGCCGCGCCAAGCATAAGATCGAATGCCATTTTGCTTGGGCGGCCAAAGA
>WRFD01000058.1 GCA_009778955.1 Desulfobulbus sp.
CTTATGTGATACTTAGTCCTTTCTGAAACTGTATCTTGTTTTTTGGCCATACCTTACTCCTCAATGGTGAGAGTGGGCAATATACCTGAGCTGGTCTGATAAATAGCGTCTGATCAACTGAAAAAACCGATAACTGAGATTCAGCGGTAATCAGAAAAACGAAAACAGGCCTGCCCATTGTTCCCGATCAGCTTGCCCAGGGAAACGATATTGCGGCCCATGAACCGATAACCCAAGAGAAAAATGCGATCACAATTTTTGCCGTTTTCAAAACCCTCTATCTCCGAAGCGGAAATAGAGGCGGTTGCCGATGTCCTTCGTTCCGGCTGGATCACCACCGGGGCCAAAACCGCTGCATTTGAACAGGCCTTTGCCGGCTACTGCAAGGCGCAGGATGCAGTGGCCCTGAATTCCGGCACCGCCGGCATGCACCTCCTGTTTGTCGCCATGGGCATCGGGCCGGGCGACGAAGTCATCACGCCCTCGCTCACCTGGGTTTCGACCGTGAATCTGCTGCAACTCCTCGGAGCGACCCCGGTGTTTGCCGATATCGACCGCGATACCCTGATGGTTTCCCGGCAAACCGTTGAACCTCTTCTTTCCGAGCGGACCAAGGCGATCATCCCGGTTCATTTCGCCGGCGCAGCCGTTGATCTGGAACCGTTGCGCCAACTGGCATCCGCCCGCCATATCCCCATGATCGAGGATGCCGCCCACGCTGCCGGAACCGAATACCAGGGAAAGAAAATCGGCCAGCAGGGAACGGCTATTTTTTCCCTTCACCCGATCAAAAACATGACCTGCGGCGAAGGAGGGATGTTCTGTTCCGATGATGCAGATCTCCTCGATCATATCCGCCGGTTGAAATTTCATGGCCTGGGGATGGATGCCTTTGACCGGACCATGCAAGGCCGTTCTCCCCAGGCCGAGGTGCTGGAACCGGGATTCAAATATAACCTGACCGATATGGCCTCAGCCTTGGGTTTGGGGCAATTGAGCCGACTTGACGCCTTTATCGAAAAACGGACAGCGCTGGCGGAGCGCTACCTGGCACTGCTTTCGGATCTGCCTGAAGTTCTGCCGCTCATCATCCCGCCCACCTACCCCATGCGCCACTCCTGGCACCTCTTTGTAGTGCGCCTGGACACCCAAAAGGCGGGCATGGGGCGGGATCAGTTCATGGCGGAGCTGAAAAAGCGCAACATCGGCGCCGGCATCCACTTCAAGGCTGTCCATCAGCAGCGGTACTACCGGGAAACCCTGCGCCTGCCCGCCGGCGCCCTTCCCAACACCGAATGGAACTCGGATCGCCTCTGTTCCCTTCCCTTGTTTCCTGACATGCATCTGGACGATGTCGATGATGTGGTCCGGGCGATCAAGGAGGTGCTGGCATGAATGGCGCCCCCGCACTTTCCTTGGTCATCCCGGTCTATAACGAACAGGAAAACCTGGTCGAGCTTGTTGACCGCTGTCTGGCCTCATGCAGGAGCACAGACAGAAGCTTTGAAGTGATTCTGGTGGACGATGGCAGCCAGGACAATTCCCGGTCCATGATTCTGGCGGCTGCGGAACAACACCAGGAGGTTATCGGCATCATCCTCAACCGCAACTACGGCCAGCACGCAGCGGTGTTCGCCGGTTTGCAGCAGAGCAGAGGAGAGATCGTCATTACCCTTGACGCCGATCTCCAGAATCCCCCTGAGGAGATTCCCAACCTGGTCCAGGCCATGGATCAGGGCGTCGACGTGGTGGGCACGGTCCGGGAAAACCGGCAGGACAGCTTCTTTCGCCGGATCGCCTCCAATCTGGTCAACCGTATGGTGCAGCAGGCCACCGGCGTGATGATGCACGATTACGGATGCATGCTGCGCGCCTACCGGCGGACCATCGTCGAGGCCATATTGCAGTGTTCGGAACATTCCACCTTCATCCCCATTCTGGCCAACAGTTTTGCTGGCAGCACCGTCGAGATCCCTGTCGGCCATGCCCGGCGTGAAAAAGGGCAATCCAAATACAGTGTCCTCAAGCTGATCGCCCTCCAATACGACCTGCTCACCTCCATGTCCACTTTCCCGTTACGGCTGCTTTCCTTCGTTGGCGGGGTGATCTCCCTGTGCGGCATCGCCTTCGGCCTGCTGCTGATGCTGTTGCGGGTTGTGTACGGCGCAACCTGGGCGGCCGAAGGGGTCTTCACCCTTTTTGCCCTGCTGTTTGTCTTCATTGGCGCCCAGTTTATCGCCCTTGGCCTGCTCGGCGAGTATATCGGCCGCATCTATCATGACGTCCGTAGCAGACCCAGGTATTTCATCCATGAAATAAGACAGGCAGGGCCGCAAACGCCCCGTCAGTAACCAACCCATCCATCCAAGAAGGATTTTCACTCCCCATTCTTGAACAACGACTTCAGAGGTATGTCATGAAAGCAGTCGTCTTAGCCTACCATAACATCGGCTGCGCCGGTATCAGGGCCCTACTGGCCCATGGCTACGAGATACAGGCCATCTTCACCCACCGCGACAATCCCCAGGAGCGGGTCTGGTTCGATTCGGTGGCGGAACTGGCGGCCAAGAACAATATCGCAGTGTATGTGCCCGATAATATCAACCATCCGTTGTGGGTGCAAAAAATCCTGGAGATGCAGCCGGATATTCTGTTCTCCTTTTATTACCGCCATCTGGTGAGCCGGGAGATCCTGGCCATTCCACCAGCGGGCTGCATCAATCTGCATGGCTCGCTGCTTCCCCGTTACCGAGGCCGGTGCCCGGTGAACTGGGTGCTGATCCACGGCGAGCAGGAAACCGGCGTGAGCCTGCATTACATGACCCCACAAGCCGATGACGGCGATATCATCGGCCAGCGGCGGGTGGAAATCGATGACGCCGATACCGCCCTGACGCTCTACGGCAAGCTGATTCCGGCCGCAGTCGCGCTGCTCGACGAGCAGTTGCCCAAAATCATGGCCGGCGTCAACGAACGTCTCCCCCAAGATCCTGCACAGGCAAGCTGCTACGGAGGGCGGAAGCCTCAGGACGGAGCAATCCACTGGCCTCAGAGCGCCGTGGCGGTCCGTAATCTGGTCCGCGCCGTCACCAAGCCCTATCCCGGAGCCTTTACCTACCTGGTCAACAAGAAGTGCATCCTGTGGCAGGTTGCCCTCACCTCGCACATCCAAAAAAAACCGCCGGGGACAGTGCTGTCGGTCAATCCGCTGGTGATCGCCTGCGGCGAAGATGCGGTCACCGTGGAGTTCGGCCAGGTTGAAGACGGAGTGTACTTGCATGGCAACCGGTTGGCCGAAGAATTGAACCTGTCTGTTGGCATGCGTTTGGGTGAGTTGACTGGCGACCTGACCGAACGCCGGCGCAAAAAACATGTCCTCATCTTGGGCGTGAACGGCTTCATCGGCAACCATCTGAGCGCGCGGCTGCTGGAGAGCGGCCGTTACGAGGTCCACGGCATGGACCTGGGAACGAGCAGCATTCAGCATCTGATCGGCCAGGCTGATTTTCATTTCACAGAAGGGGATATCTCGATCATGCGGGAATGGATCGAATATCATGTCCGAAAATGCGATGTCATTTTGCCGCTGGTGGCCATTGCCACGCCGATCGAGTATGTCCGCAATCCTCTGCGCGTCTTTGAGCTCGATTTCGAGGAAAATCTACGGATTGTCCGCTATTGCGCCAAGTATGGGAAACGGCTAATTTTTCCGTCCACCTCGGAGGTGTACGGCATGTGCGAGGATGACGAATTTGACGAGCAGAAATCCAACTTTGTCCTTGGGCCCATTCAAAAGCAGCGCTGGATCTATTCCTGCTGCAAACAGATGCTGGATCGGGTGATCTGGGCCTACGGCGCCACCGAAAAACTGCCCTTTACCCTGTTTCGCCCATTCAACTGGGTCGGCCCCAGGCTGGATTCGCTCCAGTCTGCGCGTATCGGCAGTTCCCGGGTGATCACTCAGCTCATTCTTCACCTGGTGGAAGGAACCCCCATTCGGCTGGTCGATGGCGGCCAGCAAAAGCGTTGCTTCACTGATGTCCATGACGGGGTCGAATGTTTGTTCAGGATTATCGAAAACAAGGACGACCGCTGCAACGGGCGGATTTTCAATATAGGCAATCCGAACAATGAATCCAGCATGCAGGAGCTTGCCGACATCCTGAGAGAGAAATTTGCCGTCCATCGCTTACGGAACCATTTCCCTCCGGACGGCGGCGCCCAATACATTGAAGCGCAGGCCTTCTACGGCGAGGGCTATCAGGATGTGCAGCATCGGCGGCCCTCCATCCGCCAGGCGCGGACTATCCTCGGCTGGGAGCCGATTGTGCCCTTTGAGCAATCGGTCTGCGAAACCCTGGATTATTTCCTCACCGATGTGGTCGGCTCGCTGCCGCCGTCCGCATGAGCCAGGTCGGCCTGCGGGTGGATGTCGATACCCTGCGCGGCACCCAAACCGGCATACCCAACCTGTTGGCCCTTTTCGCGCAACGCCAGATCCAGGCCACCTTCTTTTTTTCGGTAGGGCCGGACAATATGGGCCGTCATCTCTGGCGGTTGGCACGGCCCCGCTTTCTCCTCAAAATGTTGCGAACCAGAGCCGCCAGCCTCTACGGGTGGGATATCCTCCTGCGCGGAACCCTGTGGCCAGGATCGGAGATTGGCAAGCGCTGCGCCCCGGTCATACATAAAACCGCCGAGGATGGCCATGAGATGGGCCTGCATGCCTGGGATCATCACCGCTGGCAGTCCCGCCTGACCAGTCTGAACCAGGGGGCGCTCTTCACCGAAATTCGCCAAGGCTACGACAGGCTTGCCGATATATTGGGCAAGCCCCCGGAATGCTTTGCCGCTCCGGCCTGGCGCGTGACCCCGGACGCCTTGGCGGTTCTCGACCAGTTTGCCTTTCGCTTCCAATCCGACTGCCGAGGCTGGACGCCTTTTAGGCCTGTCGTTCAGCAACAACGATTTAAACATGTGCAAGTGCCGACCACTTTGCCCACCTATGACGAACTGATCGGCGCCGCCTGCACTCCCAAAGACTACAACGAACACCTGCTGGCGCTGATCCAACCTGATCGCTGCAACGTGCTGACCATTCACGCTGAGGTGGAAGGGATAGGATGCCTGGAGCTGTTTGCCGATTTTTTAGAAAAGGCGAAACAGCGGGGGATCGCCTTTGAGCCCCTTGGTCAGACATTGGCCCGGACGAGCGCCATCCCGGAGGCCGGCATTGCACCCCAAACCGTTGCCGGTCGGGACGGATGGCTTGCCTGGCAGGAAAGTCCCGAAGGATGCGCGCAGTGAATGATGTGAATCCGCAACCAACGCGGCAGAGTACGGTTATTGCCCTTCTTGCGCTGTTGTCATTGTACCTGATCGCCTACCTCCTGCCGCTGGGGGGGCGTGACCTCTTTGTTCCCGATGAAACCCGTTACGCGGTGATCCCCCACGAGATGATTGACGGCGGTGACTGGATCGTTCCCCACTTGAACGGCCTGAGGTATTTTGAAAAACCGCCCCTGGGCTACTGGCTGTATGCGGGCGCCCTGCTCCTGTTCGGGGAAAACAACTTTGCGGTTCGATTGCCTTCCGCGCTGGCGGTCGGCCTGTCAGCCCTGCTGATTTTTTTCATGGTCAAAAAGGCCCGATTGGGCCAGTCCGAAGCACACAGTCACAGTGCGCCGATTACCGCAAGCCTGGTTTTTCTCTCCTGTCTTGCCGTCTTCGGAACGGGCACGATCGCCCTGCTGGACAGCCTGTTTTCGTTTTTTCTCACCGCCTGCATCGCCGCTTTTTATGCCGCAACCGAGGCCAGACCAGGCAGTGCAAAAGAAAAGGGCTGGCTGCTCATGGCCGGCATGTTCTGTGGTCTGGCCTTTTTGACCAAGGGATTTCTGGCCTTTGCCGTGCCGATTCTGGCCCTGGTTCCCTACCTCCTTTGGCAGCGCCGCTACGCCGACATCCTGCGCATGAGCTGGCTGCCCATTGCCATCGCCGTACTGGTGATCTTGCCCTGGGCGCTGTGCGTTCACCTGCGGGAACCTGACTTTTGGAACTTCTTTTTCTGGCACGAGCATATCCGCCGTTTTGCCGCCAGCGATGCCCAGCATAAGCAATCATTCTGGTTTTTCCTGCTGGCCATACCGGGAATGGTCTTTCCGTGGACCTGCATGACGCCTGCGGCGGCTCTGGGCATAAAAAAACTGTGGCGCGAGCAGCCGGAATGGTCAGGACTGCTCAAGTTGTGTCTCTGCTGGATGATTGTGCCGCTTCTGTTCTTTTCCGCATCGAGCGGGAAACTGCTCACCTATATCCTGCCCTGCTTTCCTCCCTTTGCCATACTCACGGGCCTCGGCCTGTTGCATGCCTTCAAGCACAAAGGCAAAAGCAAGCTGTTTCAAGGCGGCGTGATGGTCAATGGCCTCTTGTTCGCGATGATCCTGGTCGCCTTTATGGCCCTCCAGCTCTTTGATTTTCGGGGGTTCAGACCCTACAGCCATCCTTGGCAGGTGATCATGATCATCGGCGGCCTGCTCTTTTGCATCGCGTTGCACATCTGGTCCTATCGAAGCACAGTGGCGCGGACAAAAATCATCCTTTCAGGTATGGCATTGATTTTCATTTATTTTATTGCTCCTTACAGTCTACCTGACGACACGAGAGAGGCCAAATGTCCCGGCGAATTTTTGCGGCGAAACAGTGCAACGATCGACAAGAATGATATTATACTGGCAGATGAAGAATCAATAACCGCTGTCTGCTGGCATCTGCAACGCCGCAATATATATGTGCTCGGACCTCCCGGCGAATTGGCATACGGGTTCGGACATCCGGATGCGCACATGAGGTTGCTTGATCTCCAGTCAGCAGCAGAACGTATCAGGCAGCATCGCGGAGAAACAGTGCTCATTGCCAGGGCGAGAAACTATAATCAATGGCAAGACAAACTGCCGCCCGCATCAGTTCAGGACCAGAACGGCGACAAAGGATATGTGGTAGTCAGGTTTCTATAACTAATGAAGACCGCAATGCCGCCAGCCATTGCTCCGAATCCTTTTTTCTTCAATTTGTGAGGCAGCAGTGCATCTCCCCCTCATTCTCATTGGCGTGTTGCTAAATGCCGCAGCCCAGTTGGCGTTAAAGCAGGGCATGCGTCAGGTCGGCTATTTTGACTTTGTGCTCCAGAATGTCGGTCAGGTCGTTTTTGCAGTCGCAACCAATGCCTATATCTGGATTGGATTATTCTGCTATGTCATTAGTGTGGCGGTCTGGCTGCTCGTGCTCTCCAGAGTTGAAGTGAGCTACGCCTATCCGCTTCTTTCGATTGGCTATATTGTCACCGCCTGTGCGGGCTGGCTCTTCTTTCAGGAAAATATGAGCATGACCCGAACGATGGGGATTGTGGTCATTTGTTTTGGGGTATGGCTGATAACCAAGCCAACCTAAGGCTATGTTGCGGTATCCATCCAACCGTTGCGCCAGGAGGCTGTGACCATCGATGCAACTTGCACTGGCCGCGCAAATGCGCGAACTTGATCTACAGAGCATTGAAGAGATCGGCATTCCCGGCATGGTCCTGATGGAAAATGCCGGCCGGAGCACGGTCGACCAGATGGAGCAGGCGTTAGGCCCGGTGGCGGGAAAAACGGTCTGCGTCTTCGCCGGCCCCGGCAACAACGGCGGCGACGGCCTGGTGATCGCCCGCACGGTGCACGGGCTGGGCGGTTTTCCCATGGTCTTCTTTCCGGCCGCCCCGGAACGGCTCACGGGAGACGCAGGCCTGAACTTCGAGATCTATCGGCGGTTGCGGCTCCCGTATCAGGTGCTCGACAACCAAGAAAAATCCTTCACCCTGGCGGACACGGTGCTCGCCCTCAACCGGATGCACCCGATCCATTTCCTGGTGGACGCCCTGTTCGGCACCGGTCTTGAACGAGAGGTCAGCGGCGGCTTTCTGGAAACGATCACCTGCATTAACGCTCTGCGGCACAGCCACAGGCTGCCGGTGGTCAGCGTCGACATCCCCTCGGGCCTCCACAGCGACACCGGGGCCATCTTAGGCTGCGCGGTCCAGGCCGACTTGACCGTGACCTACGCCCTGGCCAAGCCCGGACATTATCATCATGGAGGCGACCGCAGTGGCCGATTGGTCTGCGTCGACATCGGTATTCCGGCCTCTTTGGTCGCCCGGATGAAGTTGCAGGGAATGCTGATCGACCAGGCAGCGCTTGTCCGCCACCTGCGGGTGCGGCCCGCCACGGCGCACAAGGGCAGCAACGGCCATCTCCTCATTCTCGCCGGTTCCGCCGGCAAGACCGGCGCTGCCCTGCTCTGCGGCCAAGGCGCACTCCGCAGCGGCGCCGGCCTGGTGACCTTCGCGGCGCCCCATGATCTCAACCCCATTTTCGAAACCGCCATCGCCGAGGCCATGTCGGTCCCGCTGCCCGCCTCAAGCGGTTTTCTGTCCGTTGACGACTATCAGCGGATCGAGGTTCTCTGCGCAGGAAAAAACGGTATCGTGCTCGGGCCGGGCATCGGGACCGAACCGGAGACCAGAGAGTTGGCGCTGCGCCTCTACGGCGCCTATGCCGGCCCACTGGTGGTCGATGCCGACGCCCTTACCATTCTGGCCGCCCATCCGGACCTGCTCCGCAATCCTCCCGGACCCAGAATCCTCACCCCCCATCCCGGCGAGATGGCCCGGCTGCTCGGCGCCTCGGTCGAAGCGGTGCAGGCGGACCGGCTCAAGGCGGCCCAATGGCTCAATGCCAACGGCGCGGACCGGCCGCCGATAATCACCGTGCTCAAGGGCGCCGGGACCATGGTCTCCACCACCGGCGGCGCCTGGGCCATCAACGCCTCCGGCAACCCCGGCATGGCCACCGGCGGCATGGGCGACGTCCTGGCCGGCATCATCGGCGGCCTGCTGGTCCAAGGCCACGATCCCTGGCAAGCCGCCTGTCTCGGGGTCCATCTGCACGGCCTGGCCGCGGACCGCATCGCCGCCGATCAACCCTACGGCTACACCGCCACGGAAGTGGCGCGGCAACTGCCGCAGGTTATCGGTTCACTCTGCCTTTAACAAATAAATACAAGGAGAATTCATGCTCAAAGCGAAAGACATCATGACCCGTGAGGTGATCACGGTTAAGGAAAGCGCCACGGTGCGGGAATTGACCACCCTCCTGCTCACCAGCAACATCAGCGGTGTGCCGGTGGTCGACGACAACGACCGGGTCATCGGGGTGGTCACCGAAAGCGATTTGATTTTTCAAAACAAGAAGGTGCACCTGCCCACCGCCTTCGCCCTGCTCGACGCCTTCGTCTTCCTTGAGCGGCCGGGCAAGATGGAACAGGAATTGAAAAAGATGGCGGGGTCCAAGGTCAGCGACATCTGCACCCGCAACCTGGTGTCGGTGACTCCAGAGACGGAACTGGACGAACTGGCCACCCTGATGGCCGAGAAGAAGATTCACACCCTGCCGGTGATGCGCGAAGGGCAGTTGGTGGGGGTGATCGGCAAATCGGACATCATCCGCACCATCGCCCAAGGGATGTAGTCGCCCTTGAAGAAGGCTCGTTTCAATGCGTCGGCGCCGGCAACGCGGCATCTGGTTTGGCTTTTTGCGGCTGAATACGCGCCAGCTTATCGTCAAGCAGATGGGCAAGCAGAGACTTCCCCTCTGCATTCACACGCAGTTCACCGTATTTCGCGTTGGCAAAATCCTCGGCAAAGCCTTCCTGAAAATAGAATGCCGATGCCGCTATGTTTGCGCCGCGAGCGCTAACCCGGAAGTGCAGGCGGCGCTCATCATTCCCCAAGGGGCTGCCGTCATCCAGACGAACGAAAGAAACCGCCTGATCGGCGTCAAGCCGGACAACGGCAACGCCGTCCTTGGGCAGTTTCTTCAGGCTTTTTTTGCGGTCGCTCCAGGTCATGCGGGGGTCTTCGCCGTCCGTATAGCAGTCAAATAACGCCTTATCCACCTCGCGGTTGATGGCGTAGTTCAAGGCCATATAGTCCCCCAGCAGAAAGGCTCGGGGATCGCGCGGGGCTAGACGCACAACAAGCCTCTCGCCGTTTTTGAGCTGCTCCTCTTTGCCCAAAACAGACCAGGCAAAACCGGCCAAAAACACCACCAAGGAGCAGGCGACCAGCATCCTACGCATGTTCGCCTCCCGTAGCTGCGGCTCGCGCTTGTTTGGTCACCATATATAGGCAGAAAGCGGCGGCGCATAACATCGCCCCGCTGACCATCAGGCTGATCGATTTATACAGCAAGCTGGTGTTCAGGTTGTAATAGTAGCAGAAGAAATAGGCGATCAGGGCCGCAACCGTGACCCCAAGAGTAACCATATCCCCTCTGTGCCTGCCGAGCGCCAGCCCCAGTAAGCCGACGCTGAGCCCCGGCAAAAACCATCCGCCGATCAGGGCCAGGATGCCAAAGCCCAAGAAAAGAGAGCGCGTCAGCGAAGTCACTGCCTGAATTTTGGTCATCATGTGGACACAGTACACCAGGCCGACACCTGCGCCAATGCCTACCATGCCCCGCAAAGGCTCAAACATCCAAAATGCTCTGTTGATGGAGCTGTCCAGCAAGGTGACCACAACACTCACCAGTAGCGCGCAATAGGCGCCGTGCAGCAGGGGGGTCAGCAAGGAATTCAGCCGCGTATTCGTCCGCCATTGGTGTTCCGTCAGCCAGCCGTAGGCCATGGCGACGCAAAGGAAGCTATGCCACGCCGCGTACATGGCCTGGCGCGCATGCAGATGGGGGAACGCCTCTCTCAGCGCGTCATCCGGCACAGAGCGCCAGTGGTAGGTATACATATCGTGCCAGATCAGGTAATCCAGCCCCCAAAAGAACAATAATAGCCCGGAGACAGCGGCGAGATAACGATAGGCGCTGTTGCGCATAAACGGATAAATGGCCGCAATGATAAAGGCAGCGAGCAGCGGATCGTGAGGCGCCAAAAACACCCGATAGTTATTTTTGAGCAATATGCCGATGACGACGGCGACTGTGCCGCTTATGGCCAGGGCCAGGGCGAACTGCGCGGTGAATATTGAGTCGCGCCGCATCAATAGCCAGGCAAGAGCCAAAAAGAACAGCCCGCCTATGAGCAGCGAGCTTTGCGGGAAATCTGCTATCCGGGCCGTAAACACCAGGAGTCCTAGGAAGAATATGAGACATATTGCTGAACTCCATCCCCCCAAGGCCAGGAGAACCGAGATGTACCATGGCGTGCTTGATCTTGCGGGTATGGGTGGAGGTTCCTCTGCCAGGAGTTGGGCCTCCCGCAAATGCCGCCATACATCCTCCCAGGAAAAATCCACCCGGAATTTTTCAATGAAACCAGAGAGATATCCTTGCGGCTCGCACTTTGTGGCCTTCTCCGATTCCATTGCATGTTGGAGGCGACGCAACAAGAATCCGCATCCGGCGGTGATGCCCGCAATCACCAATCCCCACAGGAGAAAACTTCCGACGTCCCATCTGAAAGTCGTTACTTTGATGAGCGCGAAGACCAGCAATGCGGCAAGGCTGAACAAACCGCAGCTCAGCATGAACAGATCGGGCCTTTTATTTCTGTACCACAGCCAGCCGCCGAGCAGCAACAAAGCATAGAGCACCGCGCATGTGCTCCTAGGCAGCATGAGAGAGTTGTCATAATCTGCCCAGTGGCCCTCAATAATTCTGAAGCCCAGATAGCAGGTCAGCAAAAAAAGGGTGACAAAGCCGATAATGCGGGGAAGCCATGTCGCCGCAAGCCACCTGTGTTCCGCGTTATTCTGCCAGTGGTGGGCTGCGGCTTCCCACCCGACAAGGCACAAGCAATATGCAAGCAGCAATTCCGGACTTCCCGCAGGAACATCAGTGTACCACCAGGGCAAACTGATCAGGTACAACTCCCACCACGCGCTGCCCGCCAGCCAGACCAGCAGCCATAAGACAGCCTGACGCCCGGCAAGGGCCAAGGGCACAAGGATCAAAGTCCAGGCCCGGAACAGTTCCCAGGCATCGGCGCCGGTTTGATAGGTCTGCCCGTACACAGCCAAAAGCGGGCCGACAGATAACGCGGCCAGCAACAGCGCCAGTTTGCCCGGCAGGGAATCCAGTCCGCGCCATAGGGGGGCAAGCCCAGAAACAAGGATAAGTGCGGCAATCAGGGCGAATTTTGCAAAATGATGCATCTGCGCCCAGTTATACGCGAAAAAGCAGATCACCCCTGAGGCGAAAAACAGGGCGCCTAGGGAACTGAAAATGCGTTGCCAGAAGCCGTTCCATTGGCGTGGACCGGGCCGTATGCCCAAAAAGCGTAATGCCGCTTCACAGGCCTCGGGAGAAAGCGTTCCCTCCATGACCATTGTCCGCAAGGCGTCAGGAGAAAGCGCCCACGGGACAGAGGAAGAAGACCCGGAACGCTCGGATGAATTGCTGTTTCCAGACACGATCAACTCCTGTTAGGTGCGTTATCTGCCGATTTTCCTGACTCAACTCAGTACTGTTGTTAAGGACTTGCATGTATGATATCGCATATAAGCAATCCCTGCATGGTCGATTCAGTGCATCAGTGCATCCTGCTCTGGATTCGTTGAGGATTTGGTTGCGTAATTGGCGGACCCGGCGGATGGAGACCGGCTCGCCGTGCTCATCATGGCAATAGGTGGCCAAAAGGATGGAGGTGATCAAGCCCGGCAAGCATCTGGATCATGAGGCCATGACGGCTTAGAGATGAGAAGATAGACCTTGAGACGCCGCTTCCACCAGGCAAAGAACTTTTTCATCACCAACGCAGCGCAATCTGTTCGGCGCCAAGATCAAAGCGGCTGGCGGCAATC
>WRFD01000059.1 GCA_009778955.1 Desulfobulbus sp.
CGCCTATCGCCTTTCGCGCCATATTGAGCCAAGTCCTTGCGATGGTTTCGATGTTGAATAAACCGGCTGCGCCGCCTGCCGGCACTGCTGGACTTTCAGTCCGCGGTTCCAACCCGCCGGCTTTACAGCCGGCGGTTGTTTAGCTTCCACCTCGTGCAGAATTTTCCTTGCCGTTTCGATATCGCGCCGCTGTGATGATTTATCACCGCCTCGTTGTTTTCCGGTAGGGGCGACATTTTGCCGCCCGCGCCCATGTTGAATAATTTCCCCACGAATTTCTTGGAAATTATGAAGCGTGACCAACCAAACAGGACGCTAGCGAACAAGATGCTTCAGGTGGCCATATCCCAGTTTGTCCATCTCCTCATACGGAACAAAACGAATGGCAGCGCTGTTGATGCAGTAGCGCAGCCCACCCTTATCCTCTGGCCCGTCGTTGAACACGTGCCCCAGGTGAGAATCGCCCACCCGGCTTTTCACCTCGATCCGGTTCATGCCATGGCTGGCATCCTCATGTTCGGCAATCACCGCCGGATCGACGGGTTTGCTGAAGCTCGGCCACCCGCTGGCGGAAGCGAACTTGTCGGCTGAGGAGAACAACGGCTCTCCGGTCACCGCATCCACATAAATTCCCAGCTCCTTGTGGTTCCAGAATTTGCCTGAAAAAGGCAGCTCGGTTCCGGCTTTCTGGGTGACCTCGTATTCTTCGGGCGTAAGGTTTCTTTTCAACTCTTCATCGGTGGGCTTGGAATATTTACCTGGATCCACCAGACCATTTTTTTCAGTCCGCAGGTCGTTGAGGCTGGCAAAATTGATATGGCAGTAGCCGCCGGGATTTTTTTTCAGGTAATCCTGGTGGTATTCCTCTGCCGGATAATAGTTGTGCAGCGGCATCAATTCCACCGCCAGCGGCTTGCCGTAGTTTTTTTGCACCTCGGCCATGACAGAGGCGAGAATCTCTTTGTCTTCGGCGTTCAGATAGTACATGCCGGTTCGGTACTGGCTTCCCGCGTCGTTACCCTGCCGATTGACGCTGAGCGGGTTGATTATTTTAAACAACTGTTCCGCCAGGGTTTTCAGGCTGACTGTTTGCGGGTCATAGCGGATATGCACGGCTTCGGTATGGCCGGTTGCACCGGAACAGACCTGTTCATAGGTGGGATTTTGGGTCGCTCCGTTGGCGTAGCCCACGTCCACGTCAAACACTCCGGGGATTCTTGAAAAATATTCCTCAACCCCCCAAAAACAGCCTCCGGCGAAATACGCCTCTTTGAGATTGGCCATGTACACCTCCTTCTTTTTCGTCTCGATTGCATCGCTGCCTTTGTCCTTGTTTCCAGCAGGAGCAATGCCTGCCGCCAGCGAAAGCATTGTTGCCAGGAAAACACCGGATACGATGAAGAGTGTTGTTGACTTGGCCATAACCTTTCTCACTTGGTCGCTCCGGAGGCTCAACATGTCATGACGTGCCCGGGGGCAACTCTTGTCCCGCCGCATGTATGATCACAATGCCGATCCGGGCCAAGGAGGGTGAGCTTATCCCTCTGTATCTCCTGGCGGCAGGCAACAATCAGGGACGTTTTAAGGCTTTTTCCAAAGCCCTAGGCGCCCATTTATGGTCCCCGTTTGGGAGGGTTACCCCCCCCAGCTTTAGCTGGCAGCTTCAGCATTACATAGTGTAGCAACCGTCGCCCTTGATGGAAGACCGTGGCTCTGCATGCTCCCCCATACGTGTGAGCAATTGCAGGAGCTTCATGCTCAGGTGTTGCTGAATCGGCTCAGCCGATGTTGCCAGCTTTAGCTGTTGCTCGAAATCGCCGGCTTAAGTCGGTGAAGCATTCACTGGCCCAGCAAGTGGCGGAAGGCCGTTACGGTACGGCAAGCGAGGCCATCCGCGCGGGCATGCGCCTGCTCGAAGAACGTGAAATAAAATTGGAGGCCCTGCTCGTGCCCCTGGGGAAGGCGAAGAGAGCGGACCCGCCCCTTATTCCCTCAAGGGGATTATTGAAGAGTTGGATCAACTTTGTATGATCTTTCAACGCCTTTGCCGCCGACCGGGGTTGTCTCAGCGGCCCGGATGCACTTTCTTTTGGTTCTTTTCTTTGGGCAAGCAAAGATAAGAATACACCTCTCGTAGGGAGATCGAACTTTTGGGACGAGGAAAATGATGCCGAATGCCGCCGGCTGAACCTCTCCCGGCCTGCCGCTCCTGACGAGCGATATCTTGACCATGCCAGATGGAACGCCGTGATGATCGTTCCCGGGCGCGTTCCGGTGTTGAAACGATCAAACGGCCGACCTGGCCGCCCGCGCCAATCCTGTCAACGAACGCAGGCTCCTTTGTAGTCATTTCGATGAACGCAGCGAATTGGGGAATCTTGCAAATATTTTCGCGAGTTCTTGCGTAAGCCTTGGAGATTTCTCTCTGCGGTCTAAATGACTTGAAACAAGGGATGGTGCGCGGAGCTGAATGACCGTATGAATAAATCCCGCGCGTCTAACGCGGAGCCGAGGGTAAAACGATCGTTGCCCGCATCCCCTTGAGGCCGTCGCTCTCCAAGGTCAACTCGCCCCCGTGATCGTGGATGATGCGGCGCACCAGGGTCAGTCCCATGCCGGCGCCAACCATCTTGGTGATATTAAAGGGATCGGTCGCATGCCTCAGCTCTTCCCGGACCATTCCCTGGCCGGTGTCGCTCAGCACGATGGTGACCCGCTCATTTTCCTCGACCACGCTCACCGTGAGCTCGCCTCCGTGCGGCATAGCTTCGATGCTGTTGCGAATCAGATGGACCAGGGCCTGCTGAATCTGGCGGGAATCGGCATCGACCAGGGGATCGTGTTCGGGAAAGACGAATGTTTTCCGTATATTCCGATCATTAAGTTCATTGAAGTGGAGCAAAAGCGCCTTGTGGATCAGTGGGAGTATATGGGTCCGGGCCAACACGGGTTTGCCCAGCTCGACAAAATTAAACAGATCATCCAGGGTCTTCTCGATTTTCTCCGTTTCTGTCGCCATCATGGACAAAAATTGCAGCCACTCCGGGTTCTCGATTTTCCGGGCCAGCAGACGCGCGGTGCCGCCGATGGCCGTAATCGGGTTGCGGATGGAATGGGCCAACTGGGCCGCCATGTGTCCCAAGGCTGAGTATCGTTCGCTTTCCACCAGCAGGTCCTTGTTTTTTTCTAGTTCGCTGGTCACCTCTTCCAACTCTTTGATCTTGCGCTGCATGGTCACATACAACCGGCAGTGCTCGATGGCCAGGCTGGCCTGGCTGGCAAAGCTTTCCAAGGCCTGAATCTGCTCTTGGTCGATCGGGGCGTGGCTGGCAAAATGGTCGGCGATGATCACGCCCAAAGCTCTGCTGGGGGAAAAGAGCGGCACGATCACAAAATTGTCCTCCTGCAGCAGCCCCAGCAGTTCGAGAGCCACCGGGTAGGCGCATTGACCATCAACCACGTTGATCGATCGTCGCTCCCTCACCGCGCGGATCAAGACATGTTCGCTGTCCCACACCTCGATCTGCAGGGCTCTGACAATGCGGTTGATTTCGGCGTGGGCGATTTGGGCATCGCGCCGGGCGTTAAAATCAAGATTGAACGGTCTGGCCGCAGCCCTTTCCAAACCGGACCAGGCGGGCAGGCCATCTTCGCGGCTGCTGGGGCCGATCGCCAATCGGCCTTCGAGGGTAATCCCGGATTCGTCGAAGAGGGCGAGAAAGGCCCGGTCGAACTGCAACCCCTCTTCCGCTGTTATGCCGATGAGAATGGCATGGAGAATCTCGTCCAACTCCATGGTGCTCATGTAAGCGGAGTTCATCTTCATGGCCAGCACATGGGCCAGTTGGATGCGGAAGGTGGCCTGTTCGATCTGGCGCTGATACCAGCGGTTGCGGATGGTCAACCGCCGCCGTTCGAGAACGCGCTGCACGGTGGTCAACAGGTCGGTAAATACGACCGGTTTGGCCAGATAATCGTCAGCGCCGTACCGGAGGCAAGCCAGCGCGGTCTGCAGGTCGGTGACCGCGGTCAGCATGATGACCGCCAGGTCCGGATAATCGCGTTTCAGCTCCGGCAGAAGCGTGGTGCCGTCGGCATCGGGCAGGCCAATATCCAGCAGGACCAGGGCGACCCTGCGCTTGGCAAGCCGTTGGTGCAGCGCGTCGGCGGAGTCGGCGATAAGGGTGGGCAAGCCCTGCTGCCCCAGAAAATCCTGCACCAAAACGACAATATCCGGCAGATCGTCGACGATGACGATGCACTCGTCGCCATCAAGCAGTTCGTCCTTGGCAACGACCGAAGGAGGCGGAGGGATTTGTGGTTCAATCATGGGCAAGCCGTCCGGGGTTGATCGGTATTTACTCGTTTCTCTCGCCTTTTCTACTCATGAAAAAAAAATGTGTCAAGCAGCCCAACCGCCATTCTCGGATTGCTCCGCCAGATTGGCCGTGGTATGGACAGGAATCGTCTTTTCCACTCCGAATGTTCCCGCCATGGCCGATCCGCCCTCGACGACACCATCTCAGCCCCCGAACGAAGTCAGCGACGAAACCTTGCTCCTGGTCATTGCCGATTTCCTCGCCCTGGGCCATGTGGATAACATCGTGGCCATGGTGCGCCAGGAGCCGCGCTACCTTGCCTGGACCGGTCAGTTGATCGAAGACGGCCGATATGCGGTCCGGCTCGGGGTGGCCGTACTCTTCGAATGCCTGACCACTGTTTGCCCCGAGTCGCTCTCCCTGGCTGTGCCCGGCCTGATCGAGCAATTGGGCAATCCGCTCGCCTGGGTGCGGGGGGAGGCGGCAAGCGTGCTCGGCGCCATCGCCACCGATGAGGCCCTAGCCGCTCTGCCGCCGCTGCTGCGCGACCCGTCGCCCCAAGTGGTCGAAGTCGTGCGCGATATCCTGGATTGTGCCGGGAATGGATAAGATTTTCGGTCCGGACGGCCTGCTGGCCAAGCACCTGTCGCCCTACCAATACCGTCCCGGCCAACTGGAAATGGCCCGGGCAGTGGCCCGTCTGCTCGAAACGCCGGATGAGTATTGCGCCGATCAGGCTGCCTGCCTGCTGATCGAGGCGGAAACCGGCCTGGGCAAAACCCTGGCCTACCTGATCCCCGCCGCGCTCAGCGGTCAACGGGTGGTAGTGTCCACCAATACCCGCAATCTCCAGGACCAGATCCTGGGGCGCGAGATCCCGTTCATCCGGGAATGGATAGCGCCGGACCTCAAGGCGCTGGGCGTCAAGGGCCGGCAGAATTACCTCTGCCTGTACCGCTGGCGGCAGTTGCAGGCCGCAGGTCTGGCCGACCTCCAGACCGGAGGCGAGGAGAAGGCTATTGACTCGTGGATTGCGGGAACCGTGCATGGCGACCGCTCCGAGCTCCACTGGCTCGGGTCGGGTTCGCCCCTGTGGCAGAAGATCTGTTGCCAGTCCCACTTTTGTCTGGGCAGCCAGTGTCCGGAAGCCACAGGCTGTTTTCTCAACCGGCTGCGCCGCGATGCCGCTGCCAGCCAACTGCTGATCGTCAATCACCACCTGCTTTTTTCCGATCTGGCCGTGCGCCGGACCGGGCACGGCGAAGTGCTGCCCCGCTACCATACCGTGTTGTTCGACGAAGCCCACCATGTCGAGAATGTGGCCACGACCTTTTTCGGCTTCACCTTTTCCCGTTTTCAGGTGCTCGATCTGTGCGGCGATGTGGAGCGTAGCGCCGGTGACGGCCAGGCGTCCAAACACGGAGACATCCTCTCCGCTGCCCGCTGCCTCAAGGAAAGCGTCGAACGGTTCGCGGCCGCCTTCCCCGAACAGAGGGGCCGGTTTCCACTCCAGGAATTGCTCGCCAGCCACCCCGATCTGCCGGCGTTGCGGGCCGATTTGGCTGCCGCCCTCCAGGAATTTGCCCAGCGCCTTGAAAGCAATCCGGCATCGGATAGCCCCTGGCCCCAATACTCCGGCCGGGCCTGGGAGCTGGCCGACCGTCTGGAAAAAATCACTCGCGAGCAATTCGACGACCTGGCCGACGAGGAGATCAGCCATACTTACTGGTACGAACGGAGCGACCGTAACCTAGCCTTGTACGCCACACCGGTGGATGTGGCTGCGGAACTGCATACGGCTCTGTACACCCAGGTTGGCCACTGCGTTTTCACCTCCGCCACCCTGACCACCGGCGGCAACTTCCGCTACGCTCTCGAACGCCTCGGCCTACCGGCCGAGACTCCCACCCTCTCCCTTGCCTCGCCTTTCGATTACCAGGCCAAGACCATGCTCTACATTCCGGGCGCGCCCTTTCCCGAGCCGACCGCGCCGGGGTATCCTCAAGCCCTGCACCAATGCTTGGCCGCCCTGATCGGCTGGGCGGGCGGGCGGACGCTCGCCCTCTTCACCTCGCTGGCCGCCATGGACAAGGCGCACGCCGCGCTCCGCGACCAACTGCCCTATCCCTTGCTCATCCAGGGCGAAGCGCCCCGCCGGGTGCTGCTGCAACGGTTTTGCCAGGAAACCGATTCGGTGCTCCTGGCCGTGGCCAGCTTCTGGGAAGGGATCGATGTGCCCGGCGAGGCGCTCAGCCTGGTGATCATCGACAAATTACCGTTTGAAGTCCCGAGCGACCCTGTTATTATGGCCCGCATGAATCACATCAAGGCCTTGGGCGGCAATCCCTTCAACGACTATCAGGTTCCGCGCGCCATCCTGACCCTGCGCCAGGGGGTGGGCAGGCTGATGCGCACCACGGACGACCGGGGCGTCATCGCCATCCTCGACACCCGGCTGTTTGGCAAGGGGTATGGGAGGCAGTTTCTCCGCAGTCTCCCGCCCAGCCCCGTCTCGCGGGACCTGGACGATGTGGCCGCTTTTTTCGGGCGCCGGACCACAGCCCACGGACAACCAGCATGAGCTCGCCGCCCATTGCCATGGATCTGCGGACCTCGGCCGCAGCCGTCGCCGGCAGGGTGGAAACCGCGATGTGCGCCGACCTGGAAACGACCTTGGCCAGGTGCGATCCGCTGCTGATCGAGGTGGTCCACTACTCCCTGTTTCCCGGCGGCAAACGAATCCGCCCCCTGCTGACCGTCCTCAGCTCGCGCTGTTGCGGCCGGGACGACGACGATCTTTATCTGTTGGCCATGGCCTTTGAATATCTCCATGTGGCCACCCTGGTGCACGACGACGTCATCGACCGGGCCAGCCAACGCCGGGGCAAGGCCACGGTGGTTGCCCGTTTCGGACTGACAGCCGCCATCCTGGCGGGCGACTGGCTCCATGCCCGCAGCATGCATCTGATCGGCCGGCTCGCTGGCCCGCAGGGGCTTGCAATTTTCTGTGCCGCCACCTTGTCGATGGTCAACGGCGAATTCGTCCAGCTCCGCCTGGCCGGCGACGCAGCAACCAGGGAGCACCAGTATTTCGAGGTGATTAGCCAGAAAACCGGCAACCTCATCGCCTCCACCTGTGCGCTGGGCGCGCTCTATGCCGGTGCGGACGAGGGGCGCGTGCAAGCCCTGTCGGCCTATGGCGACCTGATCGGCGCCGCTTTCCAGGTGGTGGACGATCTCCTCGATTTTCAAGGCAATCCGGGAAGCACCGGCAAAAAGATTGGCAACGATTTCGTGGAAGGAAAAATGACCCTTCCCCTGTTGCACACCCTTGAGCGGGCCGATGCCGCCGACCGGCGCGCCATCGAAGAGTTGATGGCCGCCGACCGGACCGATCCCGCCTCGTACCGGCATCTCGTAGCCCTGATCGAACGCTACGACGGCTTCACCGCCGCTGCCGCCGCGGCCCGGAACTTGATCGACCAGGCCCTCGCCGCCCTTGCGCCCTTTACCCGGCCAGGAGAGGAGGATCCCAGCGTCCGGCTCTTGCGGGATCTGGCTCTCTACATCCTTGCCCGCAATAAATAGTTCCGGCCCGGCAGTGCATCCTTCTTCCCGACGACGATGGCGCCGCCATTGCCTCCTGCTCGCTGCCGCCGTTGTTCTTGCCCTCTGGGGCTGCCAGGAGCCAGACCGGCCAACCGCTGCTCCGAAAACGGACCGCCAAAGCGCGGCCCATGTCGCTCCGGACCCGGCCCCCCCGGACACGACCGCACCGACCGGGACCGCAGCGCCGCCGGCCGCAGCCGAGCCAGCCGCCGTCACCCCCCAGTCTGAACCCGTTCGGCCCCAAGTGGCCATCATTATCGACGACATGGGCTACAACCTGCCGCTTGGCCAGCAATTCCTGCAACTGCATGCCCGCTTGAGCTTCTCCTTCCTGCCTCATGCGCCCCACGCCAGGGAGCTGGCCCAACAGGCCCAGACCTTTGGTCATGACATCCTGGTGCACCTGCCGATGGAACCCAAGGAAAAGGATTGGCGGCTTGAGCCCGAAACCCTGATGGGCACGGACAGCCCGGAGCAAATCAGGAAAAAGGTCGAGAAGATGCTGGCTGCGATCCCGGAGGCGGTCGGCGCCAACAATCACATGGGGTCACTTTTCAGTGAAAACGGTCAGGGGATGCGGGTTGTGATCGAAACCCTCAAGGAGCGGGGCGTCTATTTCATCGATTCCGCCACGACTCCTGGCTCACAGGGATTGGCTGTGGCAGAGCGGCTACATCTGCCTGCGGCCAGGCGCCAGCTGTTTCTGGACAACCGGCGCGAGACAGGCGCCATCTGCCGGCAACTGCGGCAATTGGCAGCCCTGGCCCAAGAGCAGGGCCAGGCAATCGGCATCGGCCACCCGCATCAGGCCATGCTCGACGCTTTCAATCAGTGCGGCGACGAGGCCCTGCGGTCGGTGCATCTGATCGGCGTCAGCCGGCTGGTCCGCTGAGGGGAAAAGAGAGCGGCATGGATTGCGGCCATCCCGCCGCAATCCATGCCCTCAAACGTTCAAATCCGGCACCAGGAAGTTGATGTGCTCTTCCTGGCCATCCATTTCGGTGACCGTTTCGGCGCCGTGGTCTTGCAGCCAGCGGACCACCTCCACCACCAGATGTTCAGGGGCCGAGGCCCCAGCGCTGATGCCGACCCGTCGCACGCCCGCAAACCAGGCGGGATCGATCTCTCCGGCATCGTCGATCAGAAAGGCGGGAGTCTGCCGGTTCCGGGCCATCTCCCGCAGTCGGTTGGAATTGGAACTGTTCTTCGAGCCCACGATCAGCACCAGATCGACCATGTCGGCCAGCTTCCGCACTGCGGTCTGACGGTTGGTGGTGGCATAGCAGATGTCAGTCCGTTCCGGCTCGGCAATCATGGGAAAACGGAGGCGGAGCGCTGTCAGCAGTTCGGCCGTGTCGTCGACGCTGAGCGTGGTCTGGGTGACATAGCCGACCTTGGCTGGATCGGTCACCTCAAGGGTCTCGATCTCGGCGGGCGTGGAGAGTACATGCACTTGCCCCGAAGCCTGACCGCAGGTGCCTTCCACCTCGGGGTGCTTTTTGTGGCCGATCACCAGGACATCGTAGCCCATCGCATGCAAGCGGTTCATCCGCCGGTGCACTTTCGAAACCAGCGGACAGGTGGCATCGATGGTCCGTAGCCCCAAGGTGTGGGCCCGTTCCTCGACCGCCTTGGAAACGCCATGGGCGCTGAAAATGGCGACAGCCCCCTGGGGAATCTGTTCCAACTCCTTGACAAAAACCGCGCCCTGCTGCCGCAACTTCTCGATGACGTGGGTGTTATGCACGATCTCGTGGAGCACGTAGACCGGCGGCTGGTACCTTTCCAAGGCCTGTTGGACAATGGCGATCGCCCGGTTGACGCCGGCGCAGAAACCTCGGGGAGTGGCAAGGACTATATCCATGGCGGTTCGTTGCAACAGGTGTGGATGCGGCTGACCGGGCCGTATCAGTTGTTCAGTTTTTTCATGGCATCGTCGACGGCAAGCGGATAGGGATGGTGCTTGCGAAGAAAAAACGGCATATTGTTCCTCGCCTCCCTGGCCGCCTCCAGGCTGTCGTACAGTCCGTAACAAACCAAGATGGCGGGCGAGTTCGATTTTTTGCGAAAGATGAACAACTGCTCGCGAATCTGGAAAAAATCGTCTTCGGTCAGGGTCGTGGCGATGCTGACCTGGGCCTGGTTCGAGGTGAGCATCATCAACTGAATGGTGTACTTGCCTTGCTGCATCCCGGTCAGCCAACTGGCGCTGGCCGCCAGCCGCTCCCTCAGCAATTTCTTGCCATCTCGCCATCCACCCGGAATGGCCGCTCCCGGCGGGGCGGCGGGCGCGGAAGCCTCCGCAGCCGCGCCGATTCCACCGGACAGCGTTGTCGGCGCAGTGTCGTCGTTTTTGCCGGTCAACAGGTAACCAACGATCAGGACCATGGCCACGGCCCCGACCAGGGCACAGGAGACAAACTTGTTGGAGCGGAGCAGTTCATAGATCTCCAGGATCCGGTATTCCCAACGAGAGGGCGGCGCCTCCTCTTCCCGTTCCTCCGGCTCAACCCCTTCGAGCAGCACCATGAACGATCTGTCGGCGCAAGAGGCTTCGAGCGCCTCCTCGGCGCAGGTATTGGTCAGACGCACATTGCCGCGCGCCCTGTCGAATATATCGGAGACCACCGCATCGGTGAAGAGGTTCTCGAATTGCGCGCGCCGCATCCCCGCGGCATCGAGACAATAACGAAGATAATGCCGGGTTTCGCTCTCGGTGAGATCTTCCAACACATAGCCAGCGTGGATATCGATGGCGGCGCGGAAAATGGTGATCTGCTCAAGATGCTCTTCGAGCCCCGGCTGACCGACGAGAATCGCCGTCCATTCCAACTCCTCATCGGCCACCAGGACCAGCAACCGTTCGAGGGCGGCGAGATGCAGTTTTTCCGCCCTGTCGACGATCAGCACAACCTTGTTCTGTTCGGCCTTCTTCCGGGCCAGCAGGCGGTGCAAGACTTCAATGTAGTCGGGGTCCGGCTCGGCGCCCCTGGGATCCATCCCTAAATCGAGGCAGAGCGCACGAACCAGTTGGTCAAAGGTGCCGATCGGGTTGTCGAGAAAGATCACCTCGTACTCGGATGGCAAACGTTCGGCCATCATCTGCCACAGCACGGTTTTACCCGATCCCTCGCGGCCGGTCAGTTTCACTAACCGCTTGCCGGCCAGGACATCGAGGATCAGCGATTGGCAGATCTCCTCTCTTCGCGCTCCCGGGAAAAAAACATCCGGGTCTGGTTCCTCCATAAAAGGAGGATGGGTGAGATGAAAATGTTCAAGGTACATCACGCTGCTCTACCCCTCCGTGGATGTTCGACAAGTGCGGGACAATTATCAATTCGTTGCCGTTTCCTGTAAACCTCTTTTTCACCTGCACGCCCATGTGCATCCCAGGGATATTCTTTCGATTAGGCTCACGCCGATGCCCGGTGGGTTGCAGGCCAAGGCGGCAACACCGCGCGGAACCTCCTGCCCGCCGCAATTGCATTATGCCGGGACAAGCCGTAACGCTTGCCTTTTTTCATGGCTGAAGTAGGATTTCGACATCTGCCGTTCACTCCCGCCCCCCGGAACCCATGCCTGTTTTTCGCCTGATCGACGAACCGATATTCCCCTCTCCCGAATTCGCCGAAGCCGACGGTCTGTTGGCCATTGGCGGCGATCTGCATCCGGCCCGGCTGATCGCGGCGTACAGCATGGGGATTTTTCCCTGGTTTTCCGAGGGTGACCCGATTCTGTGGTGGTCGCCGGCTCCCCGCCTGGTCCTTTATCCCTCTGAATTCCACCTGCCCAAGCGGCTTGAGCGGCTGCTCAAAAGCGACGCTTTCACCGTATCCGCCGACACCGCCTTTGCGGAGGTCGTTGCCGGCTGCGCCACCGCCCCAAGACGCCTGGAAAATGGTACCTGGATCACTGCCGAAATGCAACAGGCGTACATCCGCCTCCACCAACTCGGTTTTGCCCATTCCATCGAGTGCTGGCGCGACGGACAACTGGCTGGCGGCTTGTACGGCGTCTGTCTGGATCGGATTTTTTTCGGCGAGTCGATGTTCACCCGGATCTCCGACGCCTCCAAGGTGGCCCTGGCGGCCCTGGTGGAGCACGCCCTGCATCAGGGCATCGCCCTGATCGACTGCCAGATGACCACCGACCACCTGCTGCGCTTCGGGGCCCGCGAACTTTCCCAGAAAGCATTCCAGGCCCAACTGGGAGCCTGTATCGATCAATGCCTGCCCCAAGGGAAATGGCGCCTGTCCTTCCGGAAATGAGAACCAACGGACGAAAACGAGGAGCCGCAAGGAGCGGCCAGGGGTGCACTCCTGTCCCCACGCCGGAGCGTGGGTACGATCAACAACGGGGGCAGTGATGTGTGCGACGATTGGGCTGTCGACGGACCCGCCAGTCTACAGATTAGCAGGCTGTTGATGGTGCGCCGTGGAAAGGCGCGGCTGTTCAGTGGGTGCGAATCCCACCCGGCAACTTTCGCTTCAGCCGGCAGCAATCGAAGCAGCTGTGGAGGTAACGAAGCAGCTGAAGCCTTCGGTGTAGAGGGTCATCAAGCGACTCGGCGAGTATGCGGGCTGCAACGCGAGTGAACGCTGAGCAGGCCTCGAAAATAGCAACGCGGAAGCCGACCCGCCTGTAGAACGGGGAAGGCTGCCAGTTCCAGGGGAAGAGAGCGAAAAGGGCGCCCTGGGCTTCCGCCGGGGTAGTGGCGCCGGCACGCATGCAAGAGGACGGTCGGAGCAACACGGGAAGCCCTCCGCGTGGCCGGAGCGTAACGGCCA
>WRFD01000060.1 GCA_009778955.1 Desulfobulbus sp.
CCGCAATACCGGCTGTCCGGTGATGCCAATGAGATTGTCGGATGCAAGCAGGGTGTCGCCGTTGTCATTGATTCTGATTTCCTCGGTTTGCGTTTCCTGGCGTCCGGGAGAAGAAAGGGGATGGATAGTCAACTTCAGCTGGGTTATGGCGCCGATCCGCTTGATTTCATTGGCGTTCAGGTAGCGGCCGATGATCAGCCGGCCGTGGCTGCCGCCGGCGCCGAGGCTGGTAAGAATCGGGGTGGAGACCACTAGCAGCGGCTCAGTGGGGGTGGTGAGAATACCGGTTTGCGTTTCGAGATCCGAGGAATCGACGTGGACGAGCTGAGGCACGTTTTGGATGGCTTCGATGGTCACCGGATCTGGGGCGGTCGGTATGTTCTGGTCAAAATCGAAGAATTGTTGGTAGACTAGTTGTCCTTTGTCGTTGAAGAACAGCATCAGGTTGAGCCGCTGTTCGACAAAGGTCAGGTTGTTGAGGTAGTTTTTGATGTATTCGGCGTTTTGATCATCCACGAAACGATAAGTGTCGTCCCATGTGCCCCAATCCACGCCGAAGGAACGAACTTTATCGAGGGTGGAAAAAACTTCGTTGGCAACCCGTTGGACCTGCGTCTTGGCTTCCTTTTGCTCAAGGGCAAGGGAGCGCGAAGTCATCATGATGTGCGAGATGTAACCCTGAGCGGCAACGAGCAGGCTGACCAAAAGCGTGATCAGCACCGCGATCTTGGCAAGGAGGCTTCGATTGATGGCGCGAAGAAAGGGCATAGAGAGCGACCGTTATGGATGGGAAGCGGTAGGAAAAACGTATTTTTTGGGAAATATTTTGATTTGCTGCTATTATACAGGCAACCGTGTTGGGCGGCAAGTATTTGTATTTGTCCATGGGCATCGGCAGAACGATGGCCGGGAGATTGCACCCGTCCAAAAAACACGAAGATTGCAATGTCAATCTCTCCGCGCCGCATTTTTTAATTTTTTTGAGGCAGCGGCAATTTTGGATGCAAAAAAGTTTGCGGATCACTAATCATTTTTTTAACTCGCTCAATTTTTTCATCTTCTTTCAATGGGGCGCGATGGAGCATCTTGCCCGTGGGATTGCCCGCTGTACGGTCTATTTGCGCCGGGCCGTGGGGATGCTTGCTTGCGCTCAGCCCGCTTCGGAACCCCTGGTCAGGTTCGGCGGTCCAGCTTTCAATTTCCGAGGGTTCATCCACCGCGACCAACTTTGGCGCAGTCCCGTGGGCGCCTTTGGCAGCCATGCCGCTGGCGCCTTGGGTGGCTTCAGTCGCGTCCCTGAGGGCTAGGCTACGGTTGCCGCCTTCATAAACGCTTATGCAACATGGTGATTCCGCTGGTAATTACAAAGCCCAGGATGTCAGGCGCGTGGAATGGGGAAAGGCGGACAGTTGAAAGTAAACTGAAAATAAGCAGACGCGTGTTGCGCCAGGCGGGGCTCTCTCTGGAGATCCCCGTTTTTTTTTTGGTGAGGGCGGGAGGTTTGCTGCAAAATAAAGATCACCGCCTAGGCCTCATGCCGGAAAGATCGCGGATAAGACGGGTGTTTTTTTATCGCCTCGCAGCAGTACTGTCCGGTTAAGGACTTGCATGTATGATGTCGGGCATTGGCAATCCCTGCATGGTCGATTCAGTTCATCCTGCTCTGGATTCATTGAAGATTTGGTTGCTTCATGACAATATCAAGAAATGGCTCGGAGAGTTTCTGGGCGGCGCAATGATTTTGGCGGAAGATCATTGGCGGAAATAGGAAACAAAATCCTTTTTGCCGGCGGCGCCGACAGGGCAGGATGCCGACGAAGCGGTCAGGTCGGCTGATCGGGGACTCTGTCCCGGACAGGTCTCCGGCCGGATTCGGGCCGATGTTCCGCGGCGTCGCAGGCGCGGCGGAAAGCGCACAGTGATTTCTGGGCGCGTTGCAGCAGGCTGCCAAGCGGATAGACGCCGTTTGGGCTGGCGTTGCCGGCGGACAGGCCGGTGAGCAACTCCAACCCCTCGGTGGCCCGTTCCATGGTGTGGATGTGGAAAAGCCCTTGGCGTACGGCTTCGACCACCGTCGAATCGAGCATCAGGTGGCGCCGGTTGCGGTGCGGAACCAGCACCCCCTGGCTGCCGTTGAGGCCGGCGGCGGCGCACAACCGGAAATACCCCTCGATCTTTTCGTTGATGCCGCCCACCGGCAGCACTTCGCCGTGTTGGTTGAGGGCGCCAGTCACCGCGATCCCCTGCCGGATAGGCGCCGCCGCCAATGAGGACAGCAGGGCGAACAGTTCGGCGCAGGAGGCGGAGTCGCCCTCGATGCCGCTGTACTCCTGCTCCAAGACAATGGAGGCGCTGAGCGCCAGCGGCGCGTTGCGGGCGAAAAGCGCGGCCAGATAGTGCTGCAGGATGAGCACCCCCTTGTCGTGAATGGGCCCGGATATGGCCACCTCGCGCTCGATATTGATCAGGCCGTCCTCGCCGGCATAGGTGCGGGCGGTGACCCGCACCGGGTGGCCGAAACGGTGATCGCCCAGGTCCACTACGCTCAGCCCGTTCACCTGGCCAATCCGTTCGCCGTCCAGGGAAATGAGCACGTCGCCGTCGATAACAGCCTCCCGCATCAGTTGCTCGGGATAGTTGTGGCGCTGGCGTCGCGCCGCCAGCGCCGCCTCGACATCGGCGGCCGAGACCAAGCTGTCATGTCGGCTTTTGCACAGGGTCGCGCTTTCCGTGATCAGGGCGGCGGCTTGGCCGAAGAGCGCACTCTGCCGGGTTTGATCCTCCGCCTCCCGATGCCCCTGCTCTAGGAGGCGGGCCACGGCGGTCGCTGAAAAATGAGGCAGGCCGAGCTTGGCGCAGGTGCGGGCGACCAAGACTGCGATTGCCCGGCGGGTGGCGTCGGTGGCGACGAACTGGTCGGCAAAGTCCACCTTGACGCGGAAGTGGCGGGCCAATTCGGGATCGGTCTCCTGCAGCTCGTAATAGAGGGCGCGTGTGCCGATGAGCACTATCTTGACGTCCAGATCCACCGGTTCCGGGGCAAGGGAAACCGCCGCGATCGGGGCGTATGCCGTGCCCGGCTCCTCAATCTGCAGCCTGCCGCTGCGGAGAAAGCGGCGTAGCGTCTCCCATACCAGGCTGTCGGCAGCCAAGTCGCGCAGATGCAGCATGAGAAAGCCGCCGTGCGCCCTGATCAGGCTGCCGGCACGGATACGGGAAAAATCGGTGGCCAGCGCGTCGTTTTCCGTCTGGTGCTCAATGCTGCCGAACAGGGAGCGGTAGAGCGGATTGTCCTCGACGATCACCGGTGCGCCGCACAGGTCGTCATTGTCCACGACCAGGTTGATCCGGTAGCGGGACAGCACCTGGGCGAGCGCCTCCCCGGTCAGGTCGTCGTCCTCGGGCGGATTGAACAGTTCCAGGTGGTCGAGGAGGTCGTTTTTGACCTGCTCCAAATAGGCGGCAAGGGTGTCCGTCTCTTCGCCCTCGCCAGCTATTTCCAGTCGGATGGTCTCGCATTCCCGATCCAGCAGCGGCTTGATCGCTCGGCGGTGCAGGGCAGCCAGGGTCTCGCGCATCTTCTGCTCCAAGGGCCGGGTTTTCTCGAAGTACCGGTTGAGCTCCGCCAGCACTTCCTGTTCTTTTTGCGCAATCCCGTTGCGCTGCTCCTTGGGCAGAAGCAGCATGTCGTCTTCTGTAAGCGCCTGGCCGTCAGGGCCGCGCAGGGTGAACAGGATGTTGTCTGATTCCCGGCGCACCAGGAAATCGCGGGCCTCGGCAAAGGCGTCGAGTTCGGCGAATGCCTGGTTTTCCTTCTGCTTGTAGGACTGCGCCAGGCGTTCACTCTCCATCTTGACGTCTGGACCGTTGAGCTGTTGCGGGATGGCCGTGAGCAGGGCCTTGGCCGTCCTGGCCATGGCCTGGCGGAGTATGCGGCCCCGGCCGGCGGGCAGTCGGAGGGCGCGCGGCCGCTCCGGGGCGTCGAAGTTGTGCAGGTAGCAGAGATCTGGCGGGGTGGCCCGACAGGCCGCCATGGTCGCCATGGCCCCTTTGAGCAGGGAGGAGCGGCCGCTGCCGGCCTCGCCGAGGACGAACAGGTTGTAATCGGCCTGCTCCATGGTCAGCCCGAACAAGGCGGCCTGCTCCGCCCGTTCCTGCCCGATCCAGGTCAGATCGTGGTCCAGCAGGGTCGAGGTGTCGGCAAATCCCAGGGTGTCCGGGGTGATGGTGAGACGCAGTTCAGAAGGAGTCAGGCGGGTCGTCGGCATGGGCGCGGAAGATTGAAGGGGAAAAGACTGAAAAGACAGTGCCGAAAGAGGCACGGGAGGAGTTGAAACGGTGGGTTGCCGGTCGCTTGCCCGCTTCCCTTTGGGAGTGGAGAGGTACAAGACGGCGCGCGGTAAGTCAACAGCTTTTCCTCGGCAGGGAGGGGAGGCGAAAGGCGGACTTGGTCGCAAATCGTGATGGGCCTGTTTCCCCTCCGCCGTCCGGCGGATGCCGGGGAAACAATCGTTTGTCGACGATCTTGGCGTCCGCCCCGGCGCATTGTGCGGATCGCGGCGGCCTGCGGCCGCTCGGTTTTCGTGTTGACGAGGCGCTACGGCAAGAGCAGCACCGTGGCCTCCACACCCTCGTCCAGTCCGCAGGCATCACGGCTGACCGGCAGCAGGCCGTGGGCCTGGACCAGCGGCCCCATCAGGCCGGGCTTGCCCGAAACCGGCGTGGCCAGGGGAGGCAAACCATCGGCTTGGGAGGTGAGGCGGACGCGGATATACTCTTGGCGGCCGACCGTCGAAAAGATGGGCTGGCCGGTGACCGCCCTGACGGTCGGCAGTCCCAGGGTCGGCCCTTGGCCGGTGTATAGCCTGAGCAGCGGCCGGACGAAACAGACGAAGCCGACCAGCGCTGAAGCAGCATGGCCGGGCAGGCCGAACAGGGCCTTGTTGCCTTGGCGGGCAAGGATGGCGGGCTTTCTGGGGTGGATCGATACTCCGGGCACCAGGATGGCGCTGTCGGGAATGGCGGCGAGGACCTGGCGGGTGAAATCTCGTCGACCTAGGGAACTGCCGCCCGAGACCAGCAGCATGTCAGCTTCGTTGATCGCCTCGGTGCAGAGGGCCAACATGCGGCCGAAGTCGTCGGGGCAAATGCCGTGCGGCAGGGACAGGCCGCCGGCCTCTTCGACCAGAGCCGTCAGGCTGATGGAGTTGACGTTGCGGATCTTGCCCGCCGGCGGGGTTTGATCCGGCGGCGCCAGTTCGTCGCCGGTGGAGAGAATCGCCACCTTGGGCTGCCGAAAGACCGGCACAGTGGTGATGCCCAGGCCCGCGAGCAGGCCCATATCCTGGGCCCGCAGCCGGTGGCCCGCAGCAAAGAGCAGGGCGCCGGGCTCGTAGTCCTCTCCGGCCTGGACCATGTTGTCCGTCGGGGCAACAGGGTCCATCACGGCCACGGTCTTTCGGTCGACAAGGCGGGCGTGTTCGGTCATGACCACGGCATCGGCCTTCTGCGGCAGTTGGCCGCCGGTCCAGATGCGGATCGCCTGGCCTGGCCCCAAGGGCAGCGCCTGGCCCTGGCCGGTGACAATCTCGCCGGTCACGGTCAGCAGGGCGGGCGCCGATTCGGAACAGCCGAAGGTATCGGCGGCCCGGACCGCGTAGCCGTCCATCAGCGAACGGGTAAATGGCGGCAATGCCTCGGGGCTGGCCAAGGGTTCGGCCACCACCCGGCCCCGCGACTGGGCGAGCGGGACCATTTCAGCCGCCAGAGGGACGAACCCGGCGAATCCGGCCAAAAATTCGGCAGGGGGATCTTGAGGGCAAAAGTCGTTCATGGGTCTGGTCCGAAAATCAGGGCATGCACAAGAAAAACTGGGGGCAGCCGCAAGGCGCGCCGGAAAGCGGCGGCCCTGGCGGTCAATATCCTTCTGGCCCGGCGAGGCTGCCATGGCGGCTTTCGCCGGCTGCGGTCACCCGGATGGCCGCATCTCCTTCCACCGGGCATTTGTGTTCGCAGATGCCGCAGCCGATGCAGAGGGAATCGACCACATAGGGTTGGCGAACCGTGACCTGATCGCCTTTATGGTTGTCAACGACCACTTCCCTGAATTTGATCGCCTTGTCCGGAGTCGGGCAGTGCTCTTCGCAGACGATGCATGGCGTGGCCGAGACATAGGGCAGGCAGCGATTCTTGTCGAAATATGCCCGGCCGATGACCACGGCCTGCTTCTCGCTTTTGCCGAGTTTCCGGATAGCGCCGCTGGGACAGACCTGGCAGCAGAGGGTGCAGTTGTATTCGCAGTAGCCCAGGCGGCCGATCAGCTTGGGGGTGAACAGGCTCTCCAGGCCCGCTTCCAGCCAGGCCGCATGGAGGCCGTTGCCGATGCAGACCTTCATGCATTCGCCGCAGCGGAGGCAGTAATCGAGAAAATCCGGTTCCGCCAGGGCGCCGGGCGGCCTGATCAGCAGCGGGTCGCTGTGGCGGGCCTGGGTCCGGGCCGGCAGGGCCAGCGGCGCCAGGGCGCCCGCAGCCAGCGAAGCCAGGACGGCGCGGCGGGATAGGTCGGCGCCTTGGTCGTTGCCATTGGGGGCCGGGGCGCCTCCACCGCGCTTTATGCCGTAGCCGAAGCGGGAGCGGGGGCAATGGCTTACGCAGTCGAGGCAGAGGGTGCACTCCCCGGCGGCGATCTCCCTTGATTCGCCGATGGCCGCCATGGGGCAGACCATACGGCATTGGCTGCATTTACCGCACTCGGCCGAGGCGCCGCGCAGGCGCAACAGGGAAAACCGGGCGGTCAGGGCCAGCACCGCTCCCAGCGGGCAGAGCTTGCGGCAGAAAAAGCGCGGCTCCACCCGGCTTAAGCCCAGCACCGCCAGCAACAGGAAAAGGGAGAAGAGCGAAAGCCCGTAGACCTTGGGGCTGAAGGGCAGGACAAATTGCCTCAGGAAGCCGTAGATCGGCTCGGTGACCATGTTCACCCAGGCCGGCGCTTGCTGGTAGGTCCAGGTGAACAGAGCGGCGGCGGCGTGGTCAAGGCCCGGTTGGAGAGAAAAGGTCAGCCCGCGCACCAGAATCGAGAAAGGATCGAGATACCCGGCCAGGGGCAGGCCGAAGCAGGCGGCGGTAAGGAGAAAGAGCAGCAGCAGATACTTGAGCTGTCTGCGGCCGGGACGCGGCGGCGAGGCAACGGACCGGCCCACCAGTCGCCGGCTGGCGTCGATCAGGCTGCCCATGGGGCAGACCCAGCCGCAGAAGAAGCGGCCGAACACCAGGGTCAGGCCGAGGGTAGCCAGGGCCGGCAGCATGAGGGCAATGACCGTCTTGGCGGCCAACATCGCCGCCGTAGCCAGGAAGGGGTCGATGCGGAAGAGGATATTGACCGCCCAGTTGAGCTCGTCGACCCCGGCATAGTCGGTCTTGACGAACAGGGTCAGGAAGAAAAGCAGAAACAGGGTCTGGCCGCAAGCGCGCCAGATGGAGGGTGTAGGCCGCAATACGCTCCGTCTCATCAGGCCTCCGTGACCTTGATGCGGTCAAGCGCCATCTCGCCAAGCCCCATGTTGTGGGCCGCCACGGTGGAGGCGATGTCCGCGGGCTGGAGGCCGAACAAGGTGGCGGCATAGGCGTCGGCAGCCACTGGGTCGACGGAGGCGATCAGGGTGTCGATGCGGCGCACATCCTTGAGGTCGCCGCCCTGCGGCCCGTTGTCGAGCAGAATGCGGGTGGCGTCGATGAGGGTCAGCTTGGGTCGGACCACCGTGGCCAGGTCGGCCAGGCTCTGACCGAGATCGCGGTGGATCGAACCCCGGTTGCCGCCCATCACGCCCATGGTGTTCTTCAGCCCCAGGGTCAGGCGAGAAAGACCGTGGTGCTTGGCCACCGGCACATTGATATAGCAGTCGCAGTCCAAGGCATCCCTGTAGATTTCCCAACGGGAGAGAGCCTTGCCCTTGGCGATGTCCACCGGCACGAACTTGCGTTGGTCGATGTGCTCGATCACCGCGCGGCTGTCGTTGAGATCGACGATGGCTTGCTCGATGCCGCTGTTGGCGTAGCAGCGTCGCTGCTCGTTGCAGCTGCGGTCAAACACCAGCACCTTTTTCGCGCCTGCGGCCAGGGCCTGGCGGACCACGGCCTGGACCACCTGGGGATGAGTGTTGGCGCCCTGTTCCGGGTTGCGGTCCCAGCCGATGTTCGGCTTGACCACCACCCGGTCGCCGGGTCGGACGAACTGGCCCATGCCGCCGAGCGGTTGCAGCGCCCGCGCCACCAAGGCGCCGTAATCTTCGCCCTTGGCCACTGCGAGCAACGGAGGCGCGGGCGCCTCCTCGGCCCGGGCATCGGTCAGGATGGTGAACCGGGGAACGGCCAGGGTGGCGCCGGCCGACCAGAGCAGGACATCGCGGATGAATTGCCGTCTGTTCATGGCTGCCTCCATCAAATAAAGGTTTGGCGTGGCAACAGGGCCGCATGGGTGATGGCGTGAGCTTGAAACTTTACCTGGTGGAGCCGGGAAAAACAACGAAGTCTTTGTCAAAAGGCGGCAAAAGCCCAGTTGCGGCAACCAAGTTTTTTTGTTTCACTTGGTTAAAGCTAGGAGCAAGGAAGACGATCATGATCATCAGTGCCAGCAGGCGGACCGACATTCCGGCATTTTACGGCAGATGGCTGCTCAACCGGCTGCGTGAGGGGCATGCCCTGGTGCGCAATCCTTTTCATTTCCAGCAGGTAAGGCGGGTTTCTCTGGATCCGCGCCAGGTGGATTGCCTGGTGTTCTGGACCAAAAATCCGGCGCCGTTGCTGCCCTATCTGCCGGAAATTGAGCGCCTGGGGCATCGGTTTTATTTTCACTACACCCTGACCGCCTGCAACCGCGACCTGGAGCCGCTGCTGCCTCCGCGCGAAGAGCGGATCGCCGCCTTCTGCGCCCTGGCCGAACAGATCGGGCCGCACCGGGTATTGTGGCGTTTTGACCCAATTGTGTTCACCGGCCGGCAAGGGTCACAGGCCGTGCTGGGCGAATTTGCCGCATTGGCGGCTCGGCTGCGCCGCCATACCCGCCAATGCATTGTCAGTTTTGTCACCCTGTACGCTAAATGCAGGCGCAATCTGGCAGGCCAAGACCTGTCGGCTGTGGATGACGGGGAAAAGATGGCCTTTGTCGGTAATCTGGTCGAGATCGCCGCCAGCCACGGCATCGAGCTCCACGCCTGTTGCGATTCCTTTTTCAACGGGCCAGGCGGCATCGGGACGGCTCGCTGCATCGACGACCGTCTGGTATCGACGATTTCAGGTCAAACGGTGCAAATCTCCAAGGACAAGGGGCAGCGGCCGGGCTGCGGTTGCGCGGCCAGCGTCGATATCGGCGCCTACGATACCTGTCCGCACGGCTGCCGCTACTGCTACGCCAATGCCGGGGAACGGGCCGTGGCCGCCAATTGGGCGGCGCACGACCCAAGGTCGCCGATATTGAGCGGTGCGCTCACCGGGCAGGAGCGGATCATTGAATGGACCGACGCCCCCTTACGGCCGAGGCAATACGCGCTGCCCATGGGGGGATCGCTGCAATCCGGCTCGGTTTGTCCGTCCTCCGGTTGGGGCCGGAGCAACGGGCAGGGCCTTGACAGCGCCGATGATTGATTGTAATGCAATAACATCTTGGAAATACGTCTGCCCGGGCCGCCGGGTCCGGTCCGTCCGGAGATGCGCCGGCGGCTTTGGCAAGTCTCCAGCCTCCTGCCACGGAGCGGAAGGAAGGTGCCATGTATACAATACTTCATGATCAAGACGAGATCATTATTCGGTTCGAGAAGGATCTGGTCGACGACGAAACCCTGTCGCGTTTCCTCAACCACATCAACCTCCAGTCCATGCTGAAGAAGAGCGACGGCGACGACGCCAGCGCCCATAACTGGACGGCCTGCCTGCCCACCGGCCTCATCCTGCTCCGCGATCCGACTCTGAGCAAGGGCTCGGCCTTTACCCGGGGCGAGCGCGAGGCCCTGGGGTTGGCCGGGCTGCTGCCGCCCAGGGTGCATACCCTTGACGAGCAGGTGCGGCGCATCCTCGAGAACTTACGCAAACAGTCCACCGACATTGAGCGCTACGTCTACCTCCTTGCCCTCCAAGACCGGAACAGAACCCTGTTCTACCGGGTGCTGCTCGATAACATCGAGGAGCTGATGCCCATCGTCTACACCCCCACGGTGGGCCAGGTTTGCTTCCAGTTCGGCCATATTTTCCGCCGGCCGAGCGGCATCTATATCACTGCCCGCGACAGGGGGCGGATAGCCGAGCTGCTCGGCAACTGGCCGAACAAAGATGTCCAGGTCATCGTGATCACCGACGGCGAGCGCATCCTCGGCATGGGCGACCTCGGCGCCGACGGCATGGGTGTTCCGATGGGCAAGCTGGCACTGTACACGGTCTGCGCCGGCATCCATCCCTCGCTCACCCTGCCGGTCACCCTCGACATGGGCACGGACAACGCCCGGTTGCTCAACGATCCGCTCTACATCGGTTTGCAGCATCCGCGCATCCGGGGCGATTTGTACGACGAGATGATCGAGGAGTTCATCCTTGCCGTGCAGCAGGTATTTCCCGGCTGCATTATCCAGTTCGAGGATTTCGCCAACCGCAACGCCTCCCGGCTCATTCAGCAGTACCGCGACCAGATCTGCTGCTTCAACGACGACATCCAGGGCACGGCCGCAGTTACCATGGCCGCCATTTTCTCGGCCTTGCGGATCACCGGCGGCGCCCTCAAGGATCAGCGTTTTCTCTTCCTCGGCGCCGGCGAGGCCGCTCTAGACACCGGCGAACTGCTGGTCTTGGCCCTGGTCGCAGAGGGCCTCTCTCCGAAGGAGGCTCGTCGTTGCTGCTGGTATTTCGATTCCAAGGGCCTGGTGGTCAAGGGTCGTGCCGATCTCAGCGGCCACAAACGGCTGTATGCTCACGACCATTCGCCTGTGGCCGATTTTCACGAGGCTGTCCAAGCCTTGGGGCCACAGGCGATCATCGGCGTCTCAGGCCAACCCAGGCAGTTTACCCCCGAGATCCTGGAGACCATGGCCCGGATCAACGATCGTCCGATCATTTTTTCCCTGTCCAACCCGACCTCTAAGTTCGAGTGCACCGCCGAGGAAGCCTATACCTGGACCAGCGGCCAGGCCATTTTCGCCAGCGGCACCCCTTTTGCTCCGGTAGTCACCCAAGGCCGGACCTTTTATCCGTCCCAGGGCAACAATGTCTATATCTTCCCAGGAGTCGGCCTGGGAGTCATGGCCAGCGGCGCCGCCCAGGTCACGGACGAGATGTTCCTCGCCGCCGCCCGGGCCGTGTCCCGGAATGTTTCCGAAGAAGACCTGCAAAACGGCAGGGTGTATCCGCCCCTGTCGCGCATCCGCCAGGTGTCGCTCGACGTGGCGGCGGCGGTGGCCGAGCAGGCCTATGCGGGCGGCCTGGCCACCAAGCCCCTGCCGGGGGATCTGGTCGAATTCATTCGGGGTTTGATGTTTGAACCGGTATATCGGAGCTATATCTGAACCGTTGTCCGGCGGAGATATCAAGGGCTGATGTGCGGCGATCAACCGATGAAGAAAAGGGGAGAGGAAGGTTTGTAACGCCCACGGTCAGGGCCTTGAGCAAGGAAAGGGGGCGGGGGCTGGACCAAGTGGCGTCGCCCTCAGCTTTGGTCCTGTGCCGCGAAAAGACGGGCTCCTCGTCATTTGGTGTGGAATTGATGTATATAGGGATCAACTCCACACCAAATGACGAGGAGCCATATCTCTTCGGGTCTTTTTTTTGCAAAAATGTGCGGAAGGGCTGGGAGGCTAAACATCTCCTTTTGTCCCGGGGAGCCTATTCGCCTGGATGTAGCGGAGGAAGGCGGCCATGATTTTGGTCGGCTTGCGCTTGCCGTTTTCAATGATCGAAAGACCGTGCTGAGAGATGGACATAATTTTGCCAAGTTCGGCTTGAGTCAGATCGAGCTGTTTCCGAATGGCACGGAACTCTTCAGAGGTCATTTTTTTGCGAGCATCGCCGAAGATTTCTCCGGCCTCGTGGCAGATGCAGGCGATCTGGCTGCTGTCCTTCTCCATGCCGGCGGGGAACTTAATGCAATTCCCGTCCCAGCTCGCGGGTCGCCGGTGGTGCGGTCAAACCGGAAAACCCAGCCGTCTATGTGCCGGGCTTCCCTTGATTCAAGATCTACGGTCCAGCGTTTCCGCCAGCCGAGGTTGGGGTGGTTGGTCACAATATGGTGCCCTTCGGGCACCAGAAGGTAAAAAATTCAACTGCTTTTTCAACTGATTCGCACTTCGTTTCCTCCATTAGGACGCCGTCATACGTCCAGGCATATCCGGACTTATATGGATGCAGCTCACATTTGATGGTTTCTGGCCCCAATGGGCTTCGCACTGTTGCTGTTCTGATCGCGTTCATTTTACGTCCTTTTTTTTATTAATCCGCCCTATCAATAAACAAGCTATCCGATGGTTTCCAATCTCTCGCGTACTCATCTGCTTTTTTGAGCCATCGGGCAATACGTTTTTCTGGAGCAATGCTTTCTCCCCAATATTCCACAAATAGAGCGTC
>WRFD01000061.1 GCA_009778955.1 Desulfobulbus sp.
CCCTGTCTCCGAGAGGGGGGAAGAAATTTCCCGTTTTGGAGAAAAATGCTTTCTCCTTTGATAACATTGCGATATCGTTAAAGGTGCTGGTTCCGGAAAATTGAATCCGGGATATGTGTGCAGTTCCGCTGTTCGACTGCCTTTTCACCACAGGGCTTACAGACGATGTATATTTATATTGCACGGCAGCCTATATTCGACCGCCAGAAGCGCCTTTTCGCCTACGAGGTGCTCTTTCGGTCGAGCATGGTCAACATCTTCCCCCAAGAGATAAACAGCGACGAGGCCACCCATACCGTTCTGGCCCACGTCCTGTTCAACATCGGTCTGGATGCGATAACTGGCCCTCATCGGGCACTGATCAATTTTACCGAAAACCACCTCCTGCAAAAAACCCCGGTCCAACTGCCCCAAAAGCGTTGCATCGTCGAAATTCTCGAATCCATCCTTCCTTCCCCCAAGGTCTTCGAGGCCTGCAAAGAATTGAAGGAACAGGGATATACCCTAGCCTTGGACGATTTCGATTTCAACGAAAAATCCGAACAGTTCATTCCCCTGGTCAGCATCGTCAAGGTCGACTTTCAGGCGGTTGACCGGGAACGCCTGGCGGAAAACATGGCCCGGATGCAGCGATATTCGGACATTACCTGGCTTGCCGAAAAAATCGAGAATCACCAGGAATTCAAGCTCGCGCTCTCACTCGGCTTCGATTATTTTCAAGGGTATTTCCTCGACAAGCCGGAGGTGCTCAAGAACAAGACCATCGACACCTCGAAGATCGTCCTGCTTAATCTGTTGACCGAGGTCTGCCTGCCGGAAGTCGATCTGGACAGGATCGAACGGCTGGTCGCGCCGGACGTCTCGCTTTCTTACAAACTTTTCCGGTATCTCAACTCCGCCTATTATTCGTTGGTCAACAAGGTTACCTCAGTTCGCCACGCCTTGGCCTATCTGGGGGAAAGCGGGGTCCGCCAGTTTATTTCCCTGGCCGCCACCTCGGAATTCTCCTCCGGCAAGCCTTCGGAACTGATGCGGCTGTCGATGGTCAGAGCGCGGCTCTGCCAGCTTTTGGCCGTTCTCCGCCAAGGGCAGGTAAGCGATTCCCAACTTTTCCTACTTGGCCTTTTCTCTTTGCTTGATGCCATGCTTGACATGCCCATGACCGAACTTACCTCCAAGCTGCCGCTCACCGACGAACTGAAGAATGCCCTCAATACGCACACCGGGCCACTGGCGCCCTATCTCGAGGCAGTCGTTACCTACGAAAGGGGCGAATTCCACGAATGCTCCAACCTGCTCCAAGAACTCGGCATCGCCCCGGAAACCATGATCGATGCCTATTTCAAGGCCCTGGGCTGGGCGGATAAGTTCGAAGAAAGTTTCCTCTGAAAACCGCTCAGTTGTCGCCGCCCGCCACCGCCTTTCTTGCCCCGCTATTGTCGGCGGCGGCCATCTCGCGATATCGACACCCGACAGCATCCTGATCGAGCCCCACCCATCATCCGCCACCTGGAGCCGCTACCCATCAACTGTCGATAAAACGCTGGGTGCTGTATTCCTTGACCGGCAAGGTCCGCAGCTCTTTTTGGTTGCCCGGCAGCTTTTCGATGTAGCGGAGGAAGGCCTCGGCGTAATCGAGCCCCACCTCAATCCGGCGCTCGCCGGTGATGCTTTTCAGGGTGGTGAAGGAATCATTGCCGTCGGCAAGGAAGGAGATGGTGATCATCTTGTAGAGCGCGTTGGGATCAAGGGGTCGATAGCTGCCATCGGTCGACCGGATTTCCAGGTGGGAGAATCGCGCCCCCTTGGGTTTGGTCAGATCGATCTGCCAACGCAGACCGCCGGCATAGGGATAGCAGCCGGTGTTGCCCGCCGGGCCCGCTACGCCTTCCACCGCATCCTCCAGTGCCGCCTTGATCTCGGCGCCAGTGGCGTTGAGCTGCACCAAGGTGTTCTTAAACGGCAGGACCGTGTACACATCTTTGACGGTGACCGGACCCTTGCTTAGATCGGTCCGGACTCCGCCGCCATTCAGCAGCGATAGATCCGCATTGAAAAAGACCCTGCCTTGCTGCAAGAATGCTTCGGCAATAAGCTGCTGCATGTCGCCGCCATGGGCATTGACCCGTTCGTTGGCGTTGCAGACATCACCCAAGGAAGAACGGGAGATATCGCGCTGGTTGCCCGGCACCCGCCGCAGGCACAGGTTGTCCGTGGCAGTGGCGATCTTGGTGGAGCCCAGCGCTTCCTTTTGCTGGGCATAGGGGGCAAGCAGCGACTCTGCCTGGGGATCGGACGGGGTGATCCGCAACACGCCGCTGGCAGCAATGTCCCTGCGCACGGCGGCTACCTCGTTCGGATTCAACGGTTGACCGCCACGGCTGAACTGGTCGCCGATCAGTAGCCAGGGAGTTCCGGTGCAGTCGCTGACCTCGCCGTTGGCGTCGAAGCGTACCCGCATCTCGCCGACCACGTAGCCATATTGCCAAGCCTGACCGATGCACACCAGCTTGCCATCCCGGTCTGAGCTCCGGGTCGGATAGGGGCCTTCGGGGGTCAAACCGTAACGCTTGAGTTGTTCAGGCCCGAGCAGGGAATGCGAATCTCCACCGATCACCACATCGACGCCACTGAGCTTCTTGACCAGGGCCTGGTCTGCCTGATAGCCGATATGGGTGGCAAGGATGATCTTGTTGACGCCCTGCTTGCTGAGACGATCGATCTCCGCCTGGGCCACGGTCGCTTCGTCTAGCAGTACGGTATCAAAATTGGGCCGTGACGAGTTCTTGGTCTTACCGGCCACGGTCAGCCCGATGACGCCGATCTTTTGACCGCCACGCTCAAACACCATCGAGGGGATAACGGATTCTGCGGGGCCGGCGTCACGCATCGGCGAAGAGGAACCGAAACGAACGTTGGCGCTTAAAACCGGGGTTGCGCACTTGCCCGCGTGCAAAAAACCGATCATTTTCTTGATGCCGGCGTCGCTGTTGTCGAATTCGTGATTGCCCAAGGTGAAGGTGTCGAAACAGACTGTCTCCATCAGGTCGGCGTCTGCCTTGCCTTCGGTAAGGGTGAAATAGAGGTCGCCGGTACTGGCATCACCGCTGTGAATTTTGAGCACCTGGGTGGGCTCTTTTTCCAGGGCCTTGATCGCGCCGGCCACCCTGGCAAAGCCTCCCCGGTCGACATTCACCGGCTCGCGCTTGCCGCCGCCGGTGTCCAGCAGCAGGGTGGTCTGTTCTGGATCGAGGTGGGAATGGTGGTCGTTGATGTGCAGCACGGTCAGTTCGAAGGGCTGCTGACCGTCAGCCGCGGCGGCGGTAGTCTGCCGGTGTGTGGTTCCGCAGCCCGCAAGGACTAGGGACAGGATGAGACCAACGGTAACGGTGCAAACGGCCTGGCTCATGTTTCGCTCCTTGGTTAAGGATGGTTAAAACAACTTGGTTGTCATGGCATCAGAGCCGTCAAGCGCCTTTTTTCTCTTGCGAGCCTTAACAGTTGCCATGCCGCCCCATCGCGATGCGACTCTTTTTGGGTCGTGCTTTTCTGTCAATGATCGCGATTTTTTTGATAACTGGGGGCAACTGTAACTCATTGAGTCTTTATAAAAAGGGTAGCTCGAAAATTTAATGTGGTAATGCACCGTTCATTTTCATATTAACTTGATTTTGCTAAAACATGTTTAGTTTCCATTGTATTGAGGAGCCACCCTGCCACCTGATGCCGATGGAGACCCATCATGATCCAGCCAGGCTTTTTCGGTTTGCAGGACAGATTGCACAAAATCGACAAGAACGATGATCCGCTGACCAAGATCAACCAGACGGTCGACTGGGAGATGTTTCGTTTGGCGCTGGAAAAGGCTCGGGACAAAGGGCGTAAGTCCAGTGTGGGGCCGAAAGGATATGATGTCATCCTGCTGTTCAAGATTCTTATCTTGCAGTCGCTGTACAATTTGTCGGATGCAGTTGCGGAGTTTCAGATCCTCGATCGCCACTGTTTTGGCCGCTTTCTTGGCCTGCGCATCAGCCAGAAAGTCCCTGACGCCGCCACGATCTGGCTTTTCCGGGAAGACTTCATCAAGGCTGGCATCGTGGAGGAGTTGTGTGCGGCCTTTGATGCGCAGCTCCGGGCCAATGGTTTCATGGCGATGAAAGGTCAGCTCGTGGATGCCAGCATCGTTAAGGTGGCCAAGCAACGGAACAGCCGGGAAGAAAACGCCAGGATACAGGAGGGCGGCATCCCGGAAGACTGGTCTGAAAACAAACGGCGTAGAAAAGATGTGGATGCTTGCTGGATCAAGAAGAATGGCAAGTCGTTTTACGAATACAAGAGCCACGTTCCGGTGGATATGAAGCACTATCTTATTCGAAGCTGTGCGGCGACAGACGCTGCTCTGCACGGCGGCAAGGTGTTTGAGCAAGTCCTTTCCGCTGACGCGAGCAAGGATATTTGGGCGGATTCGGCGTATCGCTCGGCGGAGCGGGTGGAGCGACTTTGTGCGGATGGTTTCCGGGAACATATCCACCGCAAGGGGAGCTGTAATCATCCATTGAGGCCAAGAGAACAGGAGGACAACAAGACCAAGTCCCGGATTCGTTGGCGGGTTGAGCACGTCTTTGGCATCCAGGTTCAACGGTCCGGGCATTTGCTGTTGCGCACGGTTGGCATCAGACGGGTATGGGCCAAGATCGGATTGCGGAACTTGGCGTACAATATTGACCGGATGGGTATGCTTCTGACCGCGAAGGGGTGAAGTGCGCCAGGGGCGGGCAAGGCGGCAAAAATGGCCGCTGGTGACTTGGAAGCGGAGCAAAGGAGCTTAAAACGGTCAGGATCAGTTGCTGGGCTGACATTTTTTCCCTGAATTTTTTCCGCTTAGCACTGACTGGTTGGGGTGAATGGTATATTTCGAGATTCTAAAAATAAAGTAAAAAGAAAGGTTAACCCGCCCAGGGCTTATCTGTAAATAATATTTTTTATCCCTTGTTGCCATGGTATCCTATTGAAAACTCTCATGGGGAGCGATACCATAAAAGATCTCCGATGCGTTGTGGGCCCTGGTTAAGCACTTGCTCCCGCGTTCTCCACGGACAGAAGATAAAAACCTATAAGCGACCGCCAGGCGGCGGCAGGAAGCTCAAATATCCGACCTGCCCGCAGTTGAATTCGCGGCCACCTTTCCCTCCTCTTTAACCAGAATCATTATCATTTTGATCGCGCGGCGCCTTGCTGGACGAACGGCCCGAAAGGAAAAAGTCCGCCGCACAAAATCATTTACAGCCAGCACCAAACGGATAACCATTAGATCCATCACAATTTAATTATGCGCAAACCAGGGCGGGAAGACTTGCCTGACATCACTTCAACACAGTAAAGGAGATAAGAGAATGAAAAAATTTGGGGCAGAATTCTTCGGGACGTTTTGGCTGGTCCTCGGCGGATGTGGCAGCGCGGTCTTATCCGCAGCTTTCCCGGATGTCGGCATCGGCCTGCTCGGCGTTTCTCTGGCATTCGGCTTGACGGTGCTGACCATGGCCTTTGCCATCGGCCACATATCCGGCTGCCATCTCAACCCAGCCGTGACGATCGGACTCTGGGCCGGCGGCCGGTTTCCGGCCAAGGACATCGTGCCCTATATCATCGCCCAAGTCCTGGGAGGCATCGCGGCTGGCTGCATTTTGTACCTCATCGCCAGCGGCAAGCCGGGTTTTGAGCTTGCCAAAGGTTTCGCCTTAAACGGTTATAACGAGCACTCCCCCGGCGGCTACGGCATGATGGCCGCTCTGATCACCGAAGTGGTCATGACCATGATGTTTTTGCTGGTCATTCTCGGTTCCACCGACCAACGGGCACCGCAGGGCTTCGCGCCGATCTCCATCGGGCTGTGCCTGACGCTCATCCACCTTATCAGCATTCCGGTCACCAATACCTCCGTCAACCCCGCACGCAGCACGGGTGTAGCGGTGATTGACGGCGTGTTCGCAAGTGGCGGGGCTATCGGCCAGCTCTGGCTGTTCTGGGTGGCGCCCGTTGTCGGCGCCGTGATCGGCGCGATTGTCTATCGAGCTATCGGTGGCGAGCAGAAGTAAAGTAAATGGAAAATCTGAAACGCCGCGTCATGTGGGGCTGACAGGGGGTGTAATTGAATGCAGGAACGGTTGCACATTACCATCTGTCCCACGGTACACGGTTAACCGTTAACCGATCAGGGGAAGTGCATTATCTTGCGCTGATGACTCCGGAAGTCTTCAAGGCGGCGCAAGACCTATTGGCGCCAAGTCAGTGCTGTCCCATAAATGATCAATAAAAGGAGGCTCGGATAGCTCTTTGGTGTATAATATTTTTGGCGAAAATATCATACCGCAACCGGAAGCAGGGGCAATCTGTCTGAGCGCAGCGAGTTTTTGCCCCGCCGGTTGCGGAGTTTGTTGACCGGGGTTGTCAGGCCGGCCCGGCGGCCGTTTCTTTTGGTCCTTTTCTTAGGGCAAGTAAAGAAAAGGACGCCTTTCCGGCAGTAGACCGAGGCTGAAATTTTCGGCAATAGGCCAAAATACAGGAAATGCTTAACTCGGCCACGCTTGCATTTCCACGCTCCGGTGTGGGAACGGAACGGGAAGCAAAAATACCTTACCTGTACCACACCGCCAGCCAAATGGTGAGATCGCCTGGGTCGGTCCAGGCCACTCTATGCTGGCAATGGGCCGGGATATCGAGGTAATCGCCCGTCGATAAAGTGCAGATGGAACCGTCGGCAAACTCAATTATCGCCCTGCCTGCCACTACCATGACCCATTCACCCTCGTCCTGATCATACCACTCAGGCGAGGCGTGTCCCTTGGAAACGATACGCTCGATTCGCACCCCAGGGGCGCGGAGAATATCTTCGCAGGCTTCGAGGGCAAGATGGGCAGGCAGCGCATCGCGGATGTTTTTCGCTTGCATGGTTCGCAATCCTCATGGTGGTTGGCGTAAAGCGCCTGTGCTGTGGCAGCGTCATGCCATTTCCTGTTGATAATGCAAAATATCTGTTAAATTATTGTTGAAATTACAGCGTGTTAACCTTGTGCATGCTTGCGCCAGCACAAGGAAATTATATCGCAGGTCGCCCGTGAAGGGCGCATCCTGGAGGCATATGATGGGTCAAAGTCCTGGACAATGCAAAGAGTATCGCCATCCGCTCTTTGTTGGCATTATTTATGAGGGAAAAGAGGGTAACCTCTCAGCCGATCAATCAGGTGCGGTTTTTCAGCTGCCTGCTGAGCTGCAATGGCCTGCGGAGGAGTGACACTATCAACCCATGTCTGGCTCATACGCCAATCAAAACGACTGATCCGCACCAAAGGATGAGGAGCCGTCTTTTTTACTCCACTGACCAGCCCCCGTATCAATCTCCTTGTCTTCTTGTTCTTCTTCCGGTATATAAACTCTTTTTTTCGTTTCGTGGCCGGTCCGTTTTCTTCTTTCGGATATCATGCCGGCTCCCCATCCGCGAGTAGTTGCCTTCCGGTCGTCCGGGACAATCACCGTGCACCACAGACGCCCCATGGGCAGGAGCAGTATGGAACAGAAGTTCATTCGTAATGTCGCCATCATCGCCCATGTCGACCATGGCAAGACTACCCTGGTCGATCAGTTGTTCCGCCACAGCGGCATGTTTCGCGACAACCAGCAGGTGGCGGAACGGTTGATGGATTCCATGGATCTGGAGCGCGAGCGCGGCATCACCATCGCCTCGAAAAATGGCTCCTACCTGTACGACGACTATCGGATCAACATTATCGACACTCCGGGCCATGCCGATTTCGGCGGCCAGGTGGAGCGGGTGCTGCGCATGGCCGACGGGGCGGTGTTGCTGGTTGATGCCCAGGAAGGGCCGATGCCGCAGACCTTTTTCGTGGTGAAAAAGGCCCTGGCCGCCGGCCTGCCCATCCTGGTGGTGATCAACAAGATCGACAAACCGGCTGCCCGTTGCGACTGGGCGGTGGACCAGGTCTTCGGCCTGTTGGACCGCCTCGATGCGCCGGATAATATCCTCGACTTTCCGGTGGTCTACGCCTCGGCCAAGGCCGGGTACGCCCTGGCGGAACCGGATGCGCCGGTTTTGCCTGAAACCGGGATGCAAGCGGTGTCCGAAATGATTGTCAGGCACGTGCCGCCGCCGGCGGGCAGCGCCGAGGCGCCGTTGCAACTCCAGATCAACACCATCGATTATTCCCCCTATCTCGGCCGGTTGGGTATCGGCAAGCTGGTCAATGGCCGGCTCGATCTGCGCACTCCACTGGCCGTGGCCCGGCGCGACGGCTCGATCACCCCGGTGCGGATCAACAAGATTTTCGGTTTCAGCGGCAGCCAGAAGGTGCCGATCGACAGCGCCTCGGTGGGCGACATCGTGGCTGTGGCCGGCATGGAGGACGTGACCGTGGGCGTCACCTTCACCGACCCCGCCGATCCCCGGCCCCTGCCGCTAATCGAGATCGACCCGCCGACTATCTCCATGAACTTCATCCCCAACGATTCGCCCTTTGCCGGCCAGGACGGCAAATATGTCACCTCGCGCCACCTTGAGGAACGGCTCGCCCGTGAAACCCTCTCGGATGTGGCACTGCATGTCGAGCCGCTCGCCGAGTCCATCGGCTACCGGGTTTCCGGCCGGGGCGAACTCCATCTTTCCATTCTGATTGAGAAAATGCGGCGAGAAGATTACGAGTTCCAGGTGACCCGACCGCAGGTGATCATGCGTGAGGTTGACGGCCGGCTGCTTGAACCCTACGAAGAGTTGTCGGTGGACGTGGACGAACAGTTTCAAGGGGTGGTGATCGAAAAGCTGGGGAAATTGAAGGGGGTGCTGCTTGACATGCAGGTCGAGAAGGAGATGACCCGGATGAAGTTCAAGGTGCCGACGCGAGGACTGTTGGGCTACCGTTCGGTGTTCATGACCGATACCCGGGGCATGGGGGTGATGAACTACATCTTCGCCGAATGGGGGCCTCATGCCGGCGAGATCCAGAACCGGATCAACGGGGTGATGCTCGTCAAGGAATCGTGCGCCACCGTGGCCTATGCCCTGTTCAACCTCCAGGAGCGCGGCAAGCTTTTCCTTGGCCCCGGTGTCGATGTCTATCCCGGCATGATCATCGGCGAGCACTGCCGGCCAGCCGATCTGATCGTCAATCCAGCCAAGGGCAAGAAACTGACCAACATCCGCGCCTCGGGCTCCGACGACGCGGTCATTCTCACCCCGCCGGTTGACATGAGTCTGGAGGATTGCATATCGTATATCAATGACGACGAGCTGGTGGAAATCACGCCCAAGGCCATTCGGTTGCGCAAGAAAAAGGACGCCAAGATTCGAGGGTAGCGTATTTCCCGGCAAGGAGGTACCATGAAAGAGTTGCTGATGGCCGGGGCGGCTGTCCTGACCGGAATCGCCGCCTTTGTTGTTTTGCGGAAATGCGTGTCCGTCGATTGCCCCGCCTGACTGATGCTGTATGGCTCCGTAGGTGCGGGGCTGGTTATGTACGCGATCCTCAAGATGCTCTTCTGACTGGTGCGTAACAATGCCTGGTAAGGCCGAGTTCTCCCCGGTACATCCCGCTGCCCGTATCCGAGCGAAACTTGAGCAGCGGCGGGTGCTCGAAGCCCGGTTTCTGCTGCGCCAATTCAGTGACGAGATCGACGCCGGGCAGCGACAGGCGCTGGAACAGGAGGTGAAGCGGCTGCTAGCCGAGGTGGAACGCTTGCGCCATCAGGCCAGGACCGCCGCCGTCGAAGGACGGCGAGAGGAGGCGGGAAAGCTGTACCGCGACATCGAGCAACTCGTGGTTGATGTGCCTGGTCTGCCTGAGGAACGGGCGGCCCTGGCGGGTGCGGAGGCGGTGTTCTACCGACTCTCGGCGCAGGATTTGGGCGCCGTCCCGCCTGTGCCCATGGATGTGCCGTTGCAGGCGTCTGGTCGGGAGGTGAGGGAGTCCGAGCCGCTGGATGGTGCGGCAGCCGCGGCCCAAGAGCGGCAGCAGGCAATTGCGCAGGCAGTATCGGAAATGGCGGCTATGCGGCAGGCTCGCCGTCCCCGCCGTTTTCTCGGCCTGTGGCTTGCGGTCGCTGGTTGTGCTGGAATCGCCTTGGCCCTGCTGTTGATTTGGCAATCGCGTCCGAAAGAACTGGCCGCCTCTCCGCCGGTGTCCCCGGTGCAAACGTCAGCACACGACATCGTGATTGAGCCGGCAAGGTCCGGCGATTCCACCTCACCGGCCACTCCGCCGCCCCCGCCTCCGGAAATTCCCGTGTCCGCGACTGCCAATCCCCAGCCCTCGCCGTCCCAGGAACCGGCGCCTCCACCGCCCGATCCGGAACCGATTGCCGCATCTCCTCCGCCAACCGAATCGGAACTGACCCCTGTATCCCCCCCGCAAACCGAGCCGCTGGCCGAGCAGGCGGTTGTTCCCCCAGCCACTGACCCGCAACCCACGTTCAAGCTGGGAACCTTGCAGGTCAAGCGGTCAAAACGGAAATAAAACTGGCCTGAACGCAGCCTTGGTCAGAGATCCGGCCACTGGCCGCTTTGCTTAAAGGCGAAATAATCCCGCAGGATGCGCTCGTGGTCAAAGACCAGGGGCGGCAGATTGTCCTTGCGGAACACCTCTGCCCGCTGGGCATCGTCCGCTGCCACCGGATGTCCGTTGGCCGTGGCGAGATAGACGGTCGAGGCGGTATGCTGGCGGGCATCGCGGTCCGGGGCCGAGTAGGTGTGGAATTGGAGGGTCAGAGTGACGGCCAGACCGGTTTCCTCCATGGCTTCCCGCCGGGCCGCATCCTCGAAGGATTCGTCGTAATCGACGAAACCTCCTGGCAAGGCCCAGCCGAAGGGAGGGTTCTTCCGCTCGATGAGGACAATGCCGCCCTCGGTCTCGATGATGATGTCCACGGTGGGGACCGGATTTTTGAAGGGGACAACCTGGGTGCCGCAGGCGGGACAGCGCATGGGAAGCTCTTTCGGAAGTGTTTACAAACAGAGATCGCGGATCTCAGCCCAGGTGTGAACCGTGGGCAGGGTGTGGCGGTTTCGGTTCCAAGGCTGGCTAAAGACGATGGCCGTGATTCCGGCCCGATGCAGTTGCATGCAGGTTTCGGCCCGGTCGTCGATGAAGGCGGAGAGTCCCAAGTCCTTGACGTGCCGGGCCTTGTCGTCGTGATCGCCCATGGCCACCACCCGGATGCGCTGCCAGACGGGTTCCGGGAATACCGTCTGCAGCCAGGCATGCACCGGTTTCACCTCTGGCCGGGCGGTGACCACCTTTACCTCGGCGTGCCGGGACAGATCGCCCAACACCTCGACCGCTCCTGGCATGGGCAACAGGCCCGTCCCCACCGAATCGCGCAGGATGTCCAAGAAGATGGCCTCGGCCAGGCCGGCGTCTATCGGCAGGCATTCCTCCACCGAAAAATCGGTGATCTGTTCCGGGCGGATTCCGCAGTAATCGTATTGTTCGCAGGCAAGGCGGATAAAGGCCTCGACCGTGTCGGCGATGACGCCATCGAAATCAAAGCCGATCTCGGCGGGGTGAATCCTGGGGACGGGCATGGGACAGGACCATGGGCCTATTTTTCGATTATCTTGGCATCTTCAATCAGGACATCATACCGGTAACCCGCGCCGAAATCCTTGTCGGCGGCCAGCGATCCCTCAATGGTGATCACCTTGCCCTCACCTGGATCCTCTTGGGTGGTGACCACCAGGTCGTGGTGATTTTTCAACGGGGTGCCGGTGCCATCTTGGATGTGCAGCCAATTCTTGCCCATGATCATCCGCGAGATCTTCATCACCTTGCCCCGGACGCGGATCATTTTGCCGTTCAACTCCTTGCCCTGTTCGAAACACTCGCCCACCGAGTAGCTGTTCGGGCCAGTGGCCTTATGCACGTTGACCTCGGACGAAGGCACCACCGCGCCTGCGCTGCCGGTCGAGGCGGCCAGGTTGGCATCGGCGCCTCCCTCGGGTAGGGCGGCGGCATTCCTGGCGCCGGCCGCCTCGGCCCTCAGGGCGGCATCGAAGCCGCATCCCTGGGCAGGTTTGGCCGCCTCGCCTGCGGTCGCCGGGCGGGATCCCTTGTCCGGGCCGGATGCGAAGACGATGCGGTCAAAGGTGCGGTTCAAGGTCTTGGAGGTGAAATTGAACATGGTCATGCCCGGCGCGATGGTCAGATTCTGTCCGGCCTTGACCTGGGTCTCCGGGATGGCGACCCAGATTTTTCCCTGGGCCGCATCGAGGAGCAGGTAGGTGTAGCCGTTGCTGTTCATGGTCTCAAGGACGTTTCCCTGCAGGGTCACGCCGTCGAGCGCGGCGTCGGCCTTTTCTTGCGGCGGGGCGGCTGGCTGCTCTCCGGCCAGCACAGGAACCGGGGCGATCAGGGTCAGGCAAAGAGCGGTACGAAGCAGGATTTTGGATGACAAAAACATGTGCATTCTCCGGAATGTGAGAAAAAA